>DAIMYL010000125.1:0-5366 GCA_036734505.1 Steroidobacteraceae bacterium | reverse complement strand
ACCTTGAACGCGAGCCCTGCGCGGGCCTCGAGGCGCGTCACCAGCCGATCGCCGAACGCCGTCGCCGGCGTCCAGAACCCGCCCGGCAACGCGTCCTTGGGCGTGTCGGTGGCGAGGCAGGCAGCGGCCTGCAGCAGCATGCGCGCGGTCGAGCCGTAGCCCGGATCGCGGTCGCCCGTGACCTTGCCGCGCAGCGTCTTGCCGTCGGCGGTGACGCCGTGCAGGCGCAGGTCGAAGAAGCCGGTGCGCTGCGCCTCGGGGCGCGGGCCCTCGCCCGGCTTCGGCAGCACGAAGCGCTCGAGCAGCGAACGCAGCGGTCCGATCGACGCCGCCACCATGAAGCCGCCGAGACCGAGCGCCGTGCCGAGCGCGACGAGCCGGCCGCGCAGGCCGCGACCCGTCAGCACGGCCTCGTCGTAGCGGAACTCGCGGCCGTAGCGACAGCCCGAGACCGCGTTGGAGCGGTGCACGATGCGGGTGTTGATGCCGGCCATCACGAACGGCGCGACCCACGATCCGAACGCCTCGTCGTGCACGGCGCCGGCCACATTCGGCTGGCGCGTCGCGGGCGCATCGCCGCCGACGCAGAGCGAATACGGGTTGGCGAGCTCGGCGCGCAGCGATTTGTCCTTGCCGACCTCCTTGAGGACGTTGATGAGGCTCGCCACCGTGCCGCCCGACGCGCCGCCGCGCATCGCCTTGACGCGCAGTTTGATGCGCGTGAGCGGCGCGCCGAAGCGACGCTGCGCCTCGCGCTGCAGCACATGCACGCCGAGGTCGGAAGGGATGGAATCGAAACCGCAGCAGTGCACGATGCGCGCCCCGGAGGCACGCGCGGCGGCCTCGTGACGCGTCACCATGCGGCGGATCCACTGCACCTCGCCGGTGAGGTCGCAGTAGTCGGTGCCGGTCTCCGCGCAGGCCTTGACGAGCGGTTCGCCGTAGAGCGCATACGGGCCGACGGTGGAGACCACCACCCGCGCCCCGCGGCACATCGCGCGCATCGCGTCCTCATCGGCGGCATCGGCGACGATGACGGGCAGCGCCGCGGCAGCGGGGCCGAGCACGGCCTTGAGCTCGTCGAGCTTGGCGCGCGAGCGCCCGGCGATGGCCCAGCGCAGCGCGCCGCCCGCCCCGCCCGAGCCTTCGACGCCGAACTCCTCGATCATGCGGTGCGCGAGGATCTGGCCCACGAAGCTCGTGGCGCCGAAGACGACGATGTCGTACATGGTCCCCTCCCGGGGCAGGATCAGAAGTTGTTGAGCGCGGTGACCTTGCCGGCGGCGCCGAACCAGACCCAGCCGCTGCCGAGCATGGCGCCCTGGTCGCGCACGAACATGTAGCGCGGCGTGCTGTCGAGGATGGCCTCGACGAACTTGGGCGTGAACACCGCGTCGTACACCGCCAGCAGGTCCTTGGGGCCCTTCAGCCGACGGACCTTGCCGTCGAGCGTCACCGCGGTCGGGTAGCGGACCTGCGCCGCGACGGTCGCGCGGTCGCCCGCCTTCACGGCGCGCCAGAAACGCGCGGCACCGCGGTGCACGACCTCGTCGTCGCGCACGCCGATGGCGCCGTAACGGTGGCGCAGGCTGCCGGAGGTCGCGCCGTCGGTCGCGAGATACACCGACAGGCGCTCGGTGGAACCGACCTTGCTCCAACCGCCCATGATCACTTCGCAGGCGAGCTCGCTGTCGCCGTAGCGGCCCGTGGGGTCCCGGGTGACGAACTCGCCCTCGAAGCGCGCCGTGACGCGACCGTCGGCGTCGAGCTCGTCGAGCACGACGGTCTTGCCGCCCTCGATGCGGCCGCGCAGGCGGATGTCGCGCAACTGGCTGCGGTAGGTGTAGACGCCCTCGAGCTTCTCGCCCGAGAAGACGAGCGTCATGCGGACGGGGTACTTCTCGGCGATCCTGCCGTCGAAGTTCCAGAGATACCCGGGTTCGTTGCGCGTGCAGGCGGCCTGCGACACCGGGGCCGAGAGGCCTACGGCGACCAGCGCGAACGATGCCAGGAGGCGCATGGCAAGACGGCTCATGGGAGGCTCAACCGAAGGGATGGCGGCGGATGATGGTCTGGTCGCGGTCCGGGCCGGTCGAGATGACATCGATGGGCACGCCGACGATCTCCTCGATCCGGGCGAGATAACGGCGCGCGGCCTCGGGCAGGTCCTGCTCGCGCGTCACACCGAGCGTCGGTGCGCTCCAACCGGGCAGCTCCTCGTAGACCGGTTCGACATCGGCGAACGCATCGACGAAGAGCGGCGGCTCCGCGGACACCACACCCCCCGCCCGGTAGCCGGTGCAGAGCTTGATGGACTCGAAGCCGTCGAGCACATCGAGCTTGGTCATGCAGAGGCCGGACACGCTCGAGTGGATGACGGAGCGGCGCAGCGCGACCGCATCGAGCCAACCGCAGCGACGGCGGCGCCCGGTGACCGCGCCGAACTCCTGACCGACGCGCTGCAGCCGCTCGCCGGTGGCGTCGAAGAGCTCGGTCGGGAACGGACCGGCGCCGACGCGCGTGGTGTAGGCCTTCACGATGCCGAGCACATAATCGAAGTTGCGCGGTCCGATGCCGGTGCCGGTGCCGGCGTAGCCGGCGGTGGTGTTGGACGAGGTGACGAAGGGATAGGTGCCGAGGTCGACATCGAGCATCGCGCCCTGCGCGCCCTCGAACATCACATTGGCGCCGCGCGTGCGCAGCCGATGCAGCTCGAGCGTGACATCCACCACCAGCGGCTTGATGCGCTCGGCCATGGCGAGATGCTCGTCGAGCATGCGCGCACGGTCGACGCCCGGCAGGCCGAAGCGCTGCTGCAGCTCGAAGTCGTGGTGATCGAGGATCTCGGCGAGCTTGGCGGCGAAGCGTTCCGGCTGGAAGAGGTCCGCGATGCGCAGCGCGCGGCGCGAGACCTTGTCCTCGTAGGCCGGACCGATGCCGCGGCCGGTGGTGCCGATGGCGTTGGCGCCGCGCGCCTGCTCGCGGGCTTTGTCGACCGCGGCGTGCGACGGCAGGATCAGCGGGCAGTTCGGCGCGACGCGCAGCTGCTCGAAGACGGGCACGCCGCGCGCCGCCAGCATGTCGGCCTCCCGCAGCAGCGCCTCGGGCGACACCACCACGCCGTTGCCGATGTAGCACATGACCTGCGGCCGCAGCACCCCCGAGGGGATCAGCGACAGCACCGTCTTCTCGCCGCCGACGATCAGCGTGTGGCCCGCGTTGTGGCCGCCCTGGAAGCGCGCCACCGCCGACGCCCGCTCGGTCAGCAGGTCGACGATCTTGCCTTTGCCCTCGTCACCCCACTGGGTGCCGATGACGACGACGAAGCGCCCGGAGGACACGCGCGCGGCCGGGCGTCAGCGGTTGCCGGCGCCGCCGGGTCCGCGCATGTAGCGGAAGAAGTCGCTGTCCGGGGAGACGACCATCAGGTCGCCTTCCTTGCCGAGCGAGTTCTTGTAGGCCTGCAGGCTGCGGTAGAACGAGTAGAACTCGGGGTTGCGGCCGTAGGCCGCCGAGTAGAGCGCCGCCGCCTTGGCGTCGCCCTCACCGCGGATCTTGAGCGAATCGCGCGCGGCGACCGCGAGGATCTCGGTGCGCTTGCGGTCGGCCTCGGCGCGGATGCGCAGGGCCTCCTTCTCGCCCTCGCCGCGCAGCTGGCGCGCGAGGCGGCCGAAGCTCTGCTGCATGCTCGCGTAGACGCGCGACTCGACGTCGGGCGGCAGGCCGATCTTCTGGACGCGGGCGTCGACGAGCTCGAGGCCGAGGCTCTCGGCGCTCTTGCTGGCGCGGTCGAACATGTCACCCGTGAAGGCGGTGCGCTCGGCCGAGACGATCTGCTGCAGCGTGCGCTGCGCGACGGCGTTCTTGATGCCGTCCTTCACGATGTCGGCGAGGCGCTGGCCGGCGGCCTCGGTGTCGACACCGAACGCCTGCGCGTAGCGCCCGGCGTCCTTGATGCGCCACTTCACATAGTAGTCGACGATCAGGCCGCGGTTCTCGCTGGTGAGGAAGGTCTCGCCCTCGAAGCTGCGCGACACGATGCGCTTCTCGAACTTGCGCACGGTGTCGATCGGCCACTTGAAGTGCAGGCCGGGACCGTAGCCGGTGGCGACGATCTCGCGGAACTGGGTGCGGATGGCGACCTCGTTCTCCGAGACCGTGAACACGCAGAAGCTGAGCGCCACGCCGATGGCGATGACGGCGCTGATGATGCGTTGCAGTTGCTGGGTCATGTCAGCGCTCCGTCCGCGTGCGCGGGTCCTGCGCGGGGGCCTGCGCATCGCCCGGGTCCGCCCCCGCCGCGGCGCGCGGTGCGGTCACCGCGACCTCCTCGCTGCGGCTGCGTTCGACAAGTTTGTCGAGCGGCAGGTAGAGCATGTTGTTGCCGCCCTTGGTGTCGACGACGACCTTGCGCGAGCGCGACATCACGCCCTCGACCGTCTCGAGATAGAGACGCTCGCGCGTGACGCGCGGCGACTTCTCGTACTCGCCGACGAGCTGCGAGAAGCGCGAGGCCTCACCTTCCGCGACCGACACGACCTGCGAGCGATAACCCTCGGCCTCCTGCAACTGACGGGACGCCGCACCCTCGGCGACCGGCAGGATGCCGCTCGCGTAGGCCTCGGCCTCCTTCACGAGCCGCTCCTTGTCGGCGAGCGCCTTGTTGGCGTCGCGCTGCGACTCCTGCACATCCGCCGGGACCTGGATGTCGGTGAGGTTGACGCTGGTGATGGCGATGCCGGTGCCGTACTGGTCGAGCGTGCGCTGGATGAGATCCTTGGTGCGTGCGGTGACCTGCTCGCGGTTCGAGACGAAGATCGCCTCGAGGGTGCTGCGGCCGACGACCTCGCGGATCGCCATCTCACCGACATCGCGCAGCGTCTGCTCGGGGTTGTTGACGCGGAAGAGATACTTGACCGGGTCGCGCAGCTGGTACTGCACGGCGAGCGTCATGTCGATGAGGTTGATGTCCTGGGTCAGCACCTTGGCGGTGTAGCTGATGCTGCTCACCTTCTGGGTGTTGACCTTGGTCATGCGCTCCATCGGCCAGAAATGGAACCCGAGTCCCGGCTCGCGCACCGACACGAACTTGCCGAAGCGCTGGATGACGCCGCGCTCCGCCTGGTCGATGGTGAAGAACGACTGCCAAGCCCAGAAGAGCAGCAGCACGCCGCCGATCATGAGGAGCTGCGAGCGCGTCCCGCCCGGCGGCTCGTCGGCCGCGGCGCCGCCGCCCGGCGGCGCGCCCTTCAGGATCTGTTCGAGCTTGCGTTGGAAACTGCGGAAAGCGTCGTCACCGTCCTTGGCAGGACGCTTTCCCCACGGGTTGTTCTGGCCGCCACCAGGTTCGTTCCATGCCATAGATT
>DAIMYL010000124.1:0-5411 GCA_036734505.1 Steroidobacteraceae bacterium | reverse complement strand
CGATGAGCGAGCTCGGCCTCTCGGCCGTCTCCAAGCACAAGAAGTCCGCGCGCACCGTGGGCGATGTCATCGGCAAGTTCCATCCGCACGGCGACTCGGCCTGCTACGAGGCGATGGTGCTGATGGCGCAGCCCTTCGCCTACCGCTACCCGATCGTCGACGGGCAGGGCAACTGGGGCTCGCAGGACGACCCGAAGTCCTTCGCCGCCATGCGCTACACCGAGTCCAAGCTCACGCGCTACGCCGAGGTGCTGCTGCGCGAGCTCGGCGAGGGCACGGTCGACTGGCAACCGAACTTCGACGGCACGCTCGAAGAGCCCGCTGTGCTGCCGGCGCGCCTGCCGAACCTGCTGCTGAACGGCACCACCGGCATCGCGGTCGGCATGGCGACCGACATCCCGCCGCACAACCTGCGCGAGGTCGCCGCCGCCTGCCTGCACCTGCTCGACCAGCCCGACGCGTCGTCGCGCGCGCTCATGAAGTTCGTGAAGGGCCCCGACCTGCCCACCGGCGCCGAGATCATCTCGCCGCGCGCCGACCTCGCCGAGTTCTACGACAAGGGCACGGGCAGCTTCAAGGCGCGCGCCGTGTACGGGATGGAGGACGACAGCATCGTCATCACGGCGCTGCCGTGGCAGGCCTCCGGCTCCAAGGTGCTCGAGCAGATCGCCGAGCAGATGCGCGCCAAGAAGCTGCCGATGGTCGAGGACCTGCGCGACGAGTCCGACCACGAGAACCCGACGCGCCTCGTCATCGTGCCGAAGGGCCGCAAGGTCGATGTCGAGCAGCTGATGGCGCACCTCTTCGCCACCACCGACCTCGAGCGCAACTACCGCGTCAACCTCAACGTCATCGCGCTCGACGGCCGTCCGCGCGTCATGGGCCTGCGCGAGATCCTCTCGCAGTGGCTCGAGTTCCGCATCGGCACCGTCAAGCGCCGCCTCGAGTGGCGGCTCGAGAAGGTCGAACGCCGTCTGCACATCCTCGAGGGCCTGCTCGCGGCCTACCTCAACCTCGACGAGGTGATCCGCATCATCCGCCGCGAGGACGAGCCGAAGCCCGTCCTCATGAAGCGCTTCTCGCTCAGCGAGATCCAGGCCGAGGCCATCCTCGAGACCAAGCTGCGCCACCTCGCCAAGCTCGAGGAGATGAAGATCCGCGGCGAGCAGGCCGAGCTCGCCGCCGAGCGCGACGAACTCACGGGCGTGCTGCGCAGCGAGACCAAGCTGCGCAAGCTGGTCGGCACCGAGATCGCCGCCGACGCCGAGAAGTACGGCGACCCGCGCCGCTCGCGCATCGTCGAGCGCGAGGCCGCGCAGGCCATCGACGAGACCGCGCTCATCGCCAACGAGCCCGTCACGGTGGTGCTCTCCTCGGGCGGCTGGGTGCGCAGCGCGAAGGGCCACGAGATCGACCCGCGCTCGCTGCAGTACAAGACCGGTGACGCCTTGCAGGCGTCGGCGCGCGGCCAGTCGCTGCAGCTCGCCACCTTCCTCGATACCACGGGCCGCACCTACAGCTTGCCGGCGCATTCCTTGCCCTCGGCGCGCGGGCTCGGCGAACCGCTCTCGGGGCGGCTCAACCCGCCCGACGGCGCCAAGTTCACGGGCCTGATGATGGGCGAACCGAAGAGCCTATGGCTGCTCGCCTCGGACGCTGCCTACGGCTTCACGGCGCGGCTCGAGGATCTCATCACCGACCGCAAGGCCGGCAAGGCCGTGCTGAGCGTGCCTGATGGCGCGCTGGCGATGCCGCCCTCGGCCGTCACCTCCGACAAGGCGCTGGTCTGCATCGCCGTGGTCGACGGCGACGGCGAGAACGGCCGGTTGCTCGCCTTCCCGGTGTCCGAGGTGCCCGAGATGCCGCGCGGCAAGGGCAACAAGCTCTTCAACATCCCCTCGGGGCTCGCCAAGGAGCGCGCCGAGGTGGTGGCCGGCATCGCCGTGGTGCCGCCCGGCGGCACGCTCAAGGTCTGGAACGGCGACAAGGCGCGCGACTACAGCTTCGCCGAGCTCAAGGACTGGACCGGGTCGCGCGCGCAGCGCGGCGCCGTGCTCACCCGCGGATGGCGCGCGGTGACCCGGCTCGAGGTCAGTTGAAGACGACGGTCTTGTTGTCGTTGAGCACCACGCGGTGCTCGACATGCCAGGTGACCGCCCGCGACAGCACCGCGCTCTCGATGTCGCGGCCGATGGCCTCCAACGCCGCCGGCGAATGCGCGTGCGTCACGCGCTCCACCGACTGCTCGATGATCGGGCCTTCGTCGAGGTCGTCCGTCACATAGTGCGCGGTGGCGCCGATGATCTTCACGCCGCGCGCGTGCGCCTGCGCGTAGGGCTTCGCGCCCTTGAAGCCCGGCAGGAACGAGTGGTGGATGTTGATGCAGCGTCCCGCGAGCCGCGCGCTGAAGGCGGGCGTCAGGATCTGCATGTAGCGCGCGAGCACGAGCAGCTCCGCGCCCGCGTCCTGCATGATCGTCTCGATCCGGCCTTCCTGCGCGACGCGGTTCGCCGCGCTCACCGGCAGGTGGTGGTAGGGCAGGCGGTTGAACTCCACGAACTCGCGCATGTCCTCGTGGTTCGAGACGACGCCCACGATGTCCGCCGGCAGCTGTCCGCCGCGCCAGCGGTGGATGAGGTCGTAGAGGCAGTGCCCGAACTTCGACACCGCGACCAGCACCTTCGGGCGGTGCGCCATGTCGTGCAGCTGCCACTTCATCGCGAAGCGCGACGCCACCGGCGCGAACGCGGTGCGCAGCCCCTCGAGGCCGGGGAAGCCCGCACCCGCGGCGCCGAACACCACGCGCATGTAGAACATGTCGGTCTCGGGGTCGTTGAACTGCGCCGATTCGACGATGGAGGCGTCGTGGTCGGCGAGGCAGGTGGCGACGGCGGCGACGATGCCCTTGGCGTCGGGGCAGCGCAGGACGAGGACGAGGGAGGTGTTCATGGGGATGGACCGGTTTTCCTTGAGCGTGATGGGGGTGTGATCGGTGTAGGGCGGGCGTACGGGCTGTGACCCGATGTGTTCATCGTCCAACCAGCCGAGGGCGAGCCCGAGCTGGGCCTCGAACTTGCGGGCGGTCTTCTCGGTCAGGGGTCGGACGCCCGAGAGGATCTGGCTGATGTAGGACGGGCCGGACAGCTGCACTTTCTTGGCGAGCGAACTCGCGCCGCCGTGCTGGCTGACCAGCACCCGCAGGTTCTGCACGCGCCTCGAGAGGATGTCTTGCATGACGCCACCGCGCAGTACCCCTGCGACGGCCGGAAGGGTAGCCGTTAGCAGATTTTTAATCAACCGCTAACAAATGTGAGCGGCCGTTCCGTTAGCATTCGCTAACTTGTTTAAGTTCGCGGCAGTCGATGGTCGGGCATTTCCCGAAAACCGCCGAGTTATGGAGATGGACGGGAAAATGTATATTGTGGACATATACACGGATGATCGAATTGCCCGAGCCGCTCGCCTTCGATTGGGATGACGGGAACAGCCGCAAGAACGACCGGCACGGAGTCGGTGCGTTCGAGGCCGAGGAGGTCTTCTTCAACCAACCCCTGCTGCTGCTCGCCGATCACCGGCACAGCGAGGCCGAGCCGAGGTTCCACGCATTGGGCGCCACCCACGCCGGGCGTCTGTTGCACATCACCTTCACGCTGCGTGAACGCAGCACGCGGGTGAGGGTCATCTCGGCGCGTGACATGCACCGCAAGGAGCGGACCATCTATGGACAAGCGAATGACGGGTAAACGGACCGGCAAGCGCCTGAAGCCCGTGCCGGAATTCCGCGACGAAGGTCAGGAGCGCGCGTTCTGGGAGACCGGCGTCCGCGATTCCACCGAGTATCTCGACTGGAGTCAGGCGACCCGCGCCGTGTTCCCCAACCTCAAACCCTCCACGAAGACGATCTCGTTGAGGTTGCCGCGGCACCTGTTGGAGGCCATCAAGACCGCCGCGAATTCCCGGGATGTCCCGTACCAGTCCCTGATCAAGGTCTGGTTGCAGGAGAAGCTGCTTCAGCCCGCGTCCAAGCCCGCCGCCAGCACCACTTTGGCGTCCTCGCCCGGGACCTCGCGCACCAAGCGCGGCACGAGATAACCCGGCAGCCCGCGGGCGAGCGCGTCGACGAGCGCGCGGCCGCGCGCCTCGTCCACATCGAAGTGCGCCGTGCCGTTCACGGCGTCCGTGAGATGCAGGTAGTACGGCAGCACGCCGAGCGTGTGCAGACGCTTCGAGAGCGCGGTGAGCGTCGCCGCATCGTCGTTGACGCCGCGCAGCAGCACGCTCTGGTTGAGCAGCAGCGCGCCCGTGCCGCGCAGCCGTGCGATCGCCTCGACGGCGTCGTCCTCGAGCTCCTGCGCGTGGTTCACATGCAGCACCACGGTGACGCGCCACGGCAGGCCCTTGATCCAGTCGACGAGCCCGTCGTCGACGCGCGAGGGCAGCACGACCGCGTTGCGGGTGTGCAGGCGCAGCGAACGCAGGTGAGGGATGCCCGCGAGCGCGCGGCTCAGGGACTGCAGGCGCGCGTTGCCGAGCGACAGCGGATCGCCACCGCTCAGGATCAGCTCCTCGATCGACGGGTCCGCGGCGACGGTGGCGATGGCTTCCTTCCAACGGCCCGTGTCCCCTTGCTCGTCGTACGGGAACTCGCGGCGGAAGCAGTAGCGGCAATGCATCGCGCAGGCGCCGGTGGCGACCAGCAAGGCACGACCGCGGTATTTGTGGAGCAGCCCCGGCGCACGGCGGGCCTCGTTCTCCTGCAGCGGATCGTCGCTGCGTCCGGTGGCGGGCTCGAGTTCCTCGGCCACCGGCAGCACCTGGCGCAGCAAAGGGTCGGCCGGATCGCCGCGGCGCATGCGCGCGACGAAGCTGCGCGGTACGCGCAGCGGGAAGGACCGTGCGGCCTCGCGCGCAGGGGCGACCCAGGAGTCGGGCAGGTCGAGCATCGCCGCGAGCTCCGCCGGGTCGGTGACGGCCGCGGCGAAATCGGCCTGCCACGACGGGGTCGTGGTCGGGGCGGCTTCGGCGGTCGGCTGGCGGGTGAGGGGGGTTGCGGCTATCATGTGCGCCCTTTTTCGGGCCCGGCATTCTGGGTCACAGCGCACGAGAATCCAAGCCATGGGCAGCTACAACACCAGCGAATTCAAGTCGGGCCTCAAGATCCTCATCGACGGCGACCCGTACGTCATCGTCGAGAACGAGATGGTCAAGCCCGGCAAGGGTCAGGCCTTCAACCGCGTGCGCGTGCGCAACCTCAAGACCGGTCGCACCGTCGAGAAGACCTGGAAGTCGGGCGACTCGGTCGAGGCCGCCGACGTCATGGACGTCGACATGCAGTACCTCTACCAGGACGGCGACTTCTTCCACTTCATGGTGCCCGACAACTTCGAGCAGCACACCGCCAGCAAGGAAGC
>DAIMYL010000123.1:3158-5441 GCA_036734505.1 Steroidobacteraceae bacterium | reverse complement strand
ACGCCACCGCCCGCATGGCCAAGTGCGTGCAGCAGTTCCAGGCCGACCTCAAGAAACTGCGCACCGGGCGCGCTCACCCGAGCCTGATCGAGAACCTGAAGGTCGACTACTACGGCACCGAGACGCCGCTGCAGCAGCTCGCCAACATCGGCATCGAGGACGCGCGCACGCTCGTCGTCACGCCCTGGGACAAGGCGGCGGTGCAGGCCGTCGAGAAGGCCGTCTACAAGTCCGACCTCGGGCTGACGCCCAACACCGCCGGCACGGTGATCCGCATCCCGCTGCCGCCGCTGACCGAGGAGCGCCGACGCGACATCACCAAGGTGGTGCGCGGCGATGCCGAGGGCGCGCGGGTCGCGGTGCGCAACGTGCGCCGCGATGTGCTGCAGGACGTCAAGGAGGCGCTCAAGGAGAAGATGATCTCCCAGGACGAGGAGAAGAAGGCGCAGGAAGAGATCCAGAAGCTCACCGACAAGCATGTGGCGGAGATCGAGCAGGTCCTCGCAGCCAAAGAAAAAGAGATCATGCAGGTCTGAGCGGGCGGACCTCCCTCCGCTCCGTCACGCCGTGGCCCTCCCGCAGCACATCGCTATCGTCATGGACGGCAACGGCCGTTGGGCGGAGGCCCGCGGCGAGCCGCGCACGGCGGGGCATCGCGCCGGCATCGAGCCGGTCCGCCGCACCATCCGCGAGTGCGCGCGCCTCGGGGTGCGCGCGTTGACGCTGTTCGCGTTCTCGAGCGAGAACTGGCGCCGTCCGGAGACCGAGGTCGCGACGCTGATGTCGCTGTTCATGGACGCGCTCGACCGCGAGGTCGAGGAGCTGAACTCGAACGGCGTGCGGCTGCGCATCATCGGCAACCGCCAGAGCCTCGCCGTGCGGCTGCAGCAGCGCATCGCCGAGGCCGAGGCGCTCACCGCCGCCAACACCCGGCTCGACCTGCAGGTCGCGGTCAGCTACGGCGGGCGCTGGGACCTCGTCGAGGCGGCTCGGCGGCTCGCTGCGCGGGCGGCGAGCGGCGCGCTGCGCCCGACGGACATCGACGAAGCGGCGCTCGCCGCGGAGCTGCAGCTCTCGGAGCTGCCGGACCCCGACCTCTTCATCCGCACCGGCGGCGACCATCGGGTCAGCAATTTCCTGCTCTGGAACATCGCCTACGCGGAGCTCTTCTTCACCGACACGCTGTGGCCGGATTTCGATGAGCGCGTGCTCGCCGAGGCGATCGCGGACTTCGAGAGCCGGGAGCGCCGGTTCGGGCTCACCGGCCGCCAGGTCTCGGGTCGGGGCGGCGCATGAGCGGCGCCTCCGCACCCGGCCGTTATGCGGGCCTGCGTCAGCGGGTGCTCACCGCGTTGGTGCTCATCGCCGCGCTGGCGGTGGTGCTGTTCGCGCTGCCGCCCGCCGCGACGCTGGCCCTGGTGGTGGTGGCGGTCCTCGTCGGCGGTTGGGAGTGGTCGGCGTTCGTCGCGCCGACCCGCCCGGCGCTGCGCGCGGCCTTCGTCGCGCTGCTGGCGCTCGGCATCGCCGCCGCGTGGCCGATGAGCGGCACCCGCAGCGGCATGCTCGCGCTGCTCGTCGTCGCGGGTCTGTGGTGGCTGCTCGCGGTGTTCTGGATCCTGCGCGGTCCGCAGCGCGTCGGCGCGGCGCTCGCCGCGGTCGCCGGCATCGCCTCGCTGGTGCCCGTGGCCGTGGCGCTCGGCCGGCTGCGGCTCGAGCCCGGGCAGGGCGCGTGGGTGCTGCTGTTCGCGCTGTTGGTGATCATGGCGGCCGATGTCGGCGCCTATTTCGCGGGGCACCGCTTCGGTCGCATCAAGCTCGCGCCCCGCGTCTCGCCCGGCAAGACCTGGGAGGGCGTGATCGGCGGGCTGCTCCTCTCTCTCATCATCGCCGTCGTCGGCGCCCGGCTGCTCGGCTGGCCGGTCGCGGTGGTCGCTCCGTTCGCGGTCGGTGCGGCCGCCTTCTCCGTGGTGGGCGACCTCATGGAGAGCCTCCTGAAGCGGCACTCCGGGCTCAAGGACAGCGGTCATCTCTTCCCGGGACACGGCGGCATCCTCGACCGGTTCGACAGCCTGACCGCCGGCATCCCGCTCCTCACGCTAGGTCTGCTGCAGGCCGGGCTAGTGGGCGAGGGCTGGCCGCCGTGATCGGCGTCGCCATCCTCGGTTCGACCGGCACCATCGGCGAGAACACGCTCGATGTGATCGCGCGTCATCCGGAGCGCTTCCGTGCGGTCGCGCTCGGCGCGCGGCGTGATGTCACCAAGATGCTGGCGCAGTGCGAACG
>DAIMYL010000123.1:0-3058 GCA_036734505.1 Steroidobacteraceae bacterium | reverse complement strand
CGGTCGCGCTCGGCGCGCGGCGTGATGTCACCAAGATGCTGGCGCAGTGCGAACGGTTCCGCCCGGACTATGCAGCCCTCGCCGAGACCGATGCCGCGGCGACGCTGGAGCGCGAACTGCGCGCCCGTGGTCTGCCGACCCGCGTGCTCGCGGGCGGAGAGGGGCTCGAGCACATCGCGACGCTCGAGGAGGCGCCCGCGGTCATGGCCGGCATCGTGGGGGCCGCGGGTCTGCCGTCGACCCTCGCCGCCGCCCGCGCCGGACAGCGTCTGATGATCGCCAACAAGGAATCGCTGGTGATGGCCGGGCCGCTGCTGCTCGGGCTGGCGCGCGCGTCGGGCGCGACGCTGCTGCCCATCGACAGCGAACACAACGCCATCTTCCAGTGCCTGCCGCCCGGGCTCGAAGCCGGTCGCGCGCCGCCCGGGGTGCGCCGCATCCTGCTCACCGCCTCGGGCGGCCCGTTCCTGGATTGGAGCGCCGAGCGCATCGCGCAGGCGACCCCCGAGCAGGCCTGCAAGCACCCGAAGTGGGTCATGGGGCGCAAGATCTCGGTGGATTCCGCGACGCTCATGAACAAGGGTCTGGAGGTCATCGAGGCGCGCATCCTGTTCGGGCTCGCGCTCGAGCAGGTCGAGGTGGTGGTGCACCGCCAGAGCCTGGTGCACTCGCTGGTCGAGTACGTGGACGGCTCCATGCTGGCGCAGCTCGGTTCGCCCGACATGCGCACCCCGATCGCCCATGCCCTCGGTTGGCCCGAGCGCATCGACTCCGGTGTAGAATCCCTCGATCTCGCGCGGGCGGGGACCTTGCAGTTCGAGCCGCCCGACATGGCCCGGTTCCCCTGTCTCGCCCTCGCGCGGGAGGCGGCCCGGGCGGGCGGGACGGCGCCTGCCGTGCTGAATGCGGCCAACGAGGTCGCCGTGGCGGCTTTTCTGGAGGGGCGCTTGAACTTTTCGGGTATCGCAGCGGTCATCGAAGCGGTGGTCAGGGACTGCCCGGCCGGTACGGCCGAGGACCTCGACAGCGTGCTGGCGGCCGACGCCGACGCCCGCCGTCGGGCGTTGCGCGAAGTGGGCGGTGCGGGAGTGTCTGTTTGAGCGATCCCATGGGCATCCTTTGGCAGGTGGCGGGGTTCATCCTCGGCGTCAGCCTCCTCGTCGCCGTCCACGAGTACGGCCATTACTGGGCCGCCCGGCGTCTCGGCTTCAAGGTGCTGCGGTTCTCGGTGGGCTTCGGTCCCGCGCTCTGGAAGCGCGTGTCGGGGGCGGACCGCACGGAGTATGTCGTCGCCGCGTTGCCGCTCGGCGGCTATGTGAAGCTGCTCGACGAGCGCGAGGGTCCGGTGCCCGACGCCGATCTCGCGCGCTCGTTCACGCGTCGGCCGCCGTGGCAGCGCATCCTGGTGCTGCTCGCAGGCCCTGCCGCCAATTTCGCCTTCGCCATCCTCGTGCTCTGGGGGATGCTCTGGGCGATGGGCTCCCCCGAGGTGCGCCCGGTGGTGGGCCGGATCGCGCCCGACTCCATGGTCGCGCAGGCGGGCCTGCGCGCCGATGACGAGATCCTGCGTCTCGGCGGGCGTGAGGTGTCCTCGCAGGGCGAGGTGCTGTTCGGTCTCATCGACGCGATGAGCGACGACGGCATCGCGCGCTTCACCGTGCGGGCGCCGAACGGCGGCGAGCGGGATGTCGAACTGCGCGTCGAGGACGCCGAGGCGCGCCGCGTGCTCACCGAGCCTGCGGCGTTGATGCGTGGCATCGGTTTCAGGTTCTGGTCGCCGGCCATCCCGCCCCGTCTCGGGCGCGTGCTGCCGGGCGGTCCCGCCGCAGAGGCGGGTCTGCGCGAGGGCGATGTCGTGACCGCGGTCGACGGCGTCGCCATAGCCGATTTCGCGGCGCTCGCCGACGCCATCAACGCCCGACCGAACCGCGACATCGCCGTGCGCTTCACGCGCGACGGCGTGGCGAGCGAGGTGTCGCTGCGCACCTCCGCCGAGATCGTGCAGGGCCGCGAGATCGGCCGCATCCGCATCGAGCCCACGCCGCCGCCGCCGCTGCCCGAGTCGATGGTGGTGCAGCGCCGTTTCGGTCCGGTGGGCGCCCTCGTCGAGGGTTCGGTGCGCGCCTGGGACATGACGGTGCTGCAGGCCAAGATGTTCGGCCGCATGCTGCTCGGCCAGGTGTCGCTCAAGAACCTCTCCGGGCCGCTCACCATCGCCGAATACGCAGGGTCCTCGGCCCGCAGCGGCCTCGTACAGTTCCTCGGTTTCCTGGTGGTGATCTCCTTGAGCCTCGGCTTCCTCAACCTGCTGCCCATCCCCATCCTCGACGGCGGCCAGATCGTCTACCAGACCATCGAATGGATCAAAGGCTCGCCGCTCGCCGAGCGCGTGCAGGTGGCCGGCCAGAACATCGGCATCGTGATGCTGCTGATGCTGATGGGTCTCGCGCTCTTCAACGATGTCGCGGGGAAGCTGGGATGAGCCTGCGCCGCCCCCTGCTCGCGCTCGTCGCCGCGCTCGCGGTCGCCCTGCCGGGCGCCGCCGTGAGGGCCCAGGCGGTCAGCGCCGACCAGCCCTTCCGGGTCGACAACATCCGCGTCGAAGGCCTGCAGCGCGTCTCGGAGGGCACGGTCTACAACTACCTGCCCGTGAACATCGGTGACCGGCTGACGCCGCAGCGCATCCGCGAGGCGATCCGCGCGCTCTACGACACCGGCTTCTTCCGCGATGTCGAACTGCGCCGCGACGGCGGCACGCTGGTCGTGGCGGTGCTCGAGCGTCCGACCATCGAGAGCTTCGAGCTCAAGGGCAACAAGGACATCAAGACCGAGGACCTCTCGAAGAGCCTGCGCAACGTCGGGCTCGCCACCGGCAAGACCTTCGACCGCTCGGTGCTCGAGGATGTCCGCCAATTCCTCACCGACCAGTACTTCAGCCGCGGCAAGTACGCGGTCAAGGTCGACACGCAGGTCGAGGACCTGCCCGACAACCGCGTGCGCGTGAAGATCGACATCAAGGAAGGCAAGCGCGCGCGGATCCGGCAGATCAACGTGGTCG
>DAIMYL010000122.1:0-5445 GCA_036734505.1 Steroidobacteraceae bacterium | reverse complement strand
CGGCCGCGATGCGCAGCTGCCACTCGACGAGGTCGAGACCGGTGATCATCTCGGTGACCGGATGCTCGACCTGCAGCCGCGTGTTCATCTCCATGAAATAGAACGCGCCGTCGCGGTCGACGATGAACTCGACCGTGCCCGCGCCCACATAGCCGACGCGCAGCGCGGCGTTGACCGCGGCCTGGCCCATGGCGGCGCGGCGCTCGGCGGTCATGCCCGGCGCCGGCGCCTCCTCGAGCACCTTCTGGTGGCGGCGCTGGATGGAGCAGTCGCGCTCGCCCAGGTGGATGGCGCGGCCGTGGGTGTCGGCGAACACCTGCACCTCGATGTGGCGCGGTCGCAGGATGCAACGCTCGACGAGCACGCGCGGGTCGCCGAACGACGCAGCGGCCTCGCGCTGGCAGGCGGCGAGCGCCGCCGCGAAATCCTCGCGCCGGTCGACGCGGCGGATGCCCTTGCCGCCGCCGCCCGCGCTCGCCTTGATGAGCAGCGGCCAGCCGATGCGCTCCGCTTCCGCGAGCAGCGTCGCCTCGTCCTGGCGTTCGCCGTGGTAGCCCGGCGTGAGCGGCACGCCCGCGTCCTCCAGCAGCCGTTTGGCTTCGGACTTCGAGCCCATCGCGCGGATCGCCGCGGGCGGCGGGCCGATGAACAGCAGCCCCGCATCGGCGCAGGCCGCGGCGAAGTCGGCGTTCTCGGAGAGGAAGCCGTAGCCGGGATGGACGGCGTCCGCGCCGCTGGCGCGCGCCGCGGCGAGCAGTGCGGCGATGTCGAGATAGCTCCGGCGCGCGGGCGCAGGGCCGATGCGCACCGCCTGGTCGGCGAGCCGCACATGGCGCGCGTCGCGGTCGGCGTCGGAATGCACGGCGACGGTGGCGATGCCGAGCCGCCGCGCGGTGCGGATGATGCGGCAGGCGATCTCGCCGCGGTTGGCGATCAGCAGCCGGCGGGGCAGGGCGCTCATCGGCGGCGCACTCAGCCGCCGCGCCAGCGCGGCGTCTCGCCGGCGAGCAGCGCGCGCACGCCCTCGACGCCCTCGTCGGAGGCGCGCGCGTCGGCGATGCACTCGACGGTGCGCCGCGCGAGCGCGCCGTCGATGGGCCGGCCGTCGACCTCGCGCAGCAGCCGCTTGGTCTCGGCGAGCGCGCGCGGACCCGCTTCGCGCAGGGCGGTGGCCAGCGCGTCGATCCGCGCATCGAGCGCATCGGCGGGCGCGACCTCGCCGACGAGCCCCGTGCGCAGCGCGGTGGTGGCGTCGAAGACATCGGCCACCAGCATGTGGCGCAGGCCCGCGCGGTAGCCCATCGCGCGCAGCACATAAGGCGAGATGGTGGCGGGGACGAGCCCGAGCCGCACCTCGGAGAAGCAGAAGCGCGTGTCCTCGGCGGCGACCACGATGTCGCAGGCGGAGATGAGGCCGGTGCCGCCCGCGTAGCAGGCGCCGTGGACGCGGGCGATGGTGGGTTTGGCGAGACCGTCCAGCGTCTGCAGCAGCTGCGCGAGGCAGCCCGCGTCCTCGATGTTCTGCGCGCGGTCGAAGGCCGCCGCCTTGGTCATCCAGCGCAGGTCGGCGCCGGCGCAGAACGCCTTGCCGCGCCCGCCGAGCACGACGACGCGCACCGCGGGGTCGGCTTCGAGGCGGCGCAGCAGGGCGCCGAGCGCCTCGAGCAGCGCCGGGTTCAGCGCGTTGCGCAGTTCGGGGCGCGCGAGCCAGACGCGGGCGATGCCCGCTTCCACGCTGTGCTCGATCATCGTCGTCCCGTCCGGTGCGGTGTCCGTCATGGCGAAGCCCCTGTCTTGGGAGGTCACATCCGGAACACGCCGAAGCGCGTCTCCGGGATCGGTGCGTTGAGCGATGCGGCGAGCCCGAGCGCGAGCACGCGGCGGGTGTCGGCGGGGTCGATGACGCCGTCGTCCCAGAGCCGCGCGGTGGCGTAGAACGGGTCGCCCTGGGTCTCGTACTGGCGGCGGATGGGGTCCATGAACGCCTGCTGCTCGGCGTCGCTCCAGGCGCCGCCCTTGGCCTCGATGCCGTCGCGCCGCACGCGCGCCAGCACCTGCGCCGCCTGTTCGCCGCCCATCACGCTGATGCGCGCGTTCGGCCACATCCAGAGGAAGCGCGGCGAGTAGGCGCGGCCGCACATCGCGTAGTTGCCGGCGCCGAAGCTGCCGCCGATGACCACCGTGAACTTCGGCACCTGCGCGCAGGCGACCGCGGTGACCATCTTGGCGCCGTGGCGCGCGATGCCCTCGTTCTCGTACTTCTTGCCGACCATGAAGCCGGTGATGTTCTGCAGGAACACGAGCGGGATGCGGCGCTGGCAGGCGAGCTCGATGAAGTGCGCGCCCTTCTGCGCGGACTCGGAGAACAGGATGCCGTTGTTGGCGACGATGGCGACCGGCATGCCCTCGAGGTGCGCGAAGCCGGTGACGAGCGTGGTGCCGAAGCGCGCCTTGAACTCGTCGAACTCGCTGTCGTCGACCAGCCGCGCGATCACCTCGCGCACATCGTAGGGCGAGCGCTGGTCGGTGGGCACGAGACCGTAGAGGTCGTCGGCCGGGAAGCGCGGCGGCCGCGGTGCGCGTCCTGCCGGGCCGTCGGTCCGGGCCGGGCCGAGCGAGGCGACGATGCGCCGCGCGCGCCCGAGCGCCTGCGCGTCGTCCTCGGCCAGATGGTCGGCGACGCCCGAGAGCCGCGTGTGGACATCACCGCCGCCGAGTTCCTCGGCGGTGACGACCTCGCCGGTCGCCGCCTTCACCAGCGGCGGTCCGCCGAGGAAGATGGTGCCCTGCTCGCGCACGATGACCGATTCATCGCTCATCGCGGGCACATAGGCGCCGCCCGCGGTGCAGCTGCCGAGCACCACCGCGATCTGCGCGATGCCGGCGGCGGACAGGTTGGCCTGGTTGAAGAAGATGCGGCCGAAGTGGTCGCGGTCGGCGAACACCTCGTCCTGGTTGGGCAGGTTGGCGCCGCCCGAGTCGACGAGGTAGACGCAGGGCAGGCGGTTCTCGCGGGCGATCTCCTGCGCGCGCAGGTGCTTCTTCACGGTGATCGGGTAGTAGGTGCCGCCCTTCACCGTGGCGTCGTTGCAGACCACCATGCACTCGCGGCCGGCGATGCGGCCGATGCCGGTGATGATGCCGGCGCCCGGCGCCTCGCCGCCGTACATCCCGCCGGCGGCGAGCGGCGACAGCTCGAGGAAGGGCGTGCCGGGGTCGAGCAGCAGGTCGATGCGCTCGCGGGGCAGCAGCTTGCCGCGCGCCACATGCCGCGCCCGGGACTCCGCGCCGCCGCCCTGCGCCGCCTCGGCGGTGCGCCGCCGCAGCTCGGCGACCAGCGCGCGCAGCGCGGCGTCGCGCTCCAGGAACTGCGCGCTGCCGCGGTCGATGTCGGTGCCGATGGTCGCCATGCCCGCCCCGTGGTGATGCCCGCCGCGCAGTGGCGCGGGGCCACTGTTTGGAGTATTGTCCGACAATACTACGATTGCATCCCCGGAGGCAACGCCATGCCCGACATCGACGGACTGCTGCTCGACCCCCTGGACGATCCGGCGCTCGCCGAGGTGCGCGACGCGGTGCGCCGCTTCGCGCGCGAGCAGGTGGCGCCGCTCGCGGCCGCGGTCGACCGCGACAACGAGTTCCCCCGGCGGCTGTGGCGCATGTTCGGCGAGCAGGGCCTGCTCGGCCTCACGGTCCCGGCGCGCTGGGGCGGGAGCGACCTCGGCTACCTCGCGCACATCATCGCCATGGAGGAGATCTCGCGGGCCTCGGCCTCGGTCGGGCTCAGCTACGGCGCGCACTCCAACCTCTGCGTCAACCAGATCCGCCTCAACGGCACGGACGCGCAGCGCGACCGCTGGCTGCCGCGGCTCGTCAGCGGCGAGCACATCGGCGCGCTGGCGATGTCGGAGCCGGGCGCCGGGTCCGATGTCATGTCGATGCAGACCCGGGCCGAGCGGCGCGGCGACACCTTCGTGCTGAACGGCCGCAAGATGTGGATCACCAACGGACCCGACGCCGACGTGCTCGTCATCTACGCGCGGACCCGGTCGGAGCCCGGCTCGCGCAGCGTCACGGCGTTCATCGTCGAGGGCGGGACGCCCGGCTTCTCGCGCTCGCCGAAGCTCGACAAGTTCGGCATGCGCGGATCCAACACCTGCGAGCTCGTGTTCGAGGACTGCGTGGTGCCGGCCGAGAACGTGCTCGGCGAGGTCGACCGCGGCGCGCGCGTGCTGATGAGCGGGCTCGATTACGAGCGGGCGGTGCTCGCCGCGGGGCCGCTCGGCATCATGGCGGCGGCGCTCGACCTCGCGCTGCCCTATGTGCACGAGCGCAAGCAGTTCGGCGCGCCCATCGGCAGCTTCCAGCTGATGCAGGCGAAGGTCGCCGACATGTACACCGACCTCGCGGCCGCCCGTTCGCTCGTCTATGCGGTCGGCCGCGCCTGCGATGCCGGCCGCTGCCGTCGCCACGACGCGGCCGCCGCGATCCTGTTCGCGGCCGAGAAGGCCACGAAGGTCGCGCTCGAGGCGCTGCAATGCCTCGGCGGCAACGGCTACATCAACGACTACCCGGCCGGCCGCCTGGTGCGCGACGCGAAGCTCTACGAGATCGGCGCCGGCACGCAGGAGATCCGCCGCATGCTCATCGGCCGCGAGCTCTTCGAGCGCTCGGCATGAGCGGCGCCGCGGCCGTGCCGCCGTTCGCCAAGCTGAAGCTCGAACCCGCCTACCGCAAGGTCGCCGCGGCGCTGACCGAGAGCATCACCTCGGGCGCGCTGCGCGTCGGCGAACGCCTGCCGTCGGAGACCGAGCTCGGCCTGCGCATGGGCGTGCACCGATCGACGGTGCGAGAGGCGCTGCGCGAGCTCGAATCCGCGGGGTTGCTGCGGCGCGAGCGCGGCTCGAAGCTGATGATGATCAGCCGGCCGGACCGCGACACCGTCGCGAGCGGCGTCACGCGTGCGCTCACGCTGCATGAGGCCACGGTCGCCGAGGTGTGGGAGGCCTTGACCGTCATCGAGCCGATGGTCGCGGAGTTCGCGGCGCGCCGTCGCGATCCGAAGAGCCTCGTGGCGCTCACGGCGGTCGTGGCGGCTGCTGCGCCGCAGAACGACGCTCTGGCTGCCGCGCAGGCGGCCGATTTCTTCCGCGCGCTCGCCGCCGCTGCCGGCAACCGCGTGCTGTCGATGAGCCACGAGCCGCTGCTGCAGCTGATGGCGTCCTCGCTGCAGCAGCTGGTGGCGGTGGTGCCGCAGGCACGGGCGCGCATCGCCGCCGCGCAGCGGCGCATCCTCGAGGCCGTCGAGCGCGGCGACGCCGCCGCGGCGCGCGAGTGGTGCGCCAAGCATGTGCGCGACTACCGTCGCGGCTTCGAGGTCGCGGGCATCGACCTCGCGCTGCCGATCAGCTCCGGATCCGCGCGCCCTTCGGGTCGAAGACGGGC
>DAIMYL010000121.1:3517-5484 GCA_036734505.1 Steroidobacteraceae bacterium | reverse complement strand
GGTACGGACGGAGTACCATCTTCCGCCATGAGCGCTACGCATGATGTCGGAAGACATGCCCCGGCCGCGGGATGGGTGACGATCCTCGCCTTCAGCCTGTTCGCCTGGACGATGAGCAATCTCGACCAGTCGCTCTTCGGCTACGCGATCCCGGGCGTGATGGGCGAGTTCAAGGTCGGCATCGACACCATCGGCCTGATCCTCACCGTCGGCTTCATCGCAGCAGCTGTGATGGTGGTGTTCGCCGGACTGGCTGCCGACACCTGGGGGCGGCGCTGGACGCTCGCGGGGCTGCTCGCCCTGTCCGCGCTCTGCGTCGGTCTGAGCGGGCTCGTCACCGACCTCACCCAGCTGACCATCCAGCGCGCGCTCGCCTTCGGCCTCGCCGCAGGCATCGCGCCGATCACCGCCGCCTATGTCGCCGAGTGCGCCCCGGCGCGGCATCGCGGGATGCTGATGGGCGTGCTGCAGTGCGGCTATCCGCTCGGCTGGTTCCTCGCCGCGATGCTCGCGGCGCCGCTGCTCGAGACACAGGGCTGGCGCGAGGTGTTCTTCATCGGCTTCGTCGTGGTGCCGATCGCGCTGCTCCTCGGTTGGCGCATGCCCGAGAGCGGTCGCTTCGAGCGGACGGCCGCGCAACGGGCCTCCGCCGCGCCCAGCCCTGCAGCGGGTGGCCGCACCGCACCCGGATTGGATTGGGGGCTGCTGCGCGGGCTGTTCTCCGCCGGATACCGCCGTCGTTCGATCGCCTCGATCGTGCTCTTCTTCGCGTTCGGCTGCGCTTACGCCGGCACCGCGTTCTTCTTCCCGACCTACTTCATCGAGGTCCGCGGCTACTCGCAAGCCGAGGCCGCCAGGATCGTCGGCCTCTCGAACGGCATCGCGATCTTCGGCTATCTGGCCGCCGCCTATGTCGGCGAGTACATCATGCCGCGCCGCAACACCTTCGCCCTCTGGTGCCTGCTCGGGGCGATCGCACTGGTCGGACTGATGTGGCTGCCGCGCGAGCGCTGGCACGACCTCGCGCTGTTCGCGCTCACCGCCGCGTTCTTCTACGGCAGCAATGCCGTCGTGGGCGCGCTGCTCACCGAGCTCTACCCCACCTCCATGCGCACCACCGCCTTCGCCGTCTGCGGCTCGGCGCCGCTCAGCCTGGGCTTCGCGCTGTTCCCGGCGCTGGTGCCGCTGGTCGTGCAGACGAGCGGCTGGCAGATGGCTTTCTCGCTGCTGATCGCGCCGCTGCTGCTGGTGTCGGCCGCGGCGGCGCTGATGCTGCCCAACATCCTGTCAGGAAGGGACATCGACGCGGAGTGAGCGCGGGTCGCGCACGCTTCGCTTGAGGAGGGTCGATGGAACCGGGTCATTGGGTTTTCCTGCACATCCCGCTGCTGTCCATCGCTTTTCTGGGAGCCGTCAAACCATGAGCCCGAGCACTGCAACGATCACCCCGGGTCACCTCCCGGCCGGCGCCACGCCACCCACGGCCGAGGCGCTGGAGGCCTTCCTGGCGGCAGCAGGCCGCGCCTGCCCCGATATCGGGCCGAACCCGGTCTGCGAGGTGCGCTGGATCGGGCTCGATGCCGAGAGCACCCTGCAGATCTTCGATCTCATCCGGATGCGCGACAAGACGGGCACCTTCACCTTGCCGTGGATCGTCGAGCGCACCGGTCAACCGGTGCCGCGGGTGGGTGCGCTACTGATCCTGATCGACATGCACGGCCGACCGACCCTGCTGCTGCGCACTCGCGAGGTGCGTGAGGCGGTGTTCGGTCAGGTGACCGCGGCGGACACCGCGGTCGACGGTTCGCCGGTCCGCGATCCCGCGGTCTGGGTGCCGCTCCATACGGTGTACTGGAACGCGCTGTTGCAGCCCTTCGGGCTCGAGGTCAGCGCCGACATGCCGTTCTGGGTCGAGGCCTTCGACCTGCTCTTCGACATCGACCACCGCGCATAGAACACGGCGCATA
>DAIMYL010000121.1:0-3417 GCA_036734505.1 Steroidobacteraceae bacterium | reverse complement strand
GCGCATAGAACACGGCGCATAAAAAAACCCCGGCCCCTCTCGCGAGAGGCCGGGGTCCTGCGGTGTGCCGTCAGAGCGCGCCGAAGTTGTAGCGGAAGCCGAGCTTCCAGGTGCGCGGCAGTCCCGGGAACTGCGTGGCGAACCCGAGCGTGCCGAAGTTCAGCGTCGAGTGGAAGTACTCCTCGTTGCCGCAGTTCTTGCAGCTCGCGGTGAGCGCCCAGCGACCGCTGTCAGGACGGAAGCCCACCGACAGATCGAACAGGTCGATCGCCGGCGCCAACTCGACCGCCGCGTTCTTCAGGCCGTTGTAGTACTCGTCCTGATGCGAGAACGAGCCGGTGGTGATGATGCTGCCGCCGAGGCCCGGCACCGCCACATCCCAGTTGAAGCCCAGCTGATAGGACAGCTCCGGCGTGCGCTTGACCTGGTTGGACTTCGGGAAGTCCGCGCCGACGAGCTTCTTGTACTCGTTGTCCATCTGGCCGAGGCTGGCGAAGAAATCCAGGCCATCGGCGGCGACGAACGCGAGCTCGACCTCGAAGCCGTCGATCTTGACCTCCGCCGCGTTGACCGTCACGAAGCGACCGGCGTCGTTGAGGGCGGTGATGATGAAGTCATCGTAATCGGCCTGGAAGTAGGTCAGGTTCGCGCGCAGCCGGTCGTCCATCCACTCGCTCTTGAGGCCGAGCTCGATGGACTTCACGGTCTCGGGCTGGAAGTCGACGAAGTCGCGCACATCGGTGACGCGCGCGTTCCAACCGCCGGACTTGAAGCCCTCGGTGTAGCTCGCGTAGGCGAGCAGGTCGTCGTTGGCTCGGTACTGCACGGCGAACTTCGGCGTGAACTCCGAGAAGTCGAGCTTGGTCGGCGTGCCGTTCGCCAGGATCTGGGCGTTGCCCCAGAGCGGGACGAGGTTGCCCGGGACGCCCGGGTAGTTGTTGCCGCTGACATTGCGCGGACCGCCGCCCGGCGCGACGAAGTACTGGGTGTTGTTGACCGTCTTCTTCTCCTCGGTCTGACGGCCGCCCAGCGTGAACGCCCACTGGTCGTTCAGGTTGAGGGTCGCCTCCGCGAAGATGCCGTAGCTCTCGTTGTCGTTGCGCAGGTCGCGACGGAAGTTGGCCGCGACGGCGCCGCCGAACAGGAACAGCTCGTCGCCGATGTCGGAGCGGTTCTTCTCGTCCATGTAGAAGACGCCCGCGAGCCAGTCCACGCGGCCGGCGTTCCCTGAGAACACGAACTCCTGGCTCAGCTGCTTGTGGTTGCTCTTGTGCGGCAGGATGTACTGCGAGGGCGCCGCGTCCGAGAGGTCGAGCAGGAAGCGCTGGTTGAGATCGCGCCAGCCGGTGATCGACTCGACGGTGACGCTGCCGAGCTTGAAGGTGCCGCCCAGCGTGACGGCGGTCTGGTCGGTCTCGGCGAACTGGTCACGCAGCCCGCTGACCACCGTGAAGAGGTCGCGGTCGGTGTTGCGCGCGAAGTCGGAACCGGTGAGGCCGGTGCCCTCCTCGTCGGCGTACTCGGCGGCCAGCGTGAAGTCGACATCGTCGTTCGGCTGGAAGCGCAGCTGCGCGCGGGCGCCGTAGCCCTCGGGCGCCCAGATCTCCTCTTTGGTGGTGAGGTTCTTGATGTAGCCCTCGTCCTGGCCGAGCACGAAGCCGTTGACACGCAGCGAGAGCGTGTCGCTGAGCGGCGCGTTGATCATCGCCCGACCGGTGTAGGCGTCGTATTCGCCGTAGGCCAGGTCGACATAGCCCTTGAGCTCGTCTTCCGGCTTGCGGGTGATCACCTTCACGGCGCCGCCGGAGGTGTTGCGGCCGTACAGGGTGCCCTGCGGGCCGCGCAGGACCTCGATGCGGTCCATGTCGTAGAGGAAGGCGTTGTTGTTGATCTGGCGGGCGATGTAGACGCCATCGACATAGGTGCCGATCGCCGGATCGGAGGTCGACAGCGACTCATCCTGGCCGACGCCGCGCAGGAAGAACGCGGTGGCGCTGCCGAGACCGACGTTGTTGCTGCCGACGAGGTTCGGGACCTTGGAGATCACATCGAGCGTGTTGGTGATCTGCTGACGGTCGATGGCCTCGGCGCTGAGGGCGGTGACCGAGATCGGCACATCCTGCAGCGAAGCGGAGGTGCGCTGTGCGGTGACGGTGACCTCCGTCAGCACGAGGTCGTTGGCCGTGTCCTGCGCCACCGAGGCGGTGGCGGCGGAAGCGCCGAGGGTGGCGGCGATGGCGATTCGTACGGCACGGGCCAAGACTGGATTCATCTGATTCCTCGAATGGTTATGGACAGGAGAGCATGTTTATAAATCATCACGGACGGGTTGTCCCGCCCATCGTGGCAGCAACGGAATTGCATGCCCGAGGCGTCCCTCGCGCGTCAGCGCTTGGTCTTGCGACCTTTCGCTGCGGCGCCCCGGCGGCGTGCCGGCTTGGCTTTCTCTCCGCGCGCGCGGGCCTCCTCGACCTGCACCTGCAGCACGCGGAACAGGCTGTCGATGAACTCCTTGCGCTCACCGGCGAGGCGGGCCTCGTCTTCAGGGCTGAAGTCGTGGGCGTCCACTTCTCCGCTCGTCAGGCTGCCTTGACGGATCTGGATGGCCTCGAGCGCGGCGAGCCGTTCGCGCAGCGTCCACACCTCGCTGCCGAGCACCACGACCATGTTCAGGATCTTGTCGATCGCAGGGTCGTCGAAGAAATACGGGCGACCGCCGCGGATGGTGCGGCGCCTCGGGCGGCGCGCGGGATCGGACGCGCTCACTTGAAGGCCCCGAAGCAGTACCAGAGGATGCCATCGGTGAGCCGACCGGTCTTGTCGCTGTCCACCGCGGGCGGCCGCTCCGCGGCCTCGCGCCATACCTTCTCACCGTACCAGCCGACCGAGGGGATCACGAACTGCAGGTACTTGTCGGGGGCGAAGCCGGCGCGGCGGCAGATCTCCTCGGGCTTGAGGTCGCGGAAGGGCTTGTAGAACGGTTCGTTGTTGTAGGCGCCGTCCCAGTCCAGATAGAACGCGTCGTAGGGCGAGAGCTGGGAGTTGGGCGGCAGCTCCATGTGCAGCATCAGACCGCCCGGCTTCAGCACCCGATGGGCCTCGGCGAGGATCTTCTCGATGCCCTTGCGCGGCACCTCGTGCAGGAACATCGAGGAGAACACCACATCGAAGCTCGCGTCCGGGAAGTCGAGCGCCTCGGCGTTCATCTGATGGAAGTGCAGTTCGCGGTCCTGCGCCTGGGCGCGCGCGTGGGCGTAGCGCAGACAGGGGGCGGCGACATCGATGCCGTGCACTTCCGCGTCAGGGAAGTGGTCTTTCCAGGAGCCGGTGTTGTGGCCGATGGTGCAGCCGAGGTCGAGGATCTTGGCGGGCTTGAGCTTCGGGAACTTGAGCTTGATGAAGCCGGCGATCGACTGG
>DAIMYL010000120.1:0-5603 GCA_036734505.1 Steroidobacteraceae bacterium | reverse complement strand
CCCCCGACTCCCCCCCCTGCTTCTCGTGGGCTTCTGCGGGCCCGTCTCCCTTCCTTCCCCCCTTCCTCCTTCTTCCCCGCCGCGCCGGGGGGGCGCCCGGGCCGCGGGCGGCCCTCGACCTAGACCGTGATCGCGAGACCGCGGTAGATGCGCGCGCGGTAGCGGCTCTCCTGCGCCTCGACGATCGGGGCCGCGGCCAGCAGCACGGCATGCGCGAAGCGCTGGTACTCCTCGGCCTGCTCCGCCGCGTCGCGCGGCTCCTCGCTGCGCATGCGGCGCGTGAGGTTGACCTGGTTCACCGGCACCGATGTCGGCAGGCGTTCGTTCTCGACGCCGAGCGTCGCCGTGAAGGCGTGCAGGGTCGTCTTGACGAAGTTCGCCATCGCGAACTGCGGCAGCGTGCCGCCCACCGGAACATCCGGCGACACGAGGATCAGCCGCGCGCCCTGGAACAGCGACACCTTGCGCGCCACGCGGAAGTGGTGCGTGAGGTTGGTCTCGACGAGCGCGGCGAACCCCGCGGCGTCGAGGTGGTCCTTGCCCGCGACCCCGAACAGCGCCTGCGGGATCGGTGCGAACGGCGTCGAGATGACCGCCGCCGGCGCGCCGCCCAGCGCATGGGCTTCGTCCATGCAGGCCTCGAGCGCATCGTCCTCGACCGTCATGTAGGAGATGCGGTCGTGCCCCAATGCACGGCCGAGCGACGCCTTGAGCCTCGCGCCGGCCTCCGCGCTGCGCGTCATGACCACGATGCTGCCCACATGCCCCTCGGCGAGGAACAGCTTGGAGACGGCCGCCAGCGGCTCCGTCATGTGCTCGCCGATGAGCCACACGGTCTCGCCTTCCATGCGCCGCACGCGCTCGGGCTTGGCGCGGCCGAAGAGCTCGCGCTCGGTGATGGTGCGCTCCTGCTGCAGGCCGCCCGAGGGCTCGAAGGTCTCGCCGGAGATGGCGCGGTCGGCCATGAAGAAGACCGTCGCGAGCGCGACATCGGTCTCGGTCGGCATGCGGTGCAGGTGCAGCATGCCGATGACGCCGTCACGGATGCGGTTGGACTCCTCGGCGATGCGCGCGGGATCCACGAACGGCTCCGGCGGCTCGGGCAGGTCCTGCGCCCAGCGCTCGGCGCGGTCGCGTTGCGCGGCGTCGGGCAGCAGGCAACCGTTGCGCAGCCGCGCGATGAGCCGCACGGCCATGGTGCGGGTCAGCACGAAATGCAGCGACGAGTGCGTCGCCTCCTCCTTGGCGTGCGCCTCGCCCTTGATGCGCGCGCTCACCTCGCGCAGCGGCATCGGCACGCCCTCGGCGGCGAGCAGGCCGACGTCGTTCGCGGCCAGCGCGGCCAGCGCCTCGTCGACCGTGACGCCCGCGGCGAAGGCGCGCAGCAGCGCGCCGTGCACCTGGTTCAGGCGCTTGTTCTCGAGGATCAGCTTGGCGCGGCGGTTGAAGAGCCCGGCCTTGCCGTCCTTGCCCTTGAGGCGCTGCCCCTCGACGGGGCCCGGCGCGATGGCGTTGATCTGGATCTCGGGTCCGACGAAGCGCGCGAGGTTCTCGACGAGCGCGCGCTGCCCCGCCTTCGACACCGCGTAGTCCGAGCGGTTCGGGTACGGCACGGCGATGTACTTCTCGCCGCCGAAGTAGGAGCTGACGTTGAGGATGTAGCCCGACCCCTGCCGCTTCATGAGCGGCACGACCTTCTCGATCAGCGAGTAGTTCGAGGTGAGGTTGGCGTTGAGCGTGTTGCGCCAGTCCTCGGGCAGGATGTCCACCGCCATCTGCTCGGCGCCGGCGACGCCGGCGTTGTTGATGAGGTAGTCGATGCGGCCGAAGGCCTCGAGGGTCGCGGCGACGGACTTCGCGAGCGCCCCCTCGTCGGCGACATCGATGTCGGCGAGCAGGCGCACGCGCTCCTTCGCGCGGTTGTAGCCGATCTCCTCGAGCTCGCGCACGATCCCGTCGCGCAGCTCCTTGAGCGGCCCTTCACGGCGCGCGGCGAGCATCACGCGCGCACCCGACACCGCGAGCAGCCGGGCGAGCTGGCCGCCGATGCCGGCGGAGCCGCCCGTCACCAGCACGCACTTGCCGAGATGCAGGCCCATGAGCGACTCGATCCAACCGAAATCGGGGCGCGCCGAACCGGTGGCGTCGACCAGCGTTGCGGGCACATAGAGGTTCACCTGCGGCACGCGACGCTTGGTGAACAGCAGCCGTGCGCCCTGGTTGGCGGCGAAGGCGAGGCTGTGGTCCTCCTCGTTGCTCCAGCGCACCACCTGGTTCGACCAGGTCGCGACGGGGCGCACGCCGGCGCGCCACTGGACCTCGCTTTCGTCGCGCCAGACGCGGATCAGCTGTTCGAGTCCGGCGCGCAGGATGTCGGCGTAGACGTTGCCCGCACCGTCGGAGCCGTTGGACATGAACATCACGCGCAGCCATGAATCGGGCTTGGAGCGCTCGCGCCACAGGCGCGACAGCGCGCGCGCGATGGCGAGACCGCCGGTGAGCTCGGCGCCGAGGAAGGCGTCGACATCGGCGTCGCTGGCCTCGGCGAGCGGCGCATGGAAACGCCAGGTGCCGAAGGCCGGCAGCACGATCGCGCCGTGCAACGGTTGGTCCTTGGTGATGGTCTGCAGCGCCTGTGCCAGCGTCTCGGGACGGCGGCGGTCGAAGAGCTCCGGCCGGATGCGCGCATCGGCCTCGCTCTCGCGCAGCCCCGCGCGCGCGGCCTCGACGGACTCCTCTGAGCCGAGACCGAGGATGACCTGTGCGCCGCAACCGGCCTGCGCCCGCGCGATGGCGAGCGCGTCGGCGACCTGGTCGCCGGCGGCGACCAGCACCGTCGATCCGGTCCCGTCCACGGTGCGCAGCTCCGGACGCGAAGCCCAGGTCGAGCGCGACTCGTGCGGCACCTGCATGCCGTTGGTCACCTCGAAGCCCTGCGCGCTGAAGGCGCGCGACTCGTCGCTGCCGAGGAAGACGATCGAGTTGGCGACATCGTCGATGGTCGGGAAGGTGTAGTCCTCGCCCGAGGCCTCGTCGCGGCGCGACAGCGCCATCACCGACAGGAAATCGTTGGTGGTGGTGCCCTGCGGCGTGTTGCGCACCTTGTCCATGGCGCTGAACACGCTACGGATGCGCGGTCCCTCGATCGGCCCGGGGAACACCGTGTTCACACGGATGCCCTTGGCGCCGAGCTGCAGCGCGAGCTGCTTGGACAGCGCGTTGAGCGCCGCCTTCGGCATCACATACGCGGAACGGCCGTAGTACTTGGTGCGCGAGAAGATGGTCGAGACGTTGATGATGCTCGAGCCGCGGCCGAGATGCGGCGCTGCGGCGCGCACCATGTTCCAGGCGAGACCGAGCAGGTTGCCCGCGGCATCGCGCACCGTCTCGGTGTCGGTCGACCCGGCGGCGCGCTGCGCGTCCAGCTCCTCTCGCGTCAGCGGCTGCTCGAAGATCGGCTGCTTGGGGCCGGCCGAGCCGGCGTTGTTCACGAGGATGTCGATGCGGCCGTACCCACGGATGACCGCGTCGACGCCGAACCGCGCCTGACCGGGGTCCGCGGCGTCGAAGGCGAGCGTCATGACATCACCGACCGGCGCGCCGGTGGCCGCGAGCAGCGCATCGCGCAGGGCGTCGAGCTTGTCGCGGTTGCGTCCGGTGAGCACCACCTTCGCGCCCTCTTCGAGATAGCGGCGCGCGATGACCTGGCCGATGCCGCCCGCGGCGCCGGTGACGATGGCGACCTTGCCGATCAAGCGGCCGGGGCGCATGACGGCGGCCGCGGCCTTCACGGCGGCGGCGACCTTGCGTGCCGGCTTGCGCGCGGCGGCCGCCTTCGGGGCGGCGATGGCCGGAGCGGCGGCCTTGGTGCGGGTCTTGGGGGTGGCCTTGACGGCTGTATCTTTGGGCGCAGCCGTTCTCTTGCGGCTCGCAGGCTTCTTGGGCGTCATCGGCGCGCTCCCCACTCCTGGAACAGTTCGTCGCGGCTGCGCAGCCCGGTGCGGGGCAGCGCGTGGTTGACCACATAGTTGGCGCCGGCGTGGGTGTTGTCCCACATCGCCTGGTGCGCTTTCGGCAGGTCCTGCCAAGGCACCACCGTGGGCGCGCTCACCTCGAGCTGGCCCGCGGCGATCATGTCGTTCATGCGCGCGACCTCGTAGGCGTTGCAGAGATGCGTGCCGGCGATGGTGGCGGTGGGCATGATGATGCGCCGCTGCCGCATCCAGACCTGCGGCGCGTAGAAGGTGTAGCGTCGGCCCTGCATCGGTTCGCAGTACACGACGCGGCCGGTGAAGGGCTTGACCAGCGAGGTCGAGGCCGCGAGCGCATCGTGACCCGCGCGCTCGATGATGAGGTCCGGGTAGCCGCGCGGGTTGTCGCCGGAGCGCAGCCATCGACCGATCGCGCTGCCGAAGGGCTTCATCGTTCGGTCCTGGAACTGGCGCACGGATTCCTTGAACCGGCCGGTCTCGCGCTTGGCATCGGGCATCGCGGGCAGCGCGCGCGGCCAGTCGAAGTCCGCGCCTTCCTTGCGCCGTATCTCCTCCAGCGACACCACGCCGCGCACCGCGTCGCCGAAGCCGAGCGACTGCACGAACTCGCGCTGCGCATCGCTCATGGTGGCGACGACGAGCCTGCCGCCCGCGGCGCGCACGGCCTCGATGGCCTCGAGACCGACCGGATCGAGCAGCTCGCCCGTACCGATGCTGCCGTCGCCGACGCCCGGTCCGACACCGTAGTAGAGCAGCACGGCCTCACCGGCGCGCAGCCGTGCACGGCGCAGCATCTCCTCGGGGGATGCGGTGCCGGGCTTGCCGACGAACGAGAACCAGTAGCCGCTGGTCGCGCCGTAGAAGGTGAGCGTGCCGTGCTCCGCGAGCAGCTGGAAAGAGCGCGGGAAGGACTCCTGACCGGCGTGCGACACGGCGTAGTCGGCCAGACGGCCGCCGGTCTGCGCGCGCATCGCCTCGAGCAGCGGCTCGCCGGCGCGCTCCCAGGCCGCGATGTCGGTGGCCGACCCCGGCACGGGGGTGAAGATCCCGGCCCAGCGCGGGTCGCGGCGGTCGAGCGCACCGACCGCGCCGTTCGCGACCACGAAGCGCGCACGCTCCTCGCTCGAGACGAGGCCGACGGCGGCGAGACCGTTGCGCGCCGCGCTCTTGAGCGCCTCGAAGCCGGTGCCGGTGGCGGCGCCTTCGACGAAGATCGTGCGGCCCGAGACGATGCCGAGCGTCGTGAACAGCGCGCGGACCACCGTGCCGAGGTTCAGCACATAGGACCCCGCGGCTTCCAGCGTGAGGTCGGGCGGCAGCGGATGCAGCTGCGGGCCCTGGACGAGCAGGAACTGCTGATGGCTTCCGGTGTCGGTCTCGTAGCCCTGGATCGAGAAGCCCGCGTACATCGGATCGCGCGCGGCGAGCGGCGACAGCAGGTCGCTCTGTCCGGAGTACACCGTGACGAGGTCGCCGACCTTGATGCGGCCCTCGCGTTTCACCTCGCTGCCGATCGACGCGACCAGCGCGACGCCGCCGGAACCGGTGACCTGATGGTCGAGGTCGTGGTTCTCGAACGGCGACACCGGGATGCCGGTGATCGCCCAGATG
>DAIMYL010000119.1:0-5655 GCA_036734505.1 Steroidobacteraceae bacterium | reverse complement strand
TGCGCGGCATGGGCGAACTGCACCTCGACGTGACGCTCGACCGCATGCGCACGGAGTTCAACGTGGAAGGCGTCATGGGCGAGCCCCAGGTCGCCTACCGCGAGGCCTTCACCAAGCCCATCGAGCAGCAGTACGTCCACAAGAAGCAGACCGGCGGTTCCGGCCAGTTCGCCGAGGTGTGGATCAAGTTCGAGCCGCTCGAGCGCGGCCAGGGCTTCGTGTTCGAGGACGCGACGGTCGGCGGCTCGGTGCCGCGCGAGTATGTCCCCTCGGTCGAGAAGGGCCTCAAGATGCAGCTGGAGGAAGGCGTCCTCGCCAAGTTCCCCACCGTGGACTTCAAGGCGACGCTGTTCGACGGCAGCTACCACGATGTCGACTCGAACGCGCTCACCTTCGAGATCGCGGCCAAGGCCTGCTTCCGCGAAGCCATCCCCAAGGCCTCGCCGGTGCTGCTGGAGCCCGTGATGAAGGTCGAGGTGGTGACGCCGGGCGACTACCTGGGCGATGTGATCGGCGACATCAACCGCCGCCGCGGCTCGATCCAGGACCAGCTCGAGCGCGGCACCAGCATCGCCGTCGTGGCCACCGTGCCGCTGTCGGAGATGTTCGGCTACATCGGCCAGCTGCGCGCGATGTCGAGCGGCCGCGCCTCGTACACCATGGAGTTCTCGCACTACGACCTCGTGCCGCGCAACGTCGCGGAGAAGGTCATCGAGGAAGCGCGCAAGCCGAAGGCCTGACCGCCCTCCTCGTCCGATCGACGGCCGGGATCCGCAAGGGTCCCGGCCGTTTTCTTTGGGCCGCTAGCGGCCGCGCGTGCCGTCCTGGTCCCGGGCGAGCGCCGACCAGATGTCCATGTAGACATCGTGGCGGCGGCGTTCGGTCACCGTCGCCTTGAAGTTGCCGTAGTCGATGCCTCGCACCGCTTCGGCGACGCGCGACGCGACGCGCTCGCGCGGCAGCCGGGCGCGGAAGGCGTAGTCGCTGCCGCCTTTGGACGAGACCGCCGCCTCGGGGAACACGCGCTCGATGTCACCCGCACGGCGCGCGCGCACGAGCAGGGTCGCGTGCGTCGGGTCGCCCTTGTCGACGATGCTGAGGAAGGCGTCGGAGAGACAGATCCACATCGTTCAGACCCCGAGCGCATCGAGCGCCGCGAGCAGCGGCCGATCGTTGCGGTGGTTCGCCACCGCGGCGAGCCGGGCGCGCGGCACCAGCCATACGGCCTGCGACTCCCAGCCCATGTCGGCGGGCGTACCGCCGATGCGCCGCGCTAGGTAGTAGCGCGTGTAGCTGGTCGAGCGGGGCACATCCGCGAGGAAGCGGGTCAGCTCGACCCGCAGGCCGGACTCCTCCCAGGCCTCCTTGCATGCGCTCACGCGGCGGCCGATGCCATCGAGCTTGCCTTTGGGGAAGGTGAGCTTGTAGCCGCCGTAGCCATTGGTGGGCGCCACCAGCCAAGCGCGGCCGTCCGCTTCGAGCGTGACCACGCCGGCGGCCGGCGCCAGGGAGGACGGCGGCTCGAACGGCGGCTCGTCGAAGTCGCCGAACATGCCCTCACCGGGCACGGGCGCGTCCCAGACCGGTGGTCCGGACCAGCGGGCGAAGGCGACGCCGTTCAGCGTCTCGACCAAGGGCCCATCGGGCACGGCGACCGCGATGGCGGTCGCGTCCCGCCACTGCTCGAGCGGCGACGGGATGGAAGGGCTCGCGATGAACACGGTGCGGCCCTGCGGGTCGCGACGCGGATGGGGATGCGGCGGACGGAGCGGCGTCATGTCCGCATCATGCCCGCCCGCAGGCTCAGAATATGCGCCCGCCCTTCATCACGAACGAGACACGCTCGAGCGCCCGGACATCGCTGAGCGGGTCGTCGGTCACCGCGATCAGGTCCGCGTAGGCGCCCGGCGAGAGCTCGCCCACCTGACCTGCGAGCCCCAAGGCGTCGGCGGCGTTGACGGTCGCCGACTGGATCGCCTGCATCGGCGTCATCCCGTAGCGCACCATCACCGCGAACTGCCGCGCGTTGTCGCCGTGCGGGTAGATGCCGGCGTCGGTGCCGTAGATCATGCGGATGCCGCCCTTCAGCGCGCGCTCGAAGTTGCGGCGCTGGATCTCGGCGATCATCTGGTCCTTGCGGATGAACTCCTCGAGCTCGCCGCGGCGCTTGGACTCGGACTGGGTGTACTCGGTGTTGTAGATGTCCATCGAGAAGTAGACCTTGTACTTCCTGGCGAGCTCCAGACCCTCGTCGTCGATGAGGCTCGCGTGCTCGATGGTGTCGACGCCCGCCCGCAGCGCCACCTTGATGCCGGCGGCGCCGTGCGCATGCACCGCGACCTTGCGGCCGTGCATGCGCGCCTCGTCGACGAGGGCCGCGACCTCCTCGGGCGTGAACTGCTGCATGCCGGGCTGCGTGCCCTTCGAGAACACGCCGCCGGTGCCGCAATACTTGATGACATCGGCGCCGTAACGGATGTTCTGGCGCACCACCTTGCGCACCTCGTCGGGACCGTCTGCGGTGCCGAGCGAGGTCTGGCGGAACTCGGGCGCGAGCAGGTTGCTGCCGCAGTGCCCGCCCGTGATGCCGATGCCGGGACCGGACACCATGAGGCGCGGACCCGGCACCTCGTCGGCGTTGATGGCGTCGCGCAGCGCGACATCGGCGTAGCCGTCGGACCCCACATTGCGCGCGGTGGTGAAGCCCGCGAGCAGCGTGCGGCGCGCGTTGGCCGCGCCGATGAGCGCGAGGCGCGGGATGGAGAGACCGAGCCGCTCGTAGCGCCGGATCGTCGGGTCCGAGGTGAGATGGACATGCGAGTCGATCAGCCCGGGCAGCACCGTCGCGCCCGACAGGTCGACGATGCGCGCGCAATCCGCGAGCGCGGTCGGCCCGTCGGCCGCCACCGTGAGCACGCGCTCGCCGCCGACGCGGATGGCCTGCGCGCTGCGCACCTTGCCCGCGACCGGATCGACGAGGCGCCCGGCGCGCACGCCCACCGTGCAGGCGGGCGGCGGGGCCGCTCCCTGCGGGGCGTTCTGCGCATCGGCCGTACCTGGTGTGAGACAGGCCGCGACCAACACCAGCGCGGCGAGCGGCGCAGCGGCGGGGACGGCGTTTCTTCGGCGGGTCATGACGGCACCTCGGGATGACGGAGTCCGGCCGATGGGTCGGCACCGCCGCCAGTCTATGCCAGCCGCGACGAGGGCGCGCGGCGACGCCCGGCGGCCCGCCGCCGCGCGGCCACGCGCCGGAACCTCTCCAGCAGCGGATGTCGCTTGACAGGCGATGCCTCGACGACCGCGGCGGCATGCGCGAAGTACTCGCGTCGACGGGTGGCGCTCCAGCCCTTCGGCGGCCGGCGGCGGATGTCCTGGAGGTTGGCGGTCTTGTCCGCGATCTTGATGAGCGCGGCGGCACGGGACAGACCGTGCGCATGCTCGATCTGCAGGCGCTTGCGGACCTCCTTGCGCAGGCTCTTGTCGTCGGTCACCTCGGCCACCAGCGCCGCCACCCGCGCCCCGAAGCGGCGCGCGAGCACGCGGCGTGTGGTGCGCGTGTCCTCGATGACATCGTGCAACAAGGCCGCCGCCAGCACCTCGGGATCCCGCACGCCGCCGACCTCGGCGAGCAGACGGGCGACCTCCAGCGGATGGTTGATGTAAGGGGTGGCCTCGGCGTCCTTGCGCCGCTGACGCCGATGCCGCTCGGCGGCGAACGCCGCCGCGTCCAACAAGAGATGTATCGATCGGTTCATGCTGCCTCCTGTGATGGATATGCACCCGGTCCGCCGACCCTCGGGTCGAAGACCAGCGATGCCGGGATGACGGTAGGGACCGCTGCCAGACGCGCGGCGAGCTGCTCGGCCACCTCGAAGACCTGCTGCGGCGGTTCGCTGTTCGCCTTGCCGGCGCAGCCGATCCGCGACCAGCCCCCCGGACCCGCGACGAAGGCGATGGTGGCGATGCGCTTGCCGCTGGCACGCCGCACCGAGAACATCAGCACACCGCCGTCGACGCATCCCTGCAGATATTGGTCGGCGCAATGGCGCATCTCGATCGCCTCCGACCAGACCTCGTCGCTCGAGACGATCGGCTGCACCTCCAGGCAGCCGTGGCGGAAGGCGGGCAACCGCGCGTGCCACCGCTGCGGTCCGCCCCGCTGCTGATGCAACTGGACCCTTCGCCGGTACAGCAGCGCCTGGCGCAGCAGCCATGCCCAGCCGCCACCGCGCTCGGAGGGCGTGAAGCTGCCGACCGGAACATCGGCGATCCAGGTCAGCACGGCATGCAGTTCATCGGCCGCCGTCGGTACGCGATCCGCGTCGCGGCGCTCGAGCACGCGGATCACATGGCGGAGAGGCAGCTTGCGCCGTTCCAGCGCATGCCCGTAGCCGGAGGGGGGCGCATCCCAACGGGTGCCGGTCATGCCGAGCAGTTGCCGGAAGAGCTCCATGGAGGGCAAGCGCGTCGGCCCCAACAGCTTGAACAGCATGAGGTACTCGCACGCACGCCGTCCATCGTCACCCACGAAGAACTCCCGGCTGACGGCGCGGTACAACCGCAGCCCGCGCCGTCCGGCGCCGGCGATCACGCGCCATTGCTCGGGAGCGATCCCGAGCGTGCGGGTGATGCGCCGCAGGGCCTTCTTGGCCTCGAGCCGCGGATCGAGGTCGGGGCGCTCGCGCAGCCCCCACCAGATCGGCAGCAACGCCGGTGCCTCGCGCTCGATGAGCAGCGTCGTATCGCGCCATCGGCGCTCGAGGTTGTAGTCGGGGACCGACCACACGGCGCGAGGATGCAGCTCGGCCCGCAGCCGCAGCAGACGCAGGGTCTCTCGGTCGAGCTGCAGCGCGCCGCGGATGCGCGCGCGCAGCCGGCGCACATCGACCCGCGAGGTCACCTTGAGATGGATCCAGGACCAGGCCCAGTCCGCCCAGGCCTTGGTGGCCCCGCGCTCCTCCGCTTCACGCCGCAGCATGTCGCGCAGGTTCTCGAGCCAAAGATCGGTGCGCGGGAAATCGAGGAACGGCGTGTTCACGGGCTCGACCGCGTGCAGCTCGTAGGGCTCGTCCTCATCGGCGCGCCACCAGACATGCAGCTGCAGCTGCCCGGTCCCGTCGGTGGACAGCACGCATTGGCCGAGGATGTGCACATGACTGCGGCCGTCGATGACGCGGACCTGCACCGGGTCGGCGACGAGCTGCTGCACATGCGCGGCGAAGGAGAGGAAGTGCCACGAGCAGTGCGCCGCACGCAGCTCGTCGGGCGGCTCGACGGCGAGCAGCGACGCAAGCGCGTTGTCGGACACCGCCGGGACGGCGAGCGTATCGGGGCGGGACAGGCCGCAGGAAAGATGCGGCGTCGGTTCGATGGGATCAGGGTCCATGGGTATCTCCTGGAGAGGTGTCGGGGAGAGGTTCCGGACATCGGAAGGCGCGTCGGACGACGCGTGGAGGATCAGGCGGACGAAGTTCCGGTGCTCGCGAGGGTCGTGCGAGTCTTTCGGCGGGGTCGTAGCCACTCCCCTGCCGCGCGGGCCGGTCCCGCGCCCCGGTCATCCCGGGTCCTCACCGGTCGGGCGAACGCCCGCCTTCCCTTCGATCCCGCCGGAACGCGGGCTTCTCCGGAGTCCGGCCACTGACGGGGGCCGTT
>DAIMYL010000118.1:1622-5655 GCA_036734505.1 Steroidobacteraceae bacterium | reverse complement strand
ATCCGCGATGCCGTACTCCCGTGACCGTGCGCTCGGGGCCAGCCCGCGCAGTTGGGGGAGGATGAACCAGATCCAGTGGCTGCGTTTGCGACCGCGCTGGATCTCGCCGAGGGCGAGCGGGTAGAGCCGTGCTTGGGCGGTGAGGAAGCGCTCGAGGTCGGCCGCCGTGGCGTCGGGTACGTGCTGTGGGTCGTCAGGCAAGGGGCTCGATCTCCTCGATCAGACCGCCGATCGCGTACGCGAGCGAGGACTGAACCTTACCAAGGTCGGTTTGCCTCAGACAGGTCGCCGCGGTATACTTTGAGCGTCATCGAGAGCACAGGCCGCCTGCCTGTCGCCAACCTGCCGTCCTGCGGCAAGGTGGTCACCGGGTCGACCGGGATGAGGCGCCGCTCCACAGGAGCGGGCGCAACACCAGCAGGCACACGGCCCTCGTTCTCGAGGGCCGTTTTGTTTTCATCGCCTCCTTAAGCGACAACTTGCAGGGCGATCCACAAATACTGCTAAAGCGTCGGCAGCGCCTCCCTCCGTCCGGCGCCGCCTGCGCTGCGTGCGTGGACGGTGGGGAGCGGCGACATGGCGACGCGTACGGACCTTCTGGCGGCCCTCGGGCTGCACGGGCTTTCTCATCTCGATGCGCCGGTGCTCGCGGCGCTGGCCACGGAATCGCCGATGCTGCTCATCGGCCCGCACGGCAGCGCCAAGAGCGCGCTGCTCGAGCGGCTCGCAGCGGCGCTCGGGCTCGCGCACCGGCACTACAACGCGAGCCTGCTCTCCTTCGACGACCTCGTCGGCTTCCCTGTGCCGGAGGGCGAGGGGCTGCGCTACCTGCGCACGCCGGCGACGCTGTGGGACGCGCAGAGCGTCTTCCTCGACGAGATCAGCCGCTGCCGTCCGGAGGTGCAGAACAAGCTCTTCTCCATCATCCAAGAGAAGCGGGTGCAGGGCCTCGCGCTCGCCTCGCTGCGCTACCGCTGGTCGGCGATGAACCCGCCGGCGGTGGCGGACGCGACCGACGAGGACGCGGACGTCTACGCGGGGTCGCTCCCGCTCGACCCGGCGCTCGCCGACCGTTTCGCGTTCGTGCTGTCGCTGCCGGCGCTCGAGGACCTCCCGCCTGAGGCGCGCCGCAGCGTCATCCGCAGCGGGCTGCCGGCGTCCGCTGCAGCAGCGACCGCAGCGGCGGCTACAGCGCAGCTCCCCACGATGGTGACGCGCTGCCGCGAACTCGCGGCGCTCGTCGCCGCGGCGCAGGGCGAGTGGATCACGGCTTACACGGCGGCGCTCGTCGTGCCGCTGCGCGAGGCGGGTCTCGGCATCTCGGGCCGTCGCGCGGCGATGCTCGCGGCCAACATCGCCGCGGCGCATGCGGCGCGCCGGGTGCTGGGCGACGCGACCGACGCCGAGAACGGCCGAGGCGTGACGCTCGCCGACTCGGCGCTCGTCGCGCTGCGGGTCTCGCTGCCGCACCGCGCGCAGGGCAAGGCGGTGGATGCGGGCGTGCTCGCGACGATCCATCGGCAGGCGGTGGACGCCGCCGGACAGGCTCATGACGATCCGGAACTCGCGCGCATCCTGGACGAGACCCACCCGGTGCGCCGGGTCGGCCTCGCGCTGCAGGCCGAGAAGAAGCAGCCGGGCCGGGTGCCGCGCCACACGATGTCGCTGCTCGTCTCCGATGCGCTCGCGGCGCAGCCGAAGCAGGCGCGCTGGGTGCTGTCGCAGGAGCTGCTGCCCGACCTCGCCGCGCTCGACTGCGTCGATGCGCCGACGCTGGAGCTGCTCGCGGAGCCGTTCATGGCGCAGGTCCGCTTCGAGGAGCGCAGCACGCTGCAGCACCAGATCCCGCGCAGCCGCGTCGACGGCTTCAACCTGTTGGTGAAGACGCTGGAGGGCTTCGATGCCCGCGATCCGGCGCAGGTCGCGCTCGGGAATCTGGGCGCTGCGCTCTACATGGAAGACGAGAACGCCGCCGACCCCGCTGCGCTGCGTGCGCAGCAGCAGCGGCTGCGCGCGTTGCTCGATGCGTCGGACCTCCATGCCGCCTGATATGCGCACCGGCCTCTGGGCCAACATGAGCGCACCGCCGCGCTCCACCGTGGTGATGCCGAGGTTGGGGCAGCACGAGGACGGCGAGCGCGCCGCGGCCGGAGCGATCGCGGTCGGATCGGGCGGCGGTGCGACGCTCTCGCACGCGCGGTGTTTCGCGCAGGTGGATCTCCCTGCGGCGCTCTGCGCGCGCCTCGGCATGGGCCATGAGTACGGGCGGCTCGTGGCACCGCTCGGGCTCGCGCGGGCCTTGGTCGCGGTGGCGCGGGTCGAGGCCGCGACCACTACCTCGGCACGCAAACGCCGCTCTCCGCGCACCGAACTCATCCGCCTGGCCGACCTGCCTGAGGGCGCGCTCGTCAGCGAACTCGCCGAGCGCCTGCAGGCCGTGCCTTGGCCGTCGTGGGTGCCGGCGGTGGGCTTCGGGGCGCCGATCGGCATGGACCCGGCCACCGCCCTGCGATACCAGCGGCGCCCGCCCGCGCCGCCGCCGCTCGCCTGTCCGTTGCTCGCGGCGCGGCTCATCTCCGGGCTGCGCGGCACGGTGTTCATGCGTGATGCCGCGCCGACGCTCACGAGGCTGCTCGACCTGTGGCGGGGCGAGCCGCCGTCGGGCATCTGGGAATTCTGGACACCGAGGACACCGTATGGCCGCTGAACCCGCCGATCTCGGTGAGCGTCTGCTCGCCGACCGCATCCGTCACAGCGTGCCGCTGCGGCATCCGGCCTTCGGCAAGCTGCTGCAGCTGCTGTCCATCGAGGTCTCGCGTGAGGTCCCGACCGCTGCGGTCACGGTCGGTGCACGGTCGGTGATGCTCGTCAATCCGGACTTCACGGCGGCGCGCTGCCGCACGGATGCGCACCTCGCGATGCTCGTCATGCACGAGCTCTACCATGTGCTGCTCGGTCACACGCGGATGTACACGCGCTCGACGCCCGCCGCGAACTGGGCCTTCGACTGCATCATCAACGCGCAGCTCTGCCGGTTGCACCCGACGGTCGAGTTCACCTCGTTCTTCTCGGCCTCAGCGGCCGCCGAGGGACCGTGGAGCCTGATCGGCCCGCCGCCCGGCTGGCCCGACAAGCCGCGCTATGCGGCGGGGCGTCTGGGTGATGTGCATCGGCGGCTCTACGACGACGCGGGCGCGACCACCACCGAACTCTTCGCGCTGCTCGACGGCGTCGCCATCGATCCGGCTGCGGACGGACACCGGCTGCTCGGTGACCACCGCCCGGAGTCGACGACGGGCGATCCGCTGCACGCCGATGCGGACCTGTACGGCGAGGTGCGGCGCATCGTCGCGCGCTGGCCGATGGTGGAGCGGCGCGGTGGCACCGACGACGGCGGTCCGCTCGAGTGGGTGCGGAACCCGCTGCGTCGGCACGCCGCGGCACGGCAGGCGATCCGCGCGCTGCTCGCACGCACGGCGAACGGCGCCGACAACGGACCGTGGCTGCCGGAAACGGTCACGGTTCCGTCGCTGACGCCGCTGCCGCAGGGCGGCGACCGCCGTGCGCAGTTGCAGCGCCTGCTCGGCGCGACGCCGTTGCTCTGGAGCGGCGAGACCCGGGACGGCACGCTGCAGCGCGCAGGGCAGGTGGCCGTGTACCTCGATGTCTCGGGATCGATGGCGGCGTGGTTGCCGGTGCTGCTGCAGGCGCTCAACGATTCGGCCGCCATCGTGCGTTGGCCGGTGTACGGGTTCTCGACCACGGTGCATCCGCTCACACGCCGCGATCTCGCCGCCGGCCGCGTGCGCTCCGACGGCGGCACCGACATCGCCTGCGTCGCCGAGCACCTGCTGCAGCAGCGCATCCGCCGCGCCGTGATCGTCACCGACGGCGAGGTGCAGCGGTTCGCGCGAGGTCAGCTGCGCCGGCTGCGCGACGCGCGTCCGGTGGTGCGCGTGGGGCTGCTAGACGGCTGCGACGGGCGTTTCTGCAGGGCGACCGGTTGGCCCGTGACGCACATCCCGCCGTTGGA
>DAIMYL010000118.1:0-1522 GCA_036734505.1 Steroidobacteraceae bacterium | reverse complement strand
ACGGGCGTTTCTGCAGGGCGACCGGTTGGCCCGTGACGCACATCCCGCCGTTGGATCGAAGTCATTAGAGGAGGACGACGACCATGACGACCGATGTCATCGATACGCCCATCGCCGACACAGCGGTGGCGGAGTGGGTGCTGCCTGGCCACCCCGATAAACTCTGCGACGCGCTCGCCGATCGCATCGTCGGTGAAGTGGCGCGCCTCGACCCGGCTGGACAGGTGGGTATCGAGGCGGCCTGCGCCTTCGACCGTGTGTTCGTGACCGGCCTGATCGGCTTCGACACCGCGCGACTGCCCGACATCGGCGCGCGCATCGCGGATTGGGTGCGCGACACCTACCGCTCCGCGGGCTACGGCGGCCGCTGGGATCCGCTGCCCGAGGCGCTGCACATCGACACCAGCGCGCTGCGCATCGAGCACCGCGGCAGCGACTGGCAGGAACTGCGGCATCTCTCCGACGACCAGTGCATCTGCGTCGGCTACGCGCAGGCGACGCCCGCGACCGGCCATCTGCCCGGTGCGCTCTGGACGGCGCGGCGCATCGCGCGTGCGCTGCACGCGCTGCAGCAGAAGGATCCGCAGGGCCCGATCGGCCCCGACGGCAAGGTGATCGTGCGCGGCGAGGACTTGCCCGACGGCCGGTTCGTGCCGCGGTCGGTATCGGTGTCGCTGCATCATGCGGTGGACGCCGACTGGCTGCACATGCGTCGCCACGCGCAGCAGGCGCTGCGCGAGGCCTTGTGCGGCGATGACGCGGGCGGCGCGATCACCATCGACACGCCGCTGCCCGATCTCACCCTCAACGCCGCCGGCATGTTCCTCTGCGGCGGCCCGACGGGCGACAACGGCACCACCGGCAAGAAGCTCGTGATGGACGCCTACGGCCCCGCGGTGCCGATCGGCGGCGGTGCGTGGAGCGGCAAGGACTTCTTCAAGCCCGACCGCGTCGGCGGCATGGTCGCGCGCCGGCTCGCGCTGCAGTGCGTGCAGGCCGGCCTCGGCCGGCGCGTGACGGTGCGGCTCGAGTACCGCCCGAACTCGAGCGCGCCGGAGTCGGTGGGCGTGTGGGCCGACGGCCGTGCGGTGCCGCTGCCGGCGAGGTTGCAGGCGGCGCTCGCCGCCGCCGGCCCGGTCGTCACCTCGACCCGCGCGGCCGCGCTCGCGATGCACGCGCAGCTGCGCGCGGGCGACTACGCCCCGTTGGTGACGGGCGGACTTGCGCGCTGGGGGCATCCGGCCGCGCCGGGGGCGTGGTGGGAGGAGGCAGCGACGACGGTCGCAAGCGGTCAGACTGCGGTAGCCGCAACGTGATCGATGGACGCGCGTTTTCGGTGTATTCGGCTTGATCTGCGGATTGCTGGCATCGGCGGCGTCGCTAGACTGGAGCGCCGTGAATCGATCGTCATATGCGCGCGTCGACAGTGAGTATGATAAATTATCATACCGATTTGGAGAGCCCTTCCATGACCACCGTCAAGGTCGCCATCACCCTGGACAGCGAGACGCTCGAAAGCGTC
>DAIMYL010000117.1:0-5730 GCA_036734505.1 Steroidobacteraceae bacterium | reverse complement strand
GCCGCCGCCGATCGCCGCCATGCCCTGTCCGGCCATCACCTTCGCCGCCGCCACGTTCACGGCCTCGAGACCGGACGAGCAGTAGCGGTTGATCTGGAACGCGGGCACCGATTCGTCGTAGCCCGCCATCAGCACCGCGATGCGCGCGATGTTCGAGCCTTGCTCGCCCACCGGCATCACGCAGCCCATGATCACGTCCTCGACGAGGCGCGTGTCGAGGTCCGAGCGGTCGCGCAGCGCCGCGAGCGTCTGGCTCGCGAGGTGGACCGGCGTCACCTCGTGCAGCGCACCGTCGCTCTTGCCCTTGCCGCGCGGCGTGCGCACGTGGTCGTAGATGAATGCGTCCATGTCTACCTCAGATGAAACCGAGCTGTTTGGCGGCGAGGTCGAGCATGATCTCCTCGGACCCGCCGGCGATGACGTTGGGGCGCACCTCGCGGTAGATGCGCTCGATCTTGCAGCCGCGCATGTAGGAGGCGCCGCCGAGGATCTGCGCCGACTCGCGGGCGCAGAACTCCATCGTGCGCGCGCCCTGGATCTTGAGCAGCGCGATCTCGCCCGCGTCGTCCTTGCCGTGCATCACCGACTCGCAGGCGCGGTCGACCCAGGCCTGGGTGGCGAAGATCATGCGCGCCATCTCCGAGAACTTGTGGCGGATCGCCTGGTAGTGGTTGAGCTTGGTGCCGAAGGTCTCGCGCTCGCGCGCCCAGGCGAGCGCCTCCTCGAGGCAGACCATCGCGAAGGCGTTGGAGGAGCTCGCGATGCCGACGCGCTCGCCGTTGAAGTTGGCCATCAGGCCCTTGAAGGCGCCGCCCTCGGCGCCGATGAGGTTCTCGGCCGGCACTTCGACGTCCTCGAAGTAGAGCGTCGCCGTGTCCGAGCAGTGCCAGCCCATCTTCTCGAGCTTGGTCTGGGTGAAGCCCTTGGTGCCGCGGTCGACGAGCAGCAGGCTGATGCCCTTCGCGCCCGGGCCACCGGTGCGCACCGCGACGACGAAGTGGTCGGCGCGCATGCCGGAGGTGATGTAGGTCTTCGAGCCGTTGATGACGAAGCGGTCACCCTTGTGCTCGGCGCGCGTGCGCAGCGCGGCGACATCGGACCCGCCCGACGGCTCGGTGACGCCGAGCGCGATGATCTTCTCGCCGGCGAGCACCGCGGGCACGACCCGCCGCTTGAGTTCGGGCGACCCCGCGGCGATCACGGGCGGCAGCGCCACGCCATGGATCATCAGGCTCGCCAGCAGCCCGCCCGCACCGGCCTGCGCGAGCTCGACGCCGCTGATGAGGCCGTGGAAGCGGTCGATGCCCTCGGTGACGCCGCCGTACTCCTCCGGGAACCCGAGACCCATGAGCCCGACCTCCGCCGCCTTGCGGTGCAGCTCGCGCGGCAGCTCGCCGGCGCGCTCCCAGGCGTCGATGTGCGGGTCGATCTCGCGCGCGACGAACTTCTTGACCGTGTCCGCCCACTCGCGGTGGCTGTCGTTGTAGTGCGGGCTGCGCGCGCACCATTGGTCGAACATCTTGGGCATCTGGCCTCTCCGGTCCCTCTGTCCTCAACCCGCCTTGGGGCTGTCCTTCGGCAGGCGCAGCGCACCGGAGGCGGCGAGCTGCGCGATGCCATCGTCGTCGATGCCGAGCTCGCGCAGGATCTGCGCGCCCTCGGCGCCCGGCTCGCCCGACACCGCACCTGCGGTCGCCGGCGTCGCCGAGAACCGCGGCGCCGGCGCGGGGAACGTCAGCCCCTGCTGCGTCTGGAACGCACCGCGGGCGAGGTTGTGCGGGTGACGCTGCGCCTCGTCGAGATCGAGCACCGGCGCGAAGCAGACATCGCCGCCCTCGAGCCGCGCGGTCCACTCGTCGCGCGTGCGGCGTTTCACCGCCGCCGCCACCTCGGCGCGCAGCGCAGGCCACTGCGACGGGTCCATCTGCGCCGCGAAGCGCGAGGGATCGAGCTCCAGTTCGCGCATCATCGCGGCGTAGAACTGCGGCTCGATGGCGCCGATCGTGATGTGCCGGCCGTCGGCGCATTCGAAGACGCCGTAGAAATGCGCACCGCCGTCGAGCATGTTCTCGCCCCGGCGACCGGGCCAATAGCCGCCCGAACGCATGCCCCAGATGAGCGAGGCGAGCGACGAGGCGCCGTCGACCATCGCCGCATCGACCACCTGCCCGCGACCGCTGGCGCGCGCCTCGAGGGCGGCCGCGAGCACGCCGAAGGCGAGCAGCAGGCCGCCGCCCGCGAAATCGCCCAAGAGGTTCAGCGGCGCCACGGGGCCGCTTTCTTGGGTGCCGATGGCGTCGAGCAGACCGGTGAGCGCGATGTAGTTGAGGTCGTGGCCGGGCGCCTGCGCGAGCGGCCCGTCCTGCCCCCACCCGGTGACGCGGCCGTAGACGAGCCGCGGGTTGAGCGCGAGGCATTCCTCGGGACCGAGACCGATGCGTTCCATGACGCCCGGCCGGAAGCCTTCGATCAGGGCGTCGCTCCGGGCGACGAGACGGCGCGCGACCTCGAGGGCCGCGGGATCTTTGAGGTTGAGCGCGATGCTGCGCCGACCACGTCCGAGCACGCGGTGACCCGGATCGGCGCGACGCGCGTCGTGGCGCTCGATGCGGATGACCTCCGCGCCGAGGTCCGCGAGCAGCATGCCGGTGTAGGGCGCGGGACCGATGGCTGCGAACTCGACCACCCGCAGGCTGGAGAGCGGCCCGGAGGCGACCGGCGAACTTGGTTCCAAGACCCCTCCTCCCGCTACGATGTTGGATGGTCGCGCGATGAAATGTTATCGTAACTCGCAATAAACAGGCGGTTTTTTTACGATTCCGACAGATGCGGCATCGACGCGGCTTGAATATACTGTCCGCTGGTCGATGGAACCGGTGACGGGAGCCTCGACCCCACCCCCAAGGGAGTTGCCCCGATGACGTCTCCGGCCCAAGCACTGCAGCAGATCTACCTCTTCAAGGACTTGGATGCGGACGCTCTGGCGGTGGTCGCGCTGGCAGCGGGCAGCCTCGTCGTCGATGCGGGGCAGGACATCTGCCGCGAAGGCCAACCCGCCGACGCCCTGTACCTGCTGCGCTCGGGCAGCGTGCATGTCACCAAAGGCGGCAGCGATGCCGATGTGGTCATGCTCGGGTCCGGCAGCCATTTCGGTGAGTTGGGGCTGGTCGACGATTCGCCGCGCAGCGCGACCGTGACCGCCGCCGAGCACTGCGAGATCCTGCGGGTCGACGCTGTCCGCTTGCGTGAGGCGCTCGCCGCGAAACCGGCCGTGGCCGCCGCGTTCTACCGCGCCGTCGCACGCTCGATCGCGCGGCGCCTGCGGGTCACCACGGACGACCTCGCCTTCGCACGCCAGCTCGCCCTCAGCCAGCGCCGCCACGGCTGATCCGGAGCCGGGCGATCTAGGGCCCGCCCGACGCCCCGGCCCGCTCGGGGCTCGCGGTGCGCGTCATCTTGCCGACCTCGAACCGCACCAGTCCCAGCACCGTGGTGTAGAGCAGCGTCCCGTCGTGGTCGCACTTCACGCCGGTGAAGGCGCCGTTGAAGAGCGGATCATCGCTGGACGCGATGCTCATCACGAGCTCGCCCGTGTCCAGGTCGAAGCCGAGGTGGTAGAGCTCGCCCAGCCGGTCGCCGAGCGTGCCGTTGACGATGACCATGCGGCTGCCGCCGCTGATCATCGGCACGGTGGCGACGGTGCCGACATCGGTGCGCTGCCAACGCGACCGCCAACGGTCGGCCGCCGTGTCCCACTCGAACATCGCGACACCGCGCGGCAGCGGCCGCGTGAAGCCGGCGAGCAGGCCGCGCACGAAGGAACCGCGCACCGGCAGGGGCTTGGCGGCCTGCGTCGGCACCGCGTTCAGCACGAAGGCGTGCCCGCCGCGCACCACCACCGACTGCTCGGACTGCACGGTCGAGAAATCCGGTCCCAGATCGACCTCGATCTGATCGGCGAGCCGCGAGGCGCCCGCGGGTACTTGGTCGCGCCAGAACGCGACCAGCTGCATCTTGCGGCGGCCGTCGGTGAGCACGACGAGCTTGTCGGCACCCGGTCCGAAACCCATCAGCGTCGGCGTCGCACCGGTGCCGTCGCTGATCTTGCCCACCGGCAGGCGCTCGCCCGCGTCGTAGGCCTCCGACCATGCGCCGGCGGCTTCCGAATCCTGGATCCGGCCGCGGGCGTCGACCACGAGCCGGTACATGCGCTTGTTGGAAGCGACATAGATGGCACCGCCACCGGCTTCCTCGCTGGTCGCGAAGCTGTTGCTGAACACCTCGACCGGATCCTGCGCACGGTAGACGTCGATCATGCGCAGCGTGCGCCGATCGAGCGTTACGATGCGGCCGCCCACCGTGTTCACCACGAGGAATCCGTTGAAGGTCATGCCGAGCCCGAACACGCTGTCGGTCTTGAAGATGGTCAGCGCAGCCACCTTGGCATCGTCGAAGATGTCGTCGGGCAGCGTCACCTGCAGCGGCGCCGCGAGCCGCGACGCCGGATCGCCCGGGTCCTGCTGGTCGATGCGCAGCAACCCGCGCGCGTTGGCGCCGACGAAGGCGTGGTCGGCGGTCAGCAAGGAATACAGCACACCCTGCGCCACCTGGTCCTCGACCGCGCTCTCGAGCCGGTTCGGCTGCCGCCGCACCCAATCGATGAGCCCCTGTTCGTCGCGGCGCGCGAGGAAACCGCGGATCTCTTCGGCCTGCCGCCGTCGCAGCGCATCGGTGGGCGGCGTGTAACCCGGCAGCGCATGCTGTACGGACCGGCGGTCGATCTCGCGCCAACGCCCGCCCTCGCGCAGCAGCTTGCGCATCTGCGTACCGGTGAAGAACCAGTGCACCTCGCGGCCGCGCACCCGTGCCGTGTAGGCAGGGATGCCGAGCGCCTCGCTCGGGATCCAATCGTAGGAACCGGGCGTCACCCGGTAGTGGCCGCGCGGCACCGCGGCCTCGGTGCTGTCGGTGGCGGCGTCGTTCCAGTGGCTCTGGTTGTTGGGTTCGCTCGCGAGCCAAGGGTTCTGTGCAGGACCCGCTGATGCGGCCACGGCGGGCGCGGCGGCCCAAGCTGCAGTCGAGGACCACAGGAGCAGCACGACGATGAGCGATGAAGTCCGGCGCAGCATGCAGGCCATCCTACCGCCACCACCGCTCCGATACACTCGGGTCATGATGCCGAAACGCCTGCTGACCGCCGCCCTGCTCGCGCTCTGCACGGTCATCGTGCCGACGATGTCCGCCACACTCACCGTCCACGCCGCAGCGGCGGACGACGGGGTGCTCACGGCCGACCGCGCCTACTTCGCGGCCATCGCCTCACACCCGCCGACCGCGCTCGAGGCGCTGCTCGAGGAAGCCTTCGCCTACCGCACCTCGCGTGGCGCCGTCATCGGCAAGCGCGCGCTGATCGGCCACCTGTCCCAGGGTCTGACACGGATCGCGGACATCAAGAGCTGGCGCCGGACGGTCGCGGTCAGCGGCGATACAGCGGTGGTGACGGGCGTCGCGGAGGTGACGGTCACCGAGCAGGACGGTCCACGGGTCGTCTGGTCGCGCTACACGCATGTCTGGGTGTCGCGCGATGCCCGATGGCGGCTGCTCCACCGCGAAGCCACCGAATCGCCGGGCCGACTGCCGCGCGAAGAACTGACGCCCGACCTCTCGCCCTGAGGCCGTTCAGCGCGGACAGAGCCCCGGCAACGCCCGCATCAACGCCACGGTCTCCTT
>DAIMYL010000116.1:0-5734 GCA_036734505.1 Steroidobacteraceae bacterium | reverse complement strand
CGGGCGAGGCGCCCTCGGGCACGCACTCGGCGGCGAGCTTGCGGAAGGCGTTCGGCGCGATCAGCCATTCCATGTTCCAGGTGGCGATGCGCAGGGTGTCGCCGGCGGCCGGCGCAGCGCCCGGCGATGCGGTCGATACCGGGGCAGCGGCGGTCACCGAGGGCGAGGGCGCGTCGGGGACGGTGCCCTCCCCACAGCCGGCGAGGAGCGAGAGCGCGAAGAGGGCGGTGAGCGGGACGCGTTTCATGGCGGCATTGTCCCCCCCGATCCGCGCCGCGCGCAACGCGTGTCTCCAAGTCTCCGGGGCGGGATGTCGTCCGGGTCGCGATGCCGGAGCTGGCTCCGGACCGTGGTAACTTCCGTCGCGGTACCACCCGGATGCGAGGAGCGGTCCTTGGGCAGCGATCAGGTCGAGCGGTCGGTCGGTGGACAGGATTTCTTCGACTCCCAGGCGGTCGCTCGACGGCGGCGGCTGGAGGTCGATCTCGGCTTCGGTCTCGCGGTGGTCGCCGTGCCGGCGCTCTGGGCGCTGGCCATGGTCGGCATCCTCGGTCTGTCGTGGCCGGTCGCGATCGGGGTCGCGCTGCCGTGGGCGGGCGCCATGCTCGTCCCCGCGTGGCTCGCCCTGTCGCGTCAAGAGGGCGGCGGCGGCCTCATCGCGCAATCGTTCGGCGGCACGCCCGTCTTCCCGCCCTCGGCGGATCCCGCCGCGCAGCATCTCTACGAACTCGTCGAGGACATGGCGCTGGCGGCCGGCATACCCGTGCCTGATGTGCATCTGCGGCAACAGGACGATTCCATCAACGCGATGGTGGCGGGACGCGGGTCCGCCGATGCCGCGCTGGTCGTGACGCGCGGCGCGGCGGAGCGTCTCGACCGCGCCCGCCTGCAGGCACTGATCGCGCATGAGATCGACCACATCCAGAGCGGCGACATGGCGGTGAACCTGCGTGTGCTGGGTTGGGTCACCGGGCTCTCCGCGCTGTACGACGCCGGCGCCGCCTTGTGGCGCAGCGTCTCCTCCGGCTTCAGCGCGGCGATCGCGGGGACGCCCTGGGCCTGGCGTCGGATGGCCATCGGCCTGTTCCCGTTGTTCCTGCCGCTGTGGCTGCTGGCGCTGCTGATGCTGGGGTTCGGGTCGCTCGGCAAGCTGCTCGGCACGCTGCTGCAGGCCGCGGCCTGCCGACACCATGAGTCCTCGGCGGATGCGGCGGCGGCACGCATGATGGGCGACGCCGCACCGGCGCGCGACCTGTTGCTGATGGCCGCCGGCAGCGCTGCCGCGCGTCTCGGCGCAGCGCCGTCGGAGCCCGCCGCCGAGCACCTCTGGTACACCTCGCATGCGCGCCGATGGCCGAGGGTCCACCCGCCGATCCTCGACCGCATCCGCGCGCTCGATCCCGGCTTCGATGTCGCGTCCTTCGCGGAGGCGGCTGATCGTGAGTGGCTGGCCGGCGAACGGCGCCGTCTGGAGGTGCTCGTGCCGCGGGCGCGTCGGGAGCGCGAGGAGGCCGAGCGTGCCCGGGCGTTCACGGAGAGCCTGCCTTACCTGTCGCTGCAGGCGACGCCGGATTTCATCGTCGGCAAGGTCGGTCGGCCGGACTGGATGGACATCGCGCAGGGCGAGACCTTGCGCGCGGCCTTGCCGGTCGCGGTGTCGCAGAGCGTGGCCTCGCCGACCCGTGCGCGCGCCGTGGTGCTCGCCATACTCGCCTCGGGCGACGATGCGCGATGGGCGCGCCAGACCGCGATGGTCGAACATGGGCTGGGCGCGACCGTGCGTGCCGAGGTCGAGGCCGAGCGCGGGGTCGTCGACACCCTGAGCCCCTATCTGCGGTTGCCCGCCGTCGAGGCGGCCTTCCCGGGATTGCGCCGGCTGTCGCGTCGTGAGCAGCGCGACCTGGTCGCGACGCTGAAGGCCATGGAGCTCGAGGACGGCGAGCGCGAGCTGTTCGAGCTGTGCTTGACCGCTCTGGTGCGTGTCGGTCTGACCGACGACCTGCGGCGCAGGCCGAGCGACGGTCGCGGGGTGCTGTGGCATGCCGGCGATTCGCTGCGCACGCTGCTCTCGATCGTCGCGCACCATGGGTCGCCCTCCGACCCGGCGGCGCGCGAGGTCGCGTACAAGGCCGGCACCGCGTCGCTGGCCGGTGCGGCGGCTCCGGCGTTCGCATTGCCGCCGAACTGGGCCGTGGCGCTCGACGCCGCGTTCACCGAGCTCGCCGATCTCGCGCCCGGTGCGAAGCGCAGCGTGGTCGCCGCGGTCACCGCCACCGTGGCGCAGGATGGCCGCTTGCGGCTCGCCGAGGCGGAACTCCTGCGGGCGATCTGCGGCGTGCTGCGTTGTCCGCTGCCGCCGCTGATGCCCGAGGTCGTCGCCGTGCCGTCGGCGTCGCCCGCCGCGCCGCCCGCGACCTAGCCCGCGGCGCGCAGCGCGCGGTCGATGTCCTCCTTGAGGTCGTCGATGTGCTCGAGGCCGATCGACAGCCGCACCATGTCCTCGCTGACACCCGCCTTGGCGAGCTCCGCCGGCGAGAGCTGGCGGTGCGTGGTCGAGGCGGGATGCGTGGCGAGCGAGCGCGCGTCGCCGATGTTCACGAGCCGGATCACGAGCTGCAGCGCATCGAGGAACTTCTCGCCCGCCGCGCGCCCGCCCTTCACGCCGAAGGTGAGGATCCCCGATGCCCGGCCGCGCAGGTACTTCTGCGCCAGCGCGTGCTGCGGGTGGTCCGGCAGTCCGGCGTAGTTCACCCAGCCGACCGACGGGTGCGACTTCAGGAACTGCGCGATCGCGAGCGTGTTGTCGCAGATGCGGTCCATGCGCACCGGCAGCGTCTCGATGCCCTGCAGGATGAGGAACGAGTTGAACGGCGACAGCGCCGCGCCCATGTTGCGCAGCGGCACGACGCGGGCGCGGGCGATGTAGGCCGCGGGGCCGAGCGCCTCGGTGTACACCACGCCGTGGTACGACACATCCGGCTCGTTGAGCCGCTTGAAGCGCTCCTTGTGCTCGGCCCACGGGAACTTGCCGGAGTCGACGATCGCGCCGCCGATGCTGTTGCCGTGGCCGCCGAGATACTTGGTGAGCGACTGCACGACGATGTCCGCGCCGAAGTCGAACGGACGGCAGAGATACGGCGAGGGCACGGTGTTGTCGACGATCAGCGGCACGCCGTGGCGGTGCGCGATCTCCGCGAGCGCCGCGAAGTCGGTGACGTTGCCGAGCGGGTTGCCGATCGACTCGCAGAACACGGCCTTGGTGCCCTTGTCGATCAGCCGCTCGAAATCCGCCGGCTTCGAGTAGTCGGCGAAGCGCACCTCGATGCCGAACTGCGGCAGCGTGTGCGCGAACAGGTTGTAGGTGCCGCCGTAGAGCGCGCCCGAGCTCACGATGTTGTCGCCCTGTCCGGCGATGGTGAGGATGGAATAGGTGACCGCGGCGCTGCCCGAGGCGAGCGCCAACGCGCCGATGCCGCCCTCGAGCTGCGCGAGCCGCTGCTCGAGCACATCGGTGGTCGGGTTCATGATGCGGGTGTAGATGTTGCCCGGCACCTTGAGGTCGAAGAGGTCGGCGCCGTGCTGCGCGCTGTCGAACGCGTAGGAGGTGGTCTGGTAGATCGGCACTGCGACGGCCTTGGTGGTGGGATCGGGCTTGTAGCCGCCGTGCACGGCGATGGTCTCGGGACGCATGGGTCGGGTCTCCTGGTGGATCTGTTGCGGGTTCAGGGTGAGCGGGCTGCGAGCCACGGTCTGACCGTGGCGTCGAAGGTGGTGAAATCGACCAGGAAGGCGTCGTGGCCGGCGAGGCTGTCGAGCCGCGCGAAGGTGGTGTCGACGCCGCCGGCGCGCAGCGCCTCGGCGAGCGCGGCCTGTTCCTCCACCGTGAAGAGATGGTCGAACTCGACGCCGACGACCAGCGCCGACTCGAGGCCCGACCGTCCGAACACCTCGGGCGGCGCGCCGTGCGCGGCGAGATCGAACAGGTCCATCGCCCGCGACAGGCGCAGGTAGCTGTTGGCGTCGAACGCGTCCGCGAAGCGCGCCGCCTGCTGCGCGAGATAGTCCTGCACCGCGAAATCGCGGCCCTCGCGCGAGGGGCTGCGGCCGAAGCGTCGGTCGAGCTCGAGGGCCGAGCGGTAGGTCACGGTGCCGACCTTGCGCGCGAGCGCGAGCCCGGCCCGAGGCCGGGCCTCGGGCGGGTAGTCGCCGTCACGGAACGCCGGGTCGGCCATCACCGCATCGCGCTGGATGCTGCGCAGCGCGACGGCATAGGGCTTGGCGGCCATGGTGCCGCTGATGCTGACGAGGTGCCGTGCGCCGCCCGGGAACAGCGCGAGGTGCGCGAGCGCCACCATGCCGCCCTGGGAAGCGCCGACCACCGCATGCGCCCGCTCGATGCCGAGATGCGCGAGCACCGCCCGCCCGCCGCGCGCGATGTCCTCGAGCGCGAGCTCCGGGAAATCTTTGCCGTAGCGGCGGCCGCTCCGCGGGTCGGGCGAGGCGGGTCCGGTCGAGCCGAAGCAGCTGCCGAGCGAGTTCACGCAGACGACGAAGAGGTTGTTCGTGTCGAGCGCCTTGCCGGGACCGATCATCTGCTCCCACCAGCCCGGGCTCGGGTCGGCCGCGGACGCCGCGGCGTGGGCCGACGGCGAGAGCCCGGTGTAGAGCAGGATGGCGTTGGCGCGCGATGCGTCGAGCGCGCCCCAGCTCTCGAAGGCGATCGAACCGTCATGCAGGACGCCGCCGCGCTGGAGGCGGAACGGCGAGGGCAGCGGTGCGTAGCGGGTCGCGCTCACGGCTCGGGGTCGCTGCCCTCGGGGATATCCGCGAACAGGGCCGTGGAGAGATAGCGTCCACCGGTGTCGGGCAGCATCGCGAGCAGCACCGACCCCGCCGGCGCCTCGCGCGCGACCTTGAGCGCCGCGGCGAAGGTGCCGCCGCAGGAGATGCCGCAGAAGATGCCTTCCGCCCGCGCCAGCGCGCGTGCGGTCTCCATCGCCTCGGTGTCGGTCACCGGCACGATGCGGTCGGCGACCGAGCGGTCGAGCACTGCGGGGATGAAGTCGGGCGTCCAGCCCTGGATCTTGTGCGGCGTGAACGGCTTGCCGGACAGCAGCGCCGCGCCCTCGGGTTCGGTGGCGACCACCTGCACCTCGGGGCGCGCGAGCTTGATCATCTGGCCGGCGCCGGTGATCGTGCCGCCCGTGCCCCAGCCGGAGACGAAGAAATCGAGCCGGCGGCCCGCGAAGTCGCGCAGGATCTCGGGGCCGGTGGTGCTGCGGTGATAGGCCGGGTTCGCCTCGTTCTCGAACTGACGGGCGAGGAACCAGCCGTGCTTGGTCGCGAGCTCCTCGGCCTTGCGCACCATGCCCGAGCCGCGCTCCGCCGCGGGCGTCAGGATCACCTTGGCGCCGAGCGCGCGCATGATCTTGCGCCGCTCGATGGAGAAGGTCTCAACCATCACCGCCACGAACGGGTAGCCCTTGGCCGCGCACACCATCGCGAGCGCGATGCCGGTGTTGCCCGAGGTGGCCTCGACCACGGTCTGGCCGGGCTTGAGCGTGCCGCGGCGCTCGGCGTCCTCGATGATGGCGATGGCGAGGCGGTCCTTCACCGAGTGCAGCGGGTTGAAGAACTCGCACTTCACGAACATCGTGACGCCCGCCGGCGCCAAGCGGTTGATGCGCACCACCGGGGTGTCGCCGATGGTGGAGAGGATGCTGTCGTGGATCAT
>DAIMYL010000115.1:0-5750 GCA_036734505.1 Steroidobacteraceae bacterium | reverse complement strand
AGCGCCGACGCGCGGCATTTCGCTCCCGGCCAGGACCTGCACGCCGAGATCGCCGCCGAGCATGACCGCGCGCCTCTCGCCTGCGTGCTGGTCGACGAGGCGCAGTTCCTCACCGTCGACCATGTCGGCCAGCTCGCACGGGTGGTCGACGAGCTCGATGTACCGGTGCTCTGCTACGGGCTGCGGACCGACTTCCTGGGACGGCTCTTCGAGGGCAGCGCCCAGCTGCTCGCCTGGGCCGACAACCTGGTCGAGCTCAAGACCGTCTGCCACTGCGGCGCCAAGGCGACCATGGTCGTGCGCGTGCGCCAGGACGGGCGGGTCGAGACCGCCGGCGCCCAGGTCGAGATCGGCGGCAACGACCGCTATGTCCCCCTGTGCCGGAGGCACTTCCGCGCCGCGCTCGCCACCGGGACAGCCTGAGCCGCCCTTCCCGGTCCACAATCGGGGCGAAGTCCCGTCTCTATGTTGTTGTCCCGCAACGGGTCCGGGCATCCTCCCTCGTGGAGATGCGCCCCGGGGCGTTGCCGTAATACAATTCTCATGTTCCGCCTCGATACTGCGTGCCCCGGAAACCCCCGTCGTCCGGTGCCCGTACCCCGTCTGGATTTTCGAATCAGGGAGACCTTCATGCTTCTCAGGAAAATCGCCGCCGCGTTGGCGGTCGGTCTGCTGACCTTGAGCACCGGCCAGGTGGCCGTCGCGCAGGAAACCACCTCGGCGCTGCGCGGCCAGATCACCGACACCGCGGGCAACGCGCTGCCCGGCGCCACGATCACCATCGTGCACACGCCGACCGGCACGCGCTCGGTGCAGACGACCAACGCCGCCGGCGTGTTCGACGCGCGCGGTCTGCGCGTGGGCGGCCCGTACACGGTCGAGGTCAGCGCCAACGGCTACCAGACCGAGAAGTACGACGGCATCTTCCTGACCGTCGGCGACACCGGTCGCCTCAATGCGGACCTCGAGGGCGGCATCGCCGAGGTCGTGGTCTCCGCCTCCGCCATCCGCGAGCAGGCGATCGGTTCGTCGACCAACCTCGACCGCGACCAGATCGACTCGATCGTCTCCATCAATCGCGACATCCGCGACCTGGCGCGCCGCGACCCGCTGGTCTCGGCCAACCTGCGCGGCGACGGCGGCATCTCGATCGCGGGCTCCAACCCGCGCACCAACCGCATCTCCATCGACGGCGTGCAGGCGCAGGACGACTTCGGCCTGAACACGGGCGGCCTGCCGACCCGTCGCGGCCCGGTCTCCATCGACGCTGTCGACCAGTTCTCGGTCGAGGCCGTGCCCTTCGACGTCGAGAACGGCGACTTCCTCGGCGGCGCCATCAACGTGGTGCTGCGCCAGGGCACCAACGAGTTCGGCGGCTCGGTGTTCGCCAACTTCCTCAACGACGACCTGGTCGGCACCAAGATCCAGGGCACCACCGTCAAGACCCTCGTCGAGCAGGACAACTACGGCGCGACCTTCCGCGGCCCGATCATCCAGGACAAGCTGTTCTTCGCGCTGTCCTACGAGAACTACGAGTCGCTCGACGTGACCTCGGTCGGCCCCGCCGGCCTCGGCTTCGCCACCAGCATCGTCGGCCCGAACAACACGCCGATGACCGAGGCGCAGATCGCCGCCGTCACCGATGTGTTCGCCAACACCTACCGCTCGAGCTACCCCTTCGGCGGCATCCCGAAGACCAAGCCGATCACCGACGAGAAGTACACCGCGCGTCTCGACTGGAACGTCACCGAGAACCAACGCGCGATGCTGACCTACCGCAAGTCGGAGTCGGGCCTGATCCAGCGCACCAACCTCGGCACCACCAGCGCGGGCCTCGACTCGCAGTGGTACCTGACGGGCGAGGATGACGAGACCCTCGCGCTGCAGCTCAACTCGGACTGGACGGACAACCTGTCCACCGAGCTGCGCCTCTCCAAGCGCGATTACACGCGCCTGCAGGAGCCGCCGGCCGGCCAGAACTTCGCGGACATCCGCGTCTGCTCGACCCCGACCGCGCTCGACGGCGCCACCACCACCGACCAGCTCATCAACTGCCGCAACGGTTCGTCGTCGGTCGCCGTGGTGCGCTTCGGCCCCGACCAGTTCCGCCACGCGAACTTCCTCGAGACGTCCAACAAGCAGGCGCAGTTCTCGGCGGAGCTCACCCGCGGCGCGCACCTGCTGAAGGCCGGCGTGCAGTTCCAGCGCCAGGACATCTTCAACCTGTTCGTGCCGAACAGCGACGGCACCTACTACTTCGACTCGATCGCCGCCTTCGCCAGCGGCTTCGCGGGCGAGCTGACCTACCGCAACGCGCTGTCGGGCAACCCGAACGACGCGGCGGCGGACTTCAGCTACGACACGACCTCGTTCTTCCTGCAGGACACCTGGGATGCGAGCGACGCGTTCACGCTGACCTACGGCCTGCGCTACGACATGTACAACGTCGGCGACAAGCCGGCCCTGAACCCGAACTTCGTCGCCCGCTACGGCTTCGATAACCAGGAGACCTATGACGGTCTCGACGTGGTGATGCCGCGTCTGGCTTTCACCTGGCGCCCGACCGACACCCTCAAGGTGAGCGGCGGCCTCGGCCTCTTCTCGGGCGGTCTGCCGGACGTGTTCCTCTCGAACTCGTTCAGCAACACCGGCATCCTCGACAACACGCTGATCTTCCGCCGTTCGACCACCGCCGCGAACGCCACCAGCCTCGCGGCGACCGCGGCGCAGGGCGGCGGTTTCATCACCGAGACCACGGGCGCGGTCAACTGCGTCACCAACTCGGCGGCCTGCCTCGCGGCGCTGAACGTCGGCGTCAACTCGAGCTTCGGCACCAGCATCCCGGCCTCGGTGCAGGCGGCGCTCGGCGGATCGGTGGTGCCCCCGACCTCCGAGACGAACTCGATCGTCCCGGGCTTCAAGATGCCCTCCGACTGGCGCACCAACCTCTCGCTCAACTGGGAGGTCGGCGACGGCTGGAACCTCAGCGCCAACGCGGTCTATGTCCGCACCAACGAAGGGCTCGCCTTCCGCGACATCCGCGCCCGTCCGCTCATCGTGAACGGCGTCCAGGCGCTCACCCCGGACGGCCGCCTGCGCTACGACGGTCTGTCGACCGCGCAGCGCACGGCCATCGCCGGCACCACGGTCAACTCGGTGAACCCGGGTTCGAGCCGTGACATCCAGGCCTACAACCCGGACACCAAGGGCTCGATCTGGACCGCGGGCATCGGCGTGTCGCGTTACTTCGACAACGGCTTCAATGTCGGTCTCGCCTACACCAAGCAGAACACCGACGAGTTCTCGGCCTCGGCCCGCTTCTCGTCGACGGCGAGCTCGCTGTACGGCGGCCAGTACGCCTCGGTCGACCCGAACACGGCGACCTCCGGCCGTGGCCAGGAAGAGATCTCGGACGCCTTCAAGGGCGAGTTCGGCTGGCGCGGCAGCATCTTCGGCCGCTACGAGACCCGCTTCTCGCTGTTCGCGGACCGCCGCGAGGGTCGTCCGGTGACCTTCACCATGAACGGCGGTTCGGGCCGCAACGCGACCTTCGGCGTGAGCCGCGGTGCGCAGCTGGCCTACGTGCCGGACCTCTCGGGTACGGCGACGACCAGCACGGTCGGCACCACCACGGTGGTGAGCGTCTCGTCTGCGCCGCTGGTCTCGTTCGACAGCGTCGCGACGGTCGATGCCGTGCGCTCGCTGATCGCGAAGTTCGGCATCCCGCAGGGCGGTATCGTGCCCCGCGGCTCCTACGACAGCCGCGCCATCAACCTCTGGGACCTGCAGCTCAGCCAGGAGCTGCCGGCGTTCTCCGAGGACCACAAGGCCCGACTCACCTTCGACATCGCCAACGTCCTGAACCTCATCAAGGACGACTGGGGTGTCATCGAGGAGTACGGCGAGGATGTGCGCCTGTTCGACGTCAGCTGCGCCGGCGCCAACGGCGTGTCGGACAACGCGGGCGTGCTGACCTGCGCGCGCTACCGCATCTCCGCCGCGAACACCTCGCTGCTCACGCCGGCGAGCGCCACCGGCCCGGCCGGCGGCGTGATCCGCAACACGGACCGCTCGCGCTGGCAGATCCAGATCGGCCTCAAGTACGAGTTCTGATCGGAGTCCCTGCGCCTCGCGCACCGGAAAGGCGGGCCCCTCGGCCCGCCTTTCTTTTTGGCCATCCGACCCCGGGGAGCCTGGACATGACCCGAAGCAAGCCCCTTCTCCGTGGTGCCATGGCGGCGCTCTGCGCGGCCACCACGCTCGCGGCGGCCGCACCTGCACCCGCGCCGGCATCGGCATCGGCATCCGTCGTGCCACCGCCCGCCGCGCCCGGCACGCTGCGCATCGCCGCCTACAACACGAGCCTCTTCCGCCGCGAGGCAGACGCCTTGGCGCGCGAGCTCGCCACGCCCGACCATCCGCAGGCGCGCACCATCGCCGCCGTGCTGCAGGACATCCGCCCGGACCTGCTGCTCATCAATGAATTCGACTACGACGGCGCGATGTCCGACGACCACGCCACGCGACCGCCCGCGCCCGCCGCCCTCGCCTTCGTGCGCCGCTACCTCGAGGTGGGCCAAGGCGGCCGTGCGCCGCTCGCCTGCCCCACGCTCTTCAGCGCACCCTCGAACACCGGGATGCCGACGGGCGTCGACCTCGACCGCGACGGGCGCATCGGCGGCGGCAACGACGCGCGCGGCTTCGGGCTCTTCCCGGGCCAGTACGGGATGTTGGTCTGCTCGCGGCTGACGCTGCGGCGCGAGGCCGTGCGCAGCTTCCGCAGGTTCCTGTGGCGCGACATGCCGGGCGCCGACCTGCCGCCCGGCTGGTACGGGCCGGAGGCGCTGGCCGTGCTGCCGCTGTCCTCCAAGAGCCACTGGGACCTGCCGTTCGAGCTGCCGGCGGCGCCGGGTGCCGCTGCGGGCGCCGTACCGCGGCTGCTGCACTTCTTGGTCAGCCATCCGACCCCGCCGGGGTTCGACGGCCCCGAGGACCGCAACGGCCGCCGCAACCACGACGAGATCCGTCTCTGGGCCGACTACCTCAGCCCCGCCAAGGGCGGCTACCTCGTCGACGATGCCGGACGGCGCGGCCCGCTCGCCGCCGATGCCTCGTTCGTGGTCGCAGGCGACCTCAACGCCGACCCCTTCGATGGCGCCAGCCGCCGCGAAGGCGAGCGTGGCGGTGCCATCCGCCAGCTGCTGCAGCACCCGCGGGTCCACCCGGAGGTCGCCCTGGGCGGCCTCGTGCCGCGTTCGGCGGGGGCCGCCGAGGCGGCTCTACGACAGGGCGGCGCCAACACAGCCCACCGCGGTCCCGCGACCGAAGACACCGCCGACTTCAGCGATGGCGGCGCGAACTCGCCCGGCAACCTGCGGGTGGACTATGTGCTGCCGTCGTCGGACCTCGAGGTCTGCGCCTCCGGCGTGTTCTGGCCGACGGCCGACGATCCGGCGTACGCGCTCGTGAACGACGACGCCGAAGCCAGCAGCGACCACCGACTGGTGTGGGTGGACATCGCCCTGCCCGGCGGCCGCTGCCCGCAGCGCCGGTAGCCCTCCGAGCGCAGATGTCGAGGGCCGCGCTCCGGCCTCAGCGCGGCGGATCGGGCTCCAGCGCAGCGTACCGGCGCGCGGTGTTGGCGGCGGCGCAGGCGGCGGCATCCATGCCGGGTGTGCAGGCGCCGCTCACGATCGCGCGCTCCCAGGAACCGTACATCGCGTTCGGCAGCAGGAACCAGCGCGCGCCGA
>DAIMYL010000114.1:1347-5846 GCA_036734505.1 Steroidobacteraceae bacterium | reverse complement strand
CATCGACATCACCACCGCAATACGCAGCGATCCCCGCTGAGCCGTCGCTCCACCATCACGGCGCGCAGCAGCGGCATCTCCGGCTCCAGGTGGCGGCGGATGAACGCGCAAAGATTCTCGAGCGTCGGCCGCCCGAGGCCCTCGACCTCATCGAGGAAGCGGTGGTCCAGCTTCTCCCGCACGCCGGCGATCGCCGCGCGCAGCTGCCCGAGATCGACCAGCATCCCGGTGGCCGGGTCGATGCGTCCTTGCAGCGTGACCTCGGCCTCGTAGCTGTGACCATGGATGCGCAGGCTGCCCTCCGTCTCGACCGACCGCTGCAGCGTGTGCGCGGCCTCGAAATAGAATCTTTGAGACAGCTCGCAGACGGCATCGCTCGTTCGGTGTTCGCTCATCGGATCTCCAGGGTCTTGTGCGTCTGCATCGACAGCCTCCAACGCGGATGCGCCTGGCAGTAGGCGATCGCCGCGCGGGTGTTCGCCTGCTGCGCCGGGCCATCCATCGGCTGCAGCAGATAATGATCGAAGCCCTCGGTGGGGATCATCTCCGGCAGCAGGTCCGGCTGCGGGTAGACGAGCTTGAGTTCATCGCCGCTGCGCTGCACCCAGTCGCTGCCGGCCTTCGGGCTGACGCAGAGCCAGTCGATGCCGCGCGGCGCCGCCACCGTGCCGTTGGTCTCGACCGCGATCTCGAAGGCCTCGGCATGCAGCGCGTCGATCAACGCGGCATCCACCTGCAGCAGGGGCTCGCCCCCGGTCAGCACCACATAGCGGTACGCCTCGCCTACGGGCCACAGCGCAGCGATCGCCGTCGCGAGGCTCTCGGCGGTCGTGAACCGGCCGCCGAGCGTGCCGTCCGTGCCGACGAAGTCGGTATCGCAGAACCGGCAGACCGCCGTCGCCCGGTCCTCCTCGCGGCCGGACCAGAGGTTGCAGCCCGCGAACCGGCAGAACACCGCCGGGCGGCCCGCGCGGATGCCCTCGCCCTGCAGGGTGTAGAACAGCTCCTTGACGCTGTAGGCCATGACCGGGGATCCCTTCGCTGAGACGGCGCGGCGGATGATAGCCGCAGCGCCGCTTCCGCTCACGCTTCGGGCTCATCGGCTGAGCCTGCGGTTTGGTACTGTACCGACGATGACTCTATGGGCGTACCGCGACACCAAGGCCGAGCGGCTGGTCGGGAGCTTGGCCGCGACGCTCGCGGCCAACTGGCCCGCCGACCCCATGGCGCCGGTCACGGTCGTCATCGGCAGCCGCGGCATGCAGCGCTGGTTGAGCCACGAGCTCGCCACCCTCCAGGGCAGCGTCGCCGCGGTCGACTTCCTCTTCCCGGGCAAGGCCTTCGGGCGCACCATCAAGGCGATCCACGAGGCCGCCGGTACGGCGGCCTGCGATGCGGAAGCCCTCGCCGCCGACGGTGACTGGTCCGGTGGGGCGCTGCACCGGCGGGTCATCCGCGCCGTCCGCGCACGGCTCGCCGACCCGGCCTTCGAGCGGGTCCGTCGCTACCTCGGCGACTGCGACGGCCCGGTCGCCGCGCGCGAGCTCGCCTTCACGCGCGAGGTCGCCGCCGTCCTCGAGCGCCTGCTCTACGACCGGCCGGACGATGCCGCGGCCTGGATGGCCGACCCCGCCGCCGCGCCCGACGAGCATCGCTGGCTCGCGCAGCTGCTCGCCGACCTCAAGGCCACCACGCCCGCCGTCGATCCGCCGTCGCGCCTCGCGCGGCTGCGCGCCTTGCCGACGCAGCGCATCGCGGCGCCGCTGTTCGTGTTCGGACTCTCCTCGCTGCGCAACGGTGACAAGGTCCATCTCGCCGAGCTCGCGCGGCACATGGACATCCATCTCTTCATGCTCGTGCCCTCGACGGAGTGGTGGGCCGACATCCGCCTGCGCAGCCACGAGCGCGCGGCGCTGCGCACCGCGAAGACGCCGGCCGAGACGATCGCCTTGCTGCAGCAGTTCGAGCGCAGCAACCAGATGCTCGCCGCCCACGGTGCGCCGAGCCGTGACCTGCAGCTGTGGTTGGAGGATCTCGGCTACCAGACCGTCGACGAGGGCCCCGACCCCGACGAGCCACGGCACCGCCTCGAGGTGCTGCAGCGTTGGATCGACGCCGCCGACGAGTCACCCGGTCTGCGCGACCGCATGCGGGCGAGCGGTGTGCTCGACGCCGATGCCGGCCCGCTGCCCTCCATCGAGATCAACGCCTGCCACGGCGCGCTGCGCCAATGCGAGGCGCTGCGCGACGATCTGCTGCGTCGCTTCGCAGCGGATCCCTCGCTCGAGCCGCGTCATGTGCTGGTGATGACGCCCGATCTCGCCACCTACGCGCCGCTCATCGCGGCGGTGTTCGGCCGCGAGCATCACAGCGCGAGCGCCGTCCCGGCGATCCCCGTGCACATCGCCGACCTCGGCCTCACCGACACCAACCCCGTCGCTGCCGTGCTGCTCGATGTCGTCGGCCTCGTCGGCTCGCGCGTCACCGCGACGCGGCTGCTCGACCTGCTCGGCCGCGAGCCGCTGCGCACCAAGTTCCGCATCGATGATGCCGACCTCGGCGCGCTCAAAGATCTCATCATCGACTCGGGCCTGCGTTGGGCCTGGGATGCCGACGACCGCGCGCACCACGACCAGCCCGCCGTCGACCAGAACACCGTGCGCTTCGCGCTCGAGCGGCTCGCGCTCGGTGTGCTGATGCCGGACCCCGGCGGCGTCGCCGTCGTGCCGGCGGCCCACGGTCTCGGTCCTGCGGTGCCCGTCGACCTGCCGGGCCGCGACCAGGCGCTGCGCTTCGGCGTGCTGGCCGAGGTCTGCCATCAGCTGCAGCGGTTGCAGCAGAGTCTTGCGACACCCGCGACCGCCCAAGAGTGGCGCACGCGCCTCGAGCGCGTCATGGATACGCTCTGTGCGCTGCCCGAATCGCGCGCCTGGCAGCGCACGCGTGTATCGACCACGCTGCAGGAGCTGCTCGGCGACGAGCCCGCGGATGCGGCGAGGTCCGCGCTCGAGTTCGACCCCGCAAGCGTCGCCGCGATGCTGCGCGACGCCTTCACGCTGCCGCGCGGCGGCGACCGCCCCAGCACCGGCGCCGTCACCGTCTGCGCGATGGAGCCGATGCGCTCCGTGCCGTTCCGCGTCGTCGCGATGATCGGCATGGACGACGACAGTTTCCCGCGACCGTCCCGCCCCGCGGCTTGGGACCCCTTCGCGAGCCCGAAGCCGCAGGAGCACGACCGCCGCAGCCTCGATCGGCACCTGTTCCTCGAATCGCTGCTCTGCGCCCGCGACGCACTCCTTATATATGGTCGCGGCTTCGAGGCCGCGCGCGGCGAGGAGGTCCCGCTTTCCGTCGTGGTCGAGGAGGTCGCCGACCTGCTCGCGCAGGCCCTCGGCGTCGAGAAACCGCGTGATCTGCTGCGCGTCCATCCGCTGCAGCCCTGGAGCCTCAAGGCGTTCGGTGACGAGCGCCGTCGTCCCTACGACGCGACCTGGGCCGAGGCGGCGCTCGCGCGGCTCGGCGAACCCAAGCTTGCGGGACTCGCGGCGACGCCCGCCGATGCCCGTTGGCCGGAAGAATCCGAGCCGCCGACCACGCTCACGGTGCGCGCGCTCGCCCGCGCGCTCGAGAACGCCCCGAAGGCCTTCCTCGAGCAGACGCTCGGCATCTCGATGACGGACTACGAGCGCGACCTCTCGGACCGCGAGCCGATCGAGCTCGACGATCTCGAGGCCTGGAAACTCCGCGATGCGCTCATCGACATCGTCGCGGACGGCGTTGCCGATGCCGATGGCACGAGCGCCACCGGTGTACAGGCGCTGCTGACGCGCCAGCAGGGTGCCGGCGCGATCCCCTTCGAAGCCGGCGGCGAAGCGGTGTTGTCGGACGAGCTCTCGAAAGCGCAGAGCATCGTCGCTGATGCGCGCAAAGTGCCCGGCACGCCCATCGGTACCGCATCCTATGCCTGCACGATCACCGCGCCCGGTTGCGCAGCGCTCACCGTCACCGCCGTGGTCCCCGGTGTGCGGGAGGAGGGTGGTGCGCACCGCCATGTCTGGACCACCGCGAGCAGCAAGCCGAAGGACAAGCTCAAGCTCGAGGCCTGGCTCTCGATGCTGGTCGCGCGCATCGCCGATGCACCGGTCGTCGCAGCGTATCTGATCACCCGTAATGGCAAGCCGGTCTTCAACGCACCGGATCGGGATACCGCGCTGCGTGTGCTCGAAGGGTGCGTCGGCTTGTGGTGGCAGACGCGTCGCCAGCCTGTGCCGCTCGTTCCGCAGTTCAGCCGGACCTTGGCCGACCTCGCCGCAGACGCCCCCGATCCGTCGGCGCGGTCCCTCGTGCGGCAGGGTGTCGGTGCGTGGTTCGAGGACGACGGCACCGATACGGCGATGAAGGACGACGCGGCGCGCGCGCTCTTCGGCGGCTGGACCGAAGAAGACCTCGAGGCGCGCGCTGAGCAGCTCGTCGCACTGGCGCAGACGGTCTGGTCCCCG
>DAIMYL010000114.1:0-1247 GCA_036734505.1 Steroidobacteraceae bacterium | reverse complement strand
GCGTCTGAAGCACTGCCCGAACGGGCCGCATGGCTGCTCGAGGCCAGCGCCGGCACCGGCAAGACCTATCAGATCGCGGGACTCGTGCTGCGGCTCGTAGCCGAATACGGCCTGCGCATCGACCGCATCCTCGCCATCACCTTCACCAACGCCGCCACCGCCGAACTGCGCGACCGCGTACGCAAGCGTCTGTCGAGCGCGCTCGTCGCGATTGAGCGCGGGTCGGCCGACCGCGATGACGCGTTCGTGGAGCATCTGTTGAGCCTCGCGCAGCCGAGCCGCGAGCAGATGACCGCGCATCTGCGCATCGCGCTGCGCGATTTCGACCTCGCGGCCATCTCGACCATCCATGGTTTCTCGCAGCGCATGCTCTCCGAGCTCGCCTTCGAGTCGGGGCAGGACCCGGACCTCGAGCTGCTCTCGGACCCGACCGAGATCCTCGAAGAGATCGTCGACGACGAACTCGCGCGCCTCTTCCACGGCGCCGATACGGAGGAGGTCGCGCTTTATCAGGCCGCCGGATACACACGCGACGAGCTGCTGCGCGTCGCGCGCGCGATGTGCGCTGCGGTGGAGCCGGAGGTGGTCCCGCCACGCAAGGCGGATGCGGCTGCGGCGACGCGGGCGAGCGTGCAGGCGTTCCGCGCGGTCTGCGTCCCGATGCAGACCTTGTTCACCGACGCGGCGAACCGGCAGAAGTTGCAGGCCTTGGCCGCCATGCCGGACCGCTTCAACTACGGCAACCGTCTACCCGGTCAGATCGACAGGGCCTGTACTTGGATCGCCGAGGGCGCGATCCTGCCGGACAAGGACGCCGAGGGTGCGCTCAAGGCGCTGCGCGCAGAGGCGCTGCAGGCCGCGTTCGAAGCCAAGCTGCCGAAAGGCGGCGACAAGACGGCCCTCCAGAAAGAGCCTTTCTGGCCGCTGATCCGATCGCTCGACACCTTCATCGATCAGGCGGAAGCGTTCTGGGCCGGTTTCGCGCCGCTCGCCGACTTCGCGGTGACGGTGCGTCCGCGCTTCGAGGCCGAGGTGGCGCGCCGCCGCGTGCTCACCTTCGACGCCATGCTGTCGCGGCTCGCCGAGAAGGTGCTGGCGGACGGCGGCGCCGCAAGTCCGGTCTCTCAACGCATCCGCGACCGCTACGACGCGGTCCTCGTCGATGAGTTCCAGGACACCGACGCCTCGCAGTGGACCGTGCTGGAGGCGGCGTTCCTCGGCCATAAGCGCCTGATCCTCATCGGCGA
>DAIMYL010000113.1:0-5913 GCA_036734505.1 Steroidobacteraceae bacterium | reverse complement strand
AATCGGCGAGCGCGCGCTCCGTGCCGTCGAGGGCGGTGGCCTTGAAGTCATGGACGGTGGTCATCGGGGATGCTCCGGGCGAAGGGGTGGGATGTCGTGGATGGGATCAGCCGAACGGCGCGACGCCGAACAGCATCCGGTGCCCGCCCATCACGAACAGGGCGTACACCGCGAGCCCGAGCGCGACGGCGAGGACGTCGTTCAAGGGCTTGGCGGGCGCAGCGGGCGTCGCGCGCGGAGCACGGCGCTTGAGCGAGATGCGGTCGAGCACCGCCCAGGCGAGCAACGAGCCGAACAGCACGATGTCGGCCAGCATGCCGTTGGCGAGCAGGTGCGCGAGCGCCCAGAACTTCACCGCCGCCAGCATCGGGTGCTTCGCCGCGCTGCGGATGCGCCCCGGCAGGTAGGCGGCGAAGAGCAGCGGGAACACGGGGAGCATGAGGAGCGCCGCGACATGCCGCAGGCCGGTGGGCGGCACCCACACCAGCGACGGTTCGAGCCGCGCCAGGGCGTAGCCCTTGATCATCAGCAGGAAGCCGGCGAGCGACACCAAAGAATAGATGCCCTTCCATGCGCCGACGCCGAGCCGTGCCGCCATCGCATCGCGCCAGGCGGGCGCGACGATGGAGACGGAGTGGACGCCGAGGAAGAGCAGGAGACCGAGCAGCAGCATCGTCATGGATCACCTCCTGGCGCGGTGCGCCATCAAGAGCGCACCGCCGACCGTGAGCACCGCCGACAGCACGAAAGGCGCGGCCGGACCGAACTTGAAATATACGGGACCCGAGAGCGCCGGGCCGACGATCCGGCCTGCGCTGCTCGAGGCGTTGAAGAGGCCCATTATCGCGCCGCGCTCGTCGGCGGCCGCCTGGAAGGAGATCAGGCTGCTCACCGCCGGCAGGAACATGCCGTTGGCGAAACCGAAGATGCAGATCGCGGCCCAGGCCATCGCCGGGGTCGCGGCCGTGGCGAACAGCAGCAGCCCCACGGTGACGCCGAGGATCGAGGCCACCGCCACGCGCCGCTCGCCGAAGCGCCGGGTCAGGGGGCCCGTGAGGCCCGCCTGGCCGACCGCCGACAGCAGCGCGAACGCCATGAACTGCAGGCCCACGTCGCGCAGCGTGAACTGGAACAGGTCGCGGCCCCAGAACTGGTAGACCGACTGCATCGCCCCGGCCGCGACCGCGACCATCACGCTCGAGGCGACGAGCCCGATCAGCACCGGGTTCGAACGCAGCGCGGTCAGCGCCGAGCGCGACGGGCGCGCGGTGGCGGCCGCCGCCTCGCCGTCCACCGCAGCGACGGCCTCCGCGCCGGCGACCGGCTTGGCCGCACCGAAGGGCTTGCGCGACCCGACCGGCAGGCTCTCGGGCAGGAACAGCGCGCAGCCGACGAGGGCGATGGCGGCGAGCGCGGCCGAAGCCAGCGCCGGCCAATGCATGCTGGCGACGCCGTCGACGCTGCCGAGGAATCCGCCGATCGGCGGCCCCAACGCGAAGCCGATGCCGAACGCCGAGGCCACGATGCCGAGACCCTTCGCGCGGTTCCGCTCGTCGGTCACATCGGTCGCGTAGGCGAAGGCCGCCGCCAGGTTGCCCGACATGATGCCGCCGAAGGCGCGCGACAGCAGCAGCGAGGTGAGCGTGTCGGCGTAGGCGAGCCAGACGAAGGCGAACACCGTGCCGAGCAGGCTCAGCACCAGGATCGGCTTGCGGCCGTACGCGTCGCTGCAACGGCCCCACACGGGCGTCGACAGCAGCTGGAACAGCGAGAACACGCCCGAGCCGCCGAAGGTCTTCCAGAAGTCGGAGGCGCCCATCTGCTCGGCGACGATCGGGAACGGGATGGTGGTGATGCCGAAGCCCGCGAGGCTGATGAACACCACGAGCCAGAGGACGCCGAGACCCTTCATGCCATCACCGTGCCGCAAGCGCCGTCAGCGGGACGGCTCCGGCAAGGGTACGCCGCAGGCCTCGCCGGCCGCCAGCGCATCGGCCAGCGTGCCCGGCCCGTGGCAATCGCCCACACGGCGCAGCGGCAGATCCGCGGGCAGCCCCGCGGGACCGACGGCTGGCCGGCCGACATCGACCACCAACATCGGCGTCGTCGCGTCTGTGGACGACGATGCGGGCCGCAGGTCGACATCGGCCGCGGCACACCTCTCGAGCCAACGCTGCCGCTCGCCGCGCGGCAGCGCCGCCGCAGGACCCGCATCGCCGGTCAGCAGCACCACACGGTGACCGAGTCTCGCTGCTTGCAGCGCGAGCGACGGCGCCGTCGCCGTGCCGGTGCTGTCGATGATGGCGAGGGCGCGGTCCGCCCGCTCGGCGGACTCCCGTAACGCCCGCTGCCAGGCGTCGCGCAGCGCAGAGTCGCCCCCGCAGGCGAGCACCACCTCGTCGGGCTGCGCCGCGAGGATGTCGGCCGCGATCGCCGTCACGCCGCCGCGGTACTCGACGCCGCCGCGCGCGGCTCGCGCCTCGAGATGATCGGCGAGGTCCGACAGCGCCGCACCGCCGGGCGACGCCGACGCCTCGCGCAGCCTGCGCAGCGGCCGCTCGCCGGCGCCGAACAGGACCACCGCAGCGCCGTGTTCGGCCGCCGCACACGCCGCGGTGACCCCCGCCGGGCCCGCGCCCACCACGACCACGCGCCGCATGGTCGATGCCGGAGGCGGGGATGCTGCCGCGATCACCCGGTCCGTCTCGCGCCCTGCGGTGAGCGCGGGGTTGACCGTGCATCCCAGCGGCTCGCCGCGCGAGATGCGCCCCCAGCAGTGGTTGCAGGCGATGCAGGGCCGGCGCGCGGCACGGCCGGTGGACACACCCGCCCCGCTCGCCCCGGCCAGCTCGCGCTCCGCATGCCGCCCCCAATCCGCATCGGCGATGAACGGCCGACCGATCTGCACGAGATCGGCCAGGCCCTGCTGCAGCACGCGCTCGGCTTCGGCGGGCGTGCGGATGAGACCGAGCGCCGCGACCTTGATGCCCGGGGCGTGCTTGGCCAATGCCGCGCTCTTCGCCGCATAGGGCGCATGCCCCGGGACGGCGGCCCCGTCGACATCAGCGACCTCCACGGCGGGCAGGTGCAGGTGCAGTGACCGCGAGTGCCCGCCCCAGCACCAGGTCAGATAGTCCACGACACCCGTCGCATGCACGCAGCGCGTGATGGCCGCCGCGGTGCAGAGGTCGATGCCGTCCGGCATCGCGTCTTCGCCGGGCAGCTTCACGCCGATCAGGAAACCCTCGCCGCAGTCCGCACGCAACGCGAGGCAGAGCTCGGTGAGGAACCGCGCACGGCCTTCGATGTCGCCGCCGTAGCGGTCGCTGCGCCGGTTCGATCGCGCCGCCAGGAACTGGTGGATGAGATGGCCGTGCCCCGCGGAGACCTCGACCCCCGCGAAGCCGAGGTCGCGCAGCCGCCGCGCCGCCGCCGCGAAGCCCTGCACCAGATCCGCCACCTCGACCGTGGTCAGGGCGCGCGGCAGCACGCCGCTCAGATCATCGGCGATGGCCGACGGCGCGATCGCCTCGACCTCGGTGCCGATCAGAAGACGACCGCGCCCCGGGTCCTGCAGCTGCGCGACGAGGTGCGACCCCTCCGCACGCACCGCGGTCGCCCAGGCCTCGAGACCGGTGAAGTTGGCGGGGTCGTGCGCACGCACCTTGTGCGGCGCGCCCTGCGAGGGCAGCAGGTTCATCGGCTCGGTGACGAGCAGCGCCGCCCCGCCCCGCGCCCGCGCGGCGTGGTATGCGATGAGCCGCGGCGTCACGCGCCCCGCGTCGGCGTAGCGTGTGGTGACCGCCGCGTGCGCGATGCGGTTGCGCAGCCGCAGGCCACCTAACGCGACGGGTTCGAGCAAGCGGGGCATGCGGCTCCGGTGACAGCCGATGGACTGGCGCGCCCGGAGAGATTCGAACTCCCGACCCTCAGGTTCGAAGCCTGATGCTCTATCCAACTGAGCTACGGGCGCGTCCCCGACAGTGTAACAAGCCGACCGAGGGACGGCGGGGCGTTGCCGCCGCCCTCGCGCGCGCCTTACCATACCTGCCCGACCTAATCTCCTCCGGAGTGTCCACGATATGAAGACGCTGTACTCGCTGACGCTTGCCGCCGCCCTCATCGCCGGTCAGGCGCAGGCCGCGTGCACCTATCCCAAGGCCCCGGAGAAGATCCCGGACGGCAGCACCTCGACGCTTGAGCAGATGCTCGCCGGTCAGAAAGAGGTCAAGGCCTTCGACGCGGCGATCACCGGCTATCAGGCCTGCCTCGAGACGCAGTTCAACGAGACCGTGGGCGCGCAGCCGGACATGAAGCCGGAAGCCCGCGCCGAGCTCGAGAAGATCCGCGACCAGAAGATGAACGCCGCGGTCGACGAAGCGCAGGCGGTGGCCGACCAGCTGAACACCCAGATCCGCGTCTGGCGGGAAAAGAACGCCAAGAAGTGACCTCTCCGACCGGCGCGCGGCCGGCCCGTCCGACGGGCCGTGTCGCCGCAGGTCAACGCACGCGGCCGCAGAGCACGCGCCGCGATACACTCTGCGCATGATCGCCCCGGCCGAAGCCGACGCCCTCATCGCGCAGCATTTCACCTGTCTGCCGATCGAATCCCTGCCGCTCGTGCAGTGCGCGGGTGCGGTGCTGCGCGAGAACATCTACGCCGAGCGCGATCAGCCGCCCTTCGACCGCGTGGCGATGGACGGCTACGCCGTCGCGACCGCCGGGCTCGCCGAACCGCGATCGCTCATCGTCCAAGCCATGCAGGCCGCCGGCGATCCACCGCTCACCCTCGCCTCCCCTGGCCATGCCATCGAGATCATGACCGGCGCCGTGCTGCCGGTCGGCTGCGATGCGGTGATCCCGGTCGAGCGCGCGGAGCGCAAGGATGACAGCGTGCGCTTCCCGGACCCGGGCAAGCTCGCGTCCGGCTGGAACATCCACCCGCGCGGCAGCGATGTACGCCAAGGCGCGCTGCTGCTCGCCGCCGGCGCGCGGCTCGGTGCGCCCGAGATCGCGGTGGCGGCGGGCGCCGGCATGCCGCGCATCCGTGTCAGCGCCCAGCCCACCATCAGCGTCGTCTCGACCGGCAACGAGCTCGTCGAGCCGGGCGATCCGATCGCCGCTCATCAGGTGCGCCGTTCCAACGCCTACGGCATCGTCGCCGCGCTGCGGCGGCGGGGCTTCGACCGGGTCGCGGAACATCATCTGCCGGACGACCTCGATACGCTCACCCGTCGGCTGCGCATGCAGATCGACACCCACGAGGTGCTCATCCTGTCGGGCGGCGTATCGATGGGTGCGCTCGATCTCGTACCGGAAGCGCTCGCTGCGCTCGGCGTGCGCGAAGTGTTCCACAAGGTCGCACAGCGACCCGGGAAGCCGTTGTGGTTCGGCGTCGCGCCCTCCGGCACCGCGGTGTTCGCGCTGCCCGGCAACCCGGTCTCGACGCTGGTCTGTCTCGCGCGCTATGTCTTCCCGGCGCTCTATGCCGCGATGGGCGGGACGCCGCGACCGGCGCACAAGATCGCGCTCGGCGCCGCCTACCCTTCGAAAGTCCCGCTCGCCGCGTTCCTGCCGGTACGCGTGAGCATCGACGAGTGGGGTCGCCCCTGGGCCGACCCCAGCCCGACGAACGGCTCGGGCGACTACGCGGCGCTCACCGGCACCGACGGCGTCGTCGAACTGCCGCCCGGACCCAATGATTTCCCCAAGGGCTTCGTCGCCAGGTTCTACGCATGGTGAGCGGCACGGAACATCGCCTCGTCCCCCTGCGTCGCGCCCCCGCGACCCAGGATGCGCTCGGCCGTCCGCTCCACGACCTGCGCATCTCGGTGATGGACCGCTGCAATTTCCGCTGTCCGTACTGCATGCCGCAGCACACCTTCCACGACGGCTACCGCTTCCTCACCTCCG
>DAIMYL010000112.1:1303-5996 GCA_036734505.1 Steroidobacteraceae bacterium | reverse complement strand
GGCGTCTCGGCCCACGGCGACAACGCGCGCGAGTTCGTGCTGATGGTCGAGGCGGGGATGCCCGCCATGGCGGCGATCCAGTCGGCGACCTCGCTGCCCGCCAAGTTCCTCGGCGTCGACGACACGCTCGGCAGCGTGCAGGTGGGCAAGACCGCCGACCTCGTCGCGGTGCCCGGCGATCCGCTCGCGGACATCACGGCGATGCAGCGTCTGCACTTCGTCATGAAGGATGGCGTCGTCCACCGTCGGCCCTGAGGCCGCCGCCTCCGAGGTCGCAGGGCAGCGGATCATCGCCGGGGCCGCCGGCGACATAGAGCTGCGGGTCGATCTGCCGGACGCCGTGCCGCGCGCGGTCGCGGTGTGCTGCCATCCGCATCCGCTGTTCGGCGGCACGCTCACCAACAAAGTGATCCACACCGTGGCGCGCGGCTTCGTCGCGCAGGGCGCGGTCGCGGTGCGCTTCAATTTCCGCGGCGTGGGCGCCTCGCAGGGGGAGCATGACGGCGGCGGCGGCGAGACCGACGACCTCGTCACCGTGGCGGCGTGGAGCCGCGCGCGTTGGCCGGGCCTGCCGCTGTGGCTCGGCGGGTTCTCGTTCGGCTCGTACGTCGCGTTGCGCGGCGCGTCGCTACTGGCGCCGTCGCTGCTCGTCACGGTCGCGCCGCCGGTCGGGCGCTGGGACTTCTCGGCGATCGCCGCGCCCGCCTGTCCATGGCTTCTGGTGCAGGGCAGCGCGGACGAGCTCGTCCCCGCTGCAGGCGTCGTCGCTTGGGCGCAGGCCGCGCAGCCCGCGGTGCGCATCGCGATGCTGGAAGGGGCGACGCATTTCTTCCACGGCCGTCTGCACGAGCTGCAGGACGCGGTGGCGGCCTTCGCGGCCGGCGCTCCGCCGGCTCAGGCGTACATCGAGTAGCCCACGCCGCGCACGGTGTGGATCAACGGCCGCTCGAACTCCTTGTCGACCGCCTGCCGCAGGCGGCTGACATGCACATCGACCACATTGGTCTGCGGGTCGTAGTGGATGTCCCAGACGCTCTGCAGCAGCATCGCGCGCGTGACGACCTTGCCGGCGTGGCGGGCGAGGTACTCGAGCAGCCGGAACTCGCGCGCCGTCAGGTCCAGCGCGCGACCGGCGCGGCTCGCGCGCCGCTGCAGCAGGTCGAGCTCGAGGTCGTCGACGCGCAGCGTGGTGAGCGCGGCGCTCACGGAGCGGCGCAGGAGCGATTCGACCCGCGCCACCAGCTCCTCGATGGCGAACGGCTTGCCGAGATAGTCGTCGCTGCCGGCGCGCAGTCCCCGCACGCGTTCATCCACGGCATCGAGCGCGGAGAGGACCAGGATGGGCGTGCGGTCGCCCGACTCCCGCAGCCGGCGGACGATGTCCAGCCCGTCGATCTGCGGCAACATGCGGTCGGTGATGACGGCCGAGAAGCCGCCGCCGAGCGCTGCGGTGAGTCCGGCCACGCCCTCGGTGACATGGGTGACGGCGAGGTCGCGCGCGGCCAGCGCCGCCGTGATCTCGGCGGCGAGCGCGATGTCGTCCTCGATGAGCAGCAGCGGCATGGCAGACCCCATCCTGCCCGAGATTGTAGTCCGGGGCGCCGCCGGCCGTGGCATCCTTCGCCCCATGACCCCGTGGATCTTCGACCGCCGCGCGATGCTCGCCGGGGCGCTCGCCCTGACCGCGGTCGTCATCGCTTTCGTCGGTGCGTTCTGGTGGCTGCAGACCCGGGTGATGGCGGTGCATGTGCGCGAGACCTATGCGCTGCTCGACCAGGATCTGAGCTTGCGGCAGCGTCTCGACGAACTGCTCGGGCGGGAGACGCTCGCGCAGACCCTGCAGGTGCGGCGCGCCGTGCTCCCGGAGGCGCCCGAGTTCGTGCTGCTCGATGCGCAGGGCGGGGTGCTGGCCGGCGACCTCAAGACCGTGCCCGGCGGGCGCGCGGTGCTGTCAGCGCCGGCGTTGCGCATGCAGGTCACCCACGAGGACGGTTCCCGCAGCTATGTGGTGGCGCGGCTGCTGGCGGACGGCGCGGCGCTCATCATCAGCCGTCGCGATACCGCGGCGCGCGAGATGGCGCTCTCGCTGGGTCTCGCCGGTCTGCTGGCCACGATGGCGGTCATCCTCGTCGCCCTGCTCGCAGGCTATGTCTTCAACCGCTTCGTGCTCGATCATGTATCCGGCCTCGCGGCGGCGGCGCGCGACATCCAACGCGGTCAGATGGCGGCGCGGGCGCCGGCGCGGCAGCGGCTCGACGCGCTCGGTGCGCTCACCAGCACGGTCAACGAGATGCTCGACCAGAACGAGGCGCTGGTCGGCGGCATGCGCACGGTGACGGAGAGCCTCGCGCACGACCTGCGTGCGCCGTTGATGCGGGTCGGTCGCGCCATCGGGTCGGCACGCGCCGCCGCCGACGAGTCGGTCCGTGAGGTGCATCTGCGCGACGCCGAGACGGAGGCCACGCGCGCGCTGCAGACCTTCAATGCGCTGGTCGACCTCGCGCGCGCCGAGGCGGGCCTGTCACGCGACGCGATGGAGCCGGTGGATGTCGGCGCTTTGACCTCCGATCTTGCGGAGTTCTTCGGGCCGCTCGCCGAGGAGCGCGGCCAGCGGCTCGAGTGCCGCATCGATTCCTGCGCGGTGGTGGCGCACCGCCAGATCCTCGCTCAGGCCATCGGCAACCTGCTCGAGAACGCCATCAAGTACGCACCGCGCGGCTCCCGCCTCGAGCTCGAGGTGCACAAGCTGGGGACCGCTGGCGTGGAGGTGCTGGTGCGCGACGAGGGTCCGGGCATCCCCGAGCATGCGCGCGAGCAGGCGTTGCGACCGTTCGTGCGCCTCGAAGGGGCGGCGCAGCAACCCGGCAAGGGGCTCGGACTCGCGATCGCGGCGGCGGTCGCTCGGCTGCACCGCGGGAAGCTGCTGCTCGAGGGCGCCGAGCCCGGGCTTCGCGTGCGCCTGCAGCTCAACCCGGTCTGATCGGAGTCCCGCTCGTCGCGTCGCCGGCCATGTCCGCGACGGGCCACCACAGACGCATCTCGAGACCTGAGGGCTTCGTGCCCGCTGACGCCGCGGCGTCAGCGCCCGCCGGGGCGATGTTGTGCGCTTCGATACGACCGCCGTGCGCCGCCATGGATCGTGCGGCGATCGCCAGGCCGAGCCCTGTCCCGCCCGGTGACGCGGCGTCGGCCACGCGGTGGAAGGGTTCGAAGATCTGCGCGAGTTCGGACTCCGGCACGCCGGGTCCGGCGTCGCGCACCCGCAGCGCGTAGCCGCCGTCCTCGGTCGAGAGCCGGATGCCGACGGCGGTAGCGGGCGCCGTGTGACGCAGCGCGTTCCGCACCACGTTCTCGATGGCGGCGGCCACCCAGTGTGGATCGCCCAGGATCGTCGGCGCACCGATCGCTCGATCGCTCGTCGTGTCGGGGTCCGCGGGCGCCTGCCAGTCGATGTGCTTGCCGAGCGACTCGGCCTCGAAGCGTGCGTCCGCCACCGACCGTTCGATGAGCGGCAGCAGTTCGAGCGGCTCGCGGGCGAGCGGTGGTGCGCCGGGCGCGAGCCGCGAGACGTCGAGGATTCCGCTGACCAGCGCATCGAGCCGCTCGACCTCGGTGTCGATGCGCGCGAGCTGGGTGGCGGGGTCCGCGCCCTGCGCCGAGAGCCCGGTGGCGAGACGCATGCGCGCGAGCGGCGAGCGGATCTCGTGCGAGACGTCGCGCAGCAGGCGCTCGCGCGACTGCAGCAGCGCGCCCATGCGCCCTGCCATCGCGTCGAACGCGCCGGCGAGGCGACCGAGCTCGTCGCGTCGTGTCGCGGTGCGCACCGCCACGCGGGCCTCGAGGCGGCCGGCCGTGAGCGCCTCGGTCGCGTCCTGCAGGTCGAGCACCGGGCGGGTGATGGATCGCGCGAGCCACAGGCTCGCCAGCGCGGTGATGCCGAGCGCCATCAGCAGCAGCGATGCCGGGAGCCCCGGCAGGTCGAAGGGGCCGAGACGCCGGCCGCGGGGCGGCAGCGGCAGCAGCCGGAAACGCTCGCCGTCGTCGCTGGTGAGCGTCGGGATGCGCAGCCGCGCGCGCTCCATGACCTCGGGGGCCTGGGGGAGCGGCGTCGTCGAGGTGTCCTCGAGACGCGCCTGCAGCGCGGGCGGGATCGGGCGCCCGAGCAGTTCCTCGCCCCAGTCGTCGACCACCAGGAAGCGCGGCCGACGATCGTCCGCCGAGGCGCTCTGCGACTTCGCCCACGCCGCGAGGCCGTCCCGTCCGCCCTCGGCCAGCGCGATCGCTGCGGCCTGCACCGCGCTGCGCGAGGCCGTCGCCGCCTGCTCGCGCTGCGCATCGAGGCGCCAGGAGGTGAGCGCGACCGTGCCCGCGGCGACCGATGCCAGTGTCAGGAAGATCGCCAAGAATATCCGCCAAGCGAGCCGGCCGCGGATCATGCGGGGTCGTCCTCGATGAGCTCGTAGCCTGAGCCGCGCACGGCGCGGATCTGGACGCCGCCGCCCGCCGCCGTGAGCTTGCGCCGCAGGTTGCTGACATGCGTGTCGATGGCGCGGTCGTAGAGCGCGAGCTTGCGACCGAGCGCCTGCTGGGTGAGCGCACCGCGCTCGACCGGAGCGTCCGTGTTCTGGGCCAGGCAGAGCAGCACGCGCCACTCCGCGCCGGTGAGTTCGAGCGGGGTCCCGCGCAGCGCCGC
>DAIMYL010000112.1:0-1203 GCA_036734505.1 Steroidobacteraceae bacterium | reverse complement strand
CGCCGTCAGCATCAGCACCGGCAGCCGCGGGCGTGTGGCGCGCAGGTCGCGCAGCAGATCGAGGCCGCTGCGCCCCGGGAGCATCACATCGAGGATCACGAGGTCGGGCTCACGCGCGGCGAGGGCGCCCGTGGCGGCCTCCGCGTCGGATGCGCTCGTCACGCCGAATCCTTCGCGCGCGAGATACTCGCCGAGCATGCCGGCGAGTTCGCGGTCGTCGTCGATGATGAGGATGTGGCCGGGCATGTGATGGGCGGGATGTTGCCTTCCGCGGCCATGTTTGCACAGGTGGCCGCCCGCTCTTCACACAACTTTTCAAGCCCTTTGCGGAATGCTCGCTCGTCCCACCGGTCTCAAGCGGTAGAGTGTGCGGCATCGAAGTGCCGCGGTCCGATCCCTGAACCAGGAGCCCAGACATGTCCCCGCGTTCCGCCAACCCTTCCCTCCTCATCGCCTCGACGCTCTGCGCCGGCGCGTTCATCACCGGTCGCGCGCTGGCCGACCAAGCACCGCCGCCGCCGCCGGGCGCGCCGACCACCGTCGTCACCGAGCGTGTGATCGTGGTCGACAAGGACGGCAAGCCCGTGGAGCAAGGGGCCGCGGCGATCAACGGCCGCCGCGTCGTCATCATCGACCACGACGGTGACGCCGAGGGTCGCGGCATGGTCGGACCGGATGGTCGACGCCGGGAGGTCTTCATCATGCGCGACGGGCCGGGCGCGGACGGACGGCCCGGTGCTCGCATGTTGCCGGGCATGGGCATGGAAGGCCCGCGCATGCGGGGCGGCAGGGTGGACGAGCCGGGTCGTCGCGGCGTCGAGTGGATGATGCGCATGTCCCGCGAACTCGACTTCACGCCGGAGCAGCGGACGAAGATGCGCGGCCTGATGGAAGCGTCGCGACCGAAGATGGACGAACTGCGCGGGCAGCTGCGCGCGCAGCGGCTGAAGTTGCGCGAGTCGGACCCGAACGCGAAGGGCTACGATGCGCTGGTCGCGTCGACCTCGAAGCGCATCGGCGAGCTGTCCGCTCAGCGCGAGCAGCGGCGTGCGGAGCTGCGGCGGCAGGTGTGGCAGCTGCTGACGCCGGAGCAGCGCGCCAAAGCCGACACCAAGAGGGCCGAGGCCAAGAAGCGCCGGGACGAACAGGCCGACCGCATGGAGCGCCGCGCGCGGGAGCTGCGCGGCACGCCCTGACGCCGCG
>DAIMYL010000111.1:0-6101 GCA_036734505.1 Steroidobacteraceae bacterium | reverse complement strand
AGGGCGAGACCTATGCCGCGGTCGAGGCGCCGAAGGGCGAGTTCGGCATCTATCTCGTCTCGGACGGCGCCAACAAACCCTATCGCCTCAAGTGCCGCGCGCCGGGGTTCCCGCATCTCGCCTCGCTCGAGGAGATGGTGAAGGGGCACATGCTGGCCGATGTCGTCGCCGTCATCGGGACGCAGGACATCGTCTTCGGGGAGATCGACCGATGAACGCCGAGATGCAGGGCGCCGCCGGCGTGCCGACCAGCGACGGACAGCGCTTCGTGCCGGGCGACGGCCCGAAGGTCGCGTTGCTCACCGAGCACACCCGCCATGAGATCGACGCCTGGATCGCGCGCTTCCCCGCGGGGCGTCAGCGATCGGCCACGCTCTCGGCGCTGCGCTTCGTGCAGGAGCAGAACCAGGGCTTCCTCACGCCCGACCTCATGGACGCCGTCGCCGAGTACCTGCGCCTGCCGTCCATCCAGGTCTACGAGGTCGCCACCTTCTACTCGATGTTCGAGACGCACCCCTGCGGCCGGCACCATGTGAGCGTCTGCACCAACATCTCCTGCTGGCTGCGCGGCGGCGAGGAGATCCTCGCGCATTGCGAGCGCAAGCTCGGCATCAAGGTGGGCGAGAGCACGCCGGACGGGCGCATCTTCCTCAAACAGGAAGAGGAATGCCTCGCCTCCTGCACCGGCGCACCGATGATGATGGTCGACCACGAGTTCCATGAGCATCTGACGCCGGAATCGGTCGACCGGATCCTGGACGGATTGAAGTGAGCTTCAGGGCATGAACGCACTCGACACCTGGCGCGATCGCATGAACCTCGTGGTGTTCGAGCCCCTCGGGCTCGGCATCGAGCGGCCGTGGACCCTCGAGTCCTACCTCAAGATCGGCGGCTATTCGTCCTGGAGGAAGATCCTCGCCGGCGAGATGACCCGCGAGCAGGTCATCGACGCCGTCAAGGCGAGCGGCCTGCGCGGTCGCGGCGGCGCGGGCTTCCCGACGGGCACCAAGTGGTCCTTCATGCCGCGCAACGCGCCGATGCAGAAGTACGCCGTCTGCAACTCCGACGAGAGCGAGCCCGGCACCTGCCACGACCGCGACATCCTGCGCTTCAACCCGCACGCGCTCATCGAGGGCATGGCGATCGGCGGCTACGCCATGGGCGCGACCGTCGGCTACAACTACATCCGCGGCGAGTTCTTGGGCGAGCCCGTGCCGCGCTTCGAGGCGGCCGTCAAGGAAGCCTACGAGGCGGGCCTGCTCGGCAAGGACCTGCAGGGCAGCGGCATCGACTTCGACCTCTACACCTTCGTCGGCGCGGGCGCGTACATCTGCGGCGAAGAGACCGCGCTGCTCGAGTCGCTCGAGGGCAAGCAGGGCAAGCCGCGCTTCAAGCCGCCGTTCCCGGCCGCTTTCGGTCTCTACGGCCAGCCGACCACCATCAACAACACCCAGAGCTACGCCTCTGTGCCGACCATCCTGCGCAAGGGGCCGGAGTGGTTCGCCAAGCTCGGCACCGCCAACGCCGGCGGCACGGTCATCTTCTCGGTGTCGGGCCATGTGGAGAAGCCCGGCAACTACGAGCTGCCGCTCGGCATCCCTTTCAAGGACCTGCTCGAGATCGCCGGCGGCGTGCGCGGCGGGCGCAAGCTCAAGGCCGTGATCCCGGGCGGCTCTTCGGTCAAGGTCGTGCCGGGCGATGTGATGCTGGGCGCGAACATGGACTACGACTCGCTGCGTGCCGTCGGTTCGTCGGTCGGGTCCGCCGCGGTGATCGTCATGGACGAGACCACCTGCATGGTGCGCGCGCTGGAGCGGATCTCGCGCTTCTACAAGTCGGAGTCCTGCGGCCAGTGCACGCCCTGCCGCGAGGGCACCGGCTGGCTCAACCGCATGCTGCGCCGCATCGTCGACGGCCAGGGCCGATCGGAGGACCTCGACCTCCTGGTCGATGTCGCCAACCGCATCGAGGGCCACACCATCTGCGCGCTCGGCGACGCCGCGGCGTGGCCGGTGCAGAGCTTCGTCAAACACTACCGCCACGAGTTCGAACACATGATCCGCAACGGCGGCCGCAGCGTCGTCGAGACGGGGAGGGCGGCGGCCTGACCGGCCGCGCGTGACGCCATGGCAGCCCAGCCCCAGGACGACCTCGTCAACCTCGAGATCGACGGCCAGCCCGTCAAGGCCCGCAAGGGCGCGATGATCATCCACGCGACCGACGCGCACGGCGCGTATGTGCCGCGCTTCTGCTACCACGACAAGCTCCCCGTCGCGGCGAACTGCCGCATGTGTCTGGTCGAGGTCGAGAAGGCGCCGAAGCCGCTGCCCGCCTGCGCGACGCCGGTCGCCGAGGGCATGAAGGTCTTCACGAAGTCGCCCGTCGCCATCGGCGCGCAGAAGGCGACGATGGAGTTCCTGCTCATCAACCACCCGCTCGACTGCCCGATCTGCGACCAGGGCGGCGAGTGCGAACTGCAGGACCTCGCGGTCGGTTTCGGCCGCGACGCGGCGCGCTTCCACGAGCGCAAGCGCGTGGTGAAGGACAAGGACCTCGGGCCGCTCGTCTCGACCGACATGACGCGCTGCATCCACTGCACGCGCTGCGTGCGCTTCGGTCAGGACATCGCCGGCATCCCGGAGCTCGGCACCACCGGCCGCGGCGAGAACATGCTCATCGGCACCTATGTCGAGAAGGCGGTCGAGCACGAGCTGTCGGGCAACATCATCGACCTCTGCCCGGTGGGCGCGCTCAACTCCAAGCCGTTCCGCTACCAGGGCCGCTCCTGGGAGATGACGCAGACGCCGCTCATCGCGCCGCACGACGGTCTCGGCGCCAACCTCTACGGCCATGTGCTGCGCGGGCGCCTCAAGCGCGTCGTGCCGCGCGACAACGAGGATGTGAACGAGACCTGGATCGCCGACCGCGAGCGCTTCAGCTATGAAGGCCTGCTCGCCGACGACCGCCTGCGCAAGCCGATGCTGCGCGAGGGCGGAGCGTGGCGCGAGGTCGATTGGGAGACCGCGCTCGGCGCTGCGGCCCGCGGCCTCGCGGCGGCCGGTCCCTCGCTCGGCGTGCTGGCGCATCCCTCGTGCACGCTCGAGGAGCTTTCGCTCGCGGCGCGCCTCGCGCGCGGGCTCGGCTCCGCCCACATCGATCACCGTCTGCGGCAGCAGGATTTCCGCGGCGATGCGGCGGCGTCTCCGTCGTCGGCCGGCCTCGGCATGCCGATCGCGGCGGTCGAGTCGCTCTCCGGTCTGCTCGTCATCGGCAGCCATCTGCGCGCCGAGCTGCCGCTGCTCGCGCACCGCGTGCGCAAGGCCGCGGTCCGCGCGCGTGCGCAGGTCGCGTTCCTCGACCTCGCGTCGCGTGACTACCGTTTCCCGGTGGCGGCGCAGATCGTCGCGGAGGCGGGGCATTGGACCCGCGAAGCCGCCGCGCTCGCGCTCGCGACGGCCGAGGCTGCGGGCGGCGCCGTCGCACCCGCCTTCGGGTCGCTGGTCTCGGGCGTGTCGCCCACCGACGCGCACCGCGCCGCGGCGCGGGCCCTGTGCACCGGCACGAGCCGTGCGGTGTGGCTCGGTGCGATCGCGCTGCGTCATCCCGCCTATGCGGAACTGCGCGCGCTGGCCGCCGAGACCGCGCGCCTCGCCGGGGCGACGCTCGGCACCTTGGTCGAGGGCGGCAACGGCGTCGGCGCGCCGCTCGCGGGTGCGGTGCCTTACCGCGATGCTGCGGGCGGTGCGACCAACGGTCTCGATGCGCTCGCGATGCTGCGCTCACCGCAGCGGGCTTATCTGCTGGTCGGCGCCATGGAGCCGTCGCAGGACCTCGCCGATCCCGCCGCGGCCGCCGCGGCGTTCGGTTCGGCGGCCTGTGTGGTCGCGGTAACCCCGTTCGCGAGCGAGGAACTGCTGCGCCATGCCCATGTGCTGCTGCCGATGGCCGCCTTCGCGGAGACCTCCGGCACCTATGTGAACCTCGAGGGTCGCTGGCAGAGCCACCCGGGTGCGGTCGCGCCGCCGGGCGAGGCGCGTCCTGGTTGGAAGATCCTGCGCGTCCTCGGCAACCTGCTGCAGCTGCAGGGCTTCGATGAAGAGTCCTCCGAACAGGTGCGTGAGCGCCTGCGCGCGCAGGTCGATGCCGCCGTCGGCGCAGGGGCCGGCGCCGCGGCCACCGGCGGTCCCGCTGCGGTCGTCGTCCCGCCTGCGTTGCCCGCGGGCGCCGCGAGGGCAGGGTCGGCATCGCCCGCCGCGCTCGACATCCCGATGTACGCCATCGATGCCGTGCTGCGCCGCAGCCCGGCGCTGCAGGCGACGAACATCGCGCGCGCGGCGCGCGCCGGCGCCACGGTCGAGGTGAAGCCGTGAGCGGCCTGCTCGAGATCTGGGCCACGCTGCCGGCCTACGCGCAGGCGACGTTCTGGATCCTCGTGGTCACCGTCGCGCTGATCCTCTCGGTCGCGTTCACCACGCTCTGGGAGCGCAAGGTCATCGGCTGGATGCAGCTGCGCAAGGGTCCGAACCGCGTCGGCAGCATCTTCGGGCTGCTGCCGGGCATCTTCCAGCCCTTCGCCGATGTCATCAAGCTGCTCCTCAAGGAGGTCGTGCTGCCGTCGAAGGCCAACAAGTGGCTGTTCCGCGTGGCGCCGGCCATCACCTTGATCCCGGCCTTCGCCGCGTGGGCGGTGATGCCGCTCGACCCGGGCCTCGTCATCGCCGACATCGACGCGGGTCTGCTGTATGTCCTCTCGCTCACCTCGGTGGGCGTGTACGGCATCATCCTCGCCGGCTGGGCCGCCAACTCCAAGTACGCCTTCCTCGGCGCGATGCGCTCGTCGGCGCAGGTCGTCGCCTACGAGATCGCCATGGGCTTCGCGCTGGTGGGCGTCGTCATGGCGGCCGGCACCCTCAACCTCGGCGACATCGTGCGCGCCCAGCAGGGCGGGGTGGGCGACTGGTTCTTCATCTGGCTGTTCCCGCTGTTCGTGGTGTACCTCATCGCGGGCGTCGCCGAGACCAACCGCGCGCCCTTCGACGTCGCCGAGGGCGAATCCGAGATCGTCGCGGGCTTCCATGTCGAGTACTCGGGCATCGCCTTCGCGCTGTTCTTCCTGGCCGAATACGCCAACATGATCCTCATCTCGGCGCTGACGGCGGTGTTCTTCCTCGGCGGCTGGCTGTCGCCCTTCGAGGGGATCCTCGCGGCCGACAACGCGCTCGCGAAGCCCGGGTTCCATTGGCTGTTCCTCAAGCTCTTCTTCTTCCTGACCTGCTTCATGTGGTACCGCGCGACCTTCCCGCGCTACCGCTATGACCAGATCATGCGGCTCGGCTGGAAGGTGCTGATCCCGGTCACGCTGGTGTGGATCGCCGTCGCGGCCGTGATGGTCCACTTCCGCGTCGGTCCCTGGAGCCCGAACTGATGCGCAGCATCGTCAAGACATTCCTGCTGACCGAACTCCTCACGGGTCTGTCCGTGACCGCGCGGACGCTGTTCCGCCCCAAGGTCACGGTCAACTACCCCGAGGAGAAGACCCCGCAGTCGCCGCGCTTCCGCGGCCTGCACGCGCTGCGCCGCTACCCGAACGGCGAGGAGCGCTGCATCGCCTGCAAGCTCTGCGAGGCGGTCTGCCCGGCGCTGGCCATCACCATCGAGTCCGATGTCGCCGACGACGGCACGCGCCGCACCACGCGCTACGACATCGACCTCTTCAAGTGCATCTACTGCGGCTTCTGCGAGGAGGCCTGCCCGGTCGATGCCATCGTCGAGACGCGCATCCACGAGTACCACATGGAGAGCCGCGGCGAGAACATCATGTCCAAGGACAAACTGCTCGCGGTGGGCGAGCGATATGCCGCGCTGATCGACGCCGACAAGGCCGCCGACGCGCCTTACCGCTGACAGGGCCCCTGACCGATGTTCGTCCAGATCCTCTTCTACGCCTTCTCCGCGGTGCTCATCGCCGCGGCCTTGGGCGTGATCCTCAGCCGCAACCCCGTCCACTCGGCGCTGGCGCTGGTGCTCGCCTTCTTCACGAGCGCGGCGCTGTGGCTGCTCATCGAGGTCGAGTTCCTCGCGATCGTGCTGGTGCTGGTCTA
>DAIMYL010000110.1:0-6113 GCA_036734505.1 Steroidobacteraceae bacterium | reverse complement strand
TCGACCGCGACCAGGTGGAGGACTATGCGCGGCGCAAGGGCGTGCCGGTCGCGGACGCCGAGCGCTGGTTGGCGCCGAACCTCGGTTACTGAGGCTGCGGTCCGCGCAAGCTCAACGGCGGCGCGGCTGCTGCACCGGCGGCTCCTCGTCGTCCAGCTGCTCGAGGAACGCGGGACCGCCCAACAGCCGCATCTGCGTCATGATGGCGTCGCGCCGCCGCAGCACCCGTGCGGGCGGTGAGTCGACCTTCCAGCGCTTCGGCGCCGGCAGCACCGCGGCCAGCGTCGCGGCCTCACGGCGCGTCAGGCGCTTCGCGTCCTTCTTGAAGAACCGCTGCGACGCCGCCTGCACGCCGTAGACGCCGCGGCCGAACTCGGCGATGTTGAGGTAGACCTCGAGGATGCGCTCCTTGGGCCACAGCGCCTCGATCAGCAGCGTGATCCCGGCCTCGAGGCCCTTGCGCGGCCAGCTGCGGCCCGACCAAAGGAAAAGGTTCTTGGCGACCTGCTGCGTGAGGGTGCTCGCGCCGCGCAGCGGACGCCCGCGCGCCGCCGCGCGCTCGTTGTAGCGCACCGCCTTGCGGATCGACTCGAAGTCGAAGCCGGCGTGGAACGGGAAGCGCTGGTCCTCGGAGGCGATGACGGCGAGCGCCGCCTGCGGCGAGATCCGCTCGAGCGGCACCCAGTCGTAGCGGTTGCGGTAGCCGAAATCGCCCTCGAGCACGGCGCCGATGCGGTCGGCGAGCATGAACGCCGTGGTGGGCGGCGGCAGCCAACGCAGCAGCAGCACGACGACCACCAGCGCGGCGAGCGCCCACAGCGCGCCGCGCAGCAGCCATCGCAGCGCCCGTGCGGCGACGGCCCGCACGCCGACCCGCCGCAGGACCGCGACGGGTGAGGCCGTCAGGCGGCCTCCGCCCGGCGCACGGTCGCGATCAGCACCTCGTCGACCGGCACATCGGCATGGCCGCGGCGGCGCGTGGTCGGCGCCCCCGCGATGGCGTCGATGACCTCCATGCCGGAGGTCACCCGGCCGAACACGGCATAGCCGTAGTTGCCCGGTGAGTGGTCGAGGAAGGCGTTGTCGACCAGGTTGATGAAGAACTGCGCGGTGGCGCTGTGGATGTCGTTGGTGCGCGCCATGGCGAGCGTGCCGCGCGCGTTGGCGAGCCCGTTGGCGGCCTCGTTGCGGATCGGCGCGCGGGTCGGCTTCTGCTCCATCCCCGAGGACATGCCGCCGCCCTGGACCATGAATCCGGGGATCACGCGGTGGAAGATGGTGCCGTCGTAGTGGCCGTCGTCGACATACTGCAGGAAGTTGGCCACGGTCTCCGGGGAATCGTTGGCGAACAGTTCGACGGTGAAGTCGCCCGCGGTGGTCGAGAACAGCAGGGCAGGCAGCGCGGCATCGGTCATGGGGTCACCTCGTGGGGGATGGGTCCGGCGGCAGGCGCGCCTCGGTGACGCGCTCGTGGCCCGCCGGATCGCGGTGCGAGACTATGTCAGCGTATCCCCGCGCCGCAAGCCGCCCGCGCACCGCCTCGCCCTGCGTCGCACCGTGTTCGAGCAGCAGCGCGCCGCCCGGCCGCAGGTGCGCAGGAGCCGCGTCGATGATCGCGTGCAGCGCCGCGAGCGCGTCCGGCCCCGGCGTGAGCGCGCGGCGCGGTTCGTGCCGCAGCGAGTCGCCCCGCAGCACCGGGTCGTCGGCGGCGACATACGGCGGGTTGGAGACGACCAGTGCGTAGCGCCGCTCGCCGACCGGGCCGAACCAGTCGCCCTCCAGAAAGTCCACATCCGGGAGCTCGAGCCGCGCCGCGTTGACCCGCGCCACCGCGAGCGCCTCCGGGGAACGGTCGACCGCGGTGAGCCGCCACGCCGGCCGGGCGGCGGCGAGCGTCAGCGCGATCGCGCCGGAGCCGGTGCCGAGGTCGAGCGCCTCGAGCGCCGGGACGCTCGCCTCCGCGGCGCGCTGCGCCGCGCACCAAGCGTCGCCCGCCTGCAGCGCGCGCTCTACCAACAGCTCCGTCTCCGGGCGGGGCACCAGCACGGCCGGCGATACCGCGAACGGCAGCGACCAGAACTCGCGTTCGCCCGTGAGATAGGCGAGCGGTTCACCGTCGGCGCGCCGCCGCGTCCACTCGTCCAGCCGTGCGCTCTGTGCCGTATCCAACGGGCGCTCCGGGTCGGTGATCAGGACGCTGCGAGGCAGGCCGAGGCAGGTCACGACCAAGGTCTCGGCCTCGCGGCGCGCCTCGTCGCCGAGCAGCGGCGTCAGCCGCCGGGCGGTCCGTACGACCGTCTCCGCGAGCGTCGGGGCGGCGTTCGGGGGAGCCGTCACGGGCGCGACACGGGCGGGACGGGCGGTGGCGAGGGCGTCATCCGGTGAAGTCTGTCACGACCGGGCGTCGGATGCCTCGGGGACGGCACCGCGGTTTGATACATTGACCGGCGTGAACATCTTCCCCTACGACCGTCCCGCGAGCGCTGGTGAAGTGCTGGACGCCGGCTTCCTGCTTTTCCGGCGCACGGTGCTCGCCTGCCTGCCCTGGTCGCTGCTGGCGGTGGTGGCGGGCAACCTGCCCACCGCCTACCAGCTGCTCTCGGGGCAGCGTTTGGAGCTCTGGGCGCCGAAGGATCCGTTCTGGTGGCTGCTCATCTGCGGTGCGGCGCTCGCCAATCTTTGGGTGTGGACCTTCATCGTGCGGCGCCAATTGGGCGTGGCGCGCGGCGCGCCGCGTCCGTTCATGGCGGATGCGCTCTCGGCCTTGCGACGCCTCCCCCACTCGCTGGGTCTGGTGGTGGGCGCCATGACGCTGGTGCTGGTCGGGGTGCTGCTGCTCGTGGCGCCGGGCGTCTACCTCGGCATCGCGTTGTGGCCGAGCCTCACGGTGCTGACCGCGGAGGAGGGCGGGATCCGTGCGACCTATGACCGCTCGCTGCAGCTGGTGCGCCACAACTGGTGGCACACCGCGACCATCCTCGGTGTGGCCTCCAGCGCTCTGCTCGCGCTCTATGTGGTCGGTGTGCTCGCGGCGCTCGCCTTCGCGCAGCTGAGCGGCGGGCTCGACCGCAGCAGCGCCACGCTGGCGCTCACCATCGTCTCGGCGCTGCTCGCGGGGGTGTTCCAACCGCTGCTGACCGCGCTCGGCATCGCACAGTACGCCGATCTGCTGCGTCGACATGCGGAGCGCGGGCCTGCCGAGCGCGGGCCTGCCGCCGCATGAGTCCGCCCCGGCGCGCTCCGCATCGTCGCCCCGGTCCGTGGACCGCGGCGATGCTCGTCGCGGCGTCGAGCGCGGCCGGCCTGGCAGGTGCGGCCGGGCCGACGCGGGTTCCCCTCATGCCGCTCCCCGCGACGACGATCGAGGATGCGCTCACCCCGCAGTTCGCATCGCAGTTGCGGCTGTGTCTGCGCGCGGCGCGGGCCTCCGTCGGCGGCGAGCCGCTCGGTCTGCAGCGGGTGAGCCTCACGGTGTCCTGCCCCGAGGTCGCGATGCGGCTCGGTGCGGGTCCGCTGCCCGGCATGCGCGGCCGCTGGCTGGGCGAGGACGGCAGCATGACGCTGCGTCAGCTCGGCGACCTGCTGCGGCTGGTCGAGGCCGCCGCCGAACCCAAACCCTTCGTCGGACAGCTGTCCTCGCTGCGTCTGAAGTCGATCATCGAATCGCTCGACCCGGCGGCGCGCGGTGAGCTGTCGACGCGCACGCGCCTCGCGCGCTGGTGGCGTTCGTTGATCGGTGAGTTCGATCCGACGCAGCGCGGTCAGGAGCAGCGCCGCCGGCGCGTCGAGTGGCCGCTCGGACTCTGGAGCTCCGTGTCGTGGATCGCGTTCGCGACGGCGGCGTTGCTGGTGGCGAGCGTGCTGGTGCAGGAGATCCGCGCGGCGCTGGCCCTGCGCATGTCGCGGCGGCGTCGTGAGCCGCGGCGGGCGGTGCAGCGCGCCGCGCCCGTCGACCTCGCCGCGCTCGATGCGTTGCCGCCGCGTGAGCGCGCCGGTGCGATGCTGCGCGCCGTGGCCGCGCGCCTCCACGAGTCCGGCACGATCGTGACACCGGATCCGCTGACGCCGCGCGAGGTGCAGGGCGGCGCGCGCCTGCCCGACCCGGATCGGGCAGCGCTCGCAGCCGTCACCTCGGCCGCCGAGATCGGCGCCTACGGCCGCGAGGAGCCTTCGCCGTCGGTCCTGGCGCAGGCGCGTCGCGCCGCGAGCCGCTGGTTGGCGACGGGCGCCGCCCGCCGTTGGCCATGGCCGCGGACCGGAGCGGGGCGCGCGGCATGAAGGCGCGTCTGCGCGCCGTGCTGCTCGCGCTCGCCGCGCTCGCGCTGCTGTACGGCATCACCTTCGGCAGCACGCCCGCCGACCGCGATGCGACCCGTCCGACCTCGTTCGAGGTGGGTGCAGGCGGCTACTCGGCGCTCCATGAGTGGTTGCAGTCGGCGCGCATCGGTACGCGCTCGCTGCGCAGCGACTACCGTGCGCTCGACGACCTGACCAGCGATTTCCCGACCGGCAACGTGCTGGTGGTCACCCTGCCCGGGTCCGCCACGCTGCTGTCGCGCGATGTGATCCCGCTGCACCTCTGGGTGCGTCGCGGCAACACCTTGTTGGTGTTCGCTGCGCTGTGCGACGCGCCCGATTGGGCGAGCGGGGCGCAGCTGCGGTCGTTGTCGGGCGACATCGGCATGCTCACCGGGCTCGAGGCGATCGGCACGCGTCAGGGCACCGGTGCCTTCCTCGCGACGCCCGAGGTGTCGCGTTGGGTGCCGGCGCTGGATCATCCGATGCTCGAGGGCGTGCGCGCCGTGGAGGCCGTGTCCGACCGGACCGTGCCGCCCTGCGCGATCGGGCTGCCTCCCGGGCGCGGTGCGCTCGCGCTGCTGCGCACCGCCGATGTCGGGGTCGGCGGCCGCGACGACGGCGCCTGGGTGTTGCCGCGCGGCGACGGTTGGGTCGTGCTCGCATCGCAGGCGTCGCCGTTCTCGAACCGCGCGCTCGGCCGCGCGGACAACGCGCGCTTCGCCTCGAACCTGATACGCGGGTCGCTCGCGCCGGGCGGCGTAGTGATCTTCGACGACGGACTGCAGGGCGCGCCGGAGCCGTACGACATGCGCCGGCTGCTCGCCGATCCGCGGTTGCACGCATCCCTCGCCGCGCTCATGCTGCTGTGGCTCGCGTGGATCGCCGGCGGCACGCGTCTGCGCGCGCCGCCGACGCCGGCGCGGCCGCCCGGCGCCGCGGCGTTGGTGGCGGCGGAGGGACGGTTGCTCGCGCGCGCGATGGAACCGGTCGCGGCGTCCAAGGCCCTGTTGGACGCCTTCCTGACGCGGCTGCCCGAGTCGGCCCGCGCCGCACCGGAGGAATGGCTGGAGACGCACGGCGACGCCGCGCCCCGCGACATCGCCCAACTGCGCCTCTGGCGCCGGCGGCTGCAGGACGGCGCGCCGGTGCCGCTCGACGCTTTGCATGACCTTCTGACACGCCTGAGGAGTCCGCCCGCATGAACGACCACGGAGGATCGCCGCCGCGCGGCCCGATCCAGACCTTCGAACGCGCGCTGCAAGCCGAGCTCGCCAAAGCCGTCGTCGGCGACGGGCAGCATGTCGAAGCGCTGGCGATCGCGCTGCTGGTGCGCGGGCATGTCCTGATGCAGGGCGTGCCCGGTCTCGGCAAGACGCTGCTCGCCCGCTCGCTCGCCGCCACGCTCGGCGGCAGCTTCAAGCGCATCCAGGGCACGGCCGATCTGATGCCCGGCGATGTCATCGGCGTGCATGTCTACGACGCGGCGCAGTCGCGGTTCGTGTTCCGCAAGGGTCCGCTGTTCGCCGATGTGGTGCTGGTCGACGAGATCAACCGCGCCGGTCCCAAGACGCAGTCGGCGCTGCTCGAGGCGATGGAGGAGCGGCAGGTGAGCTCGGAAGGGGAGGTCTTCCGGCTGGCGCCCGATTTCATGGTGATCGCGACACAGAACCCGCACGAGTTCGAGGGCACCTACCCGCTGCCGGAGTCCCAGCTCGACCGCTTCCTGATGCGCATCGACCTCACCTATCCCGCGCTCGAACTCGAGACGATGGTGCTGCGCGAGCACGGGCTGCGCAGCGGGTCCGCGGCGGTGC
>DAIMYL010000109.1:0-6117 GCA_036734505.1 Steroidobacteraceae bacterium | reverse complement strand
TGCCGCAGCCGCGCTGGTCGAAGAGCACGATGCGGTAGCGCGCCGGGTCGAAGAAACGCCGCATCCGCGGGTCGGTGCCGCCGCCCGGGCCGCCGTGCAGGAACACCACCGGCTTGCCGCGCGGGTCGCCGCTCTCCTCCCAATGGATCTCGTGCAGCGGTGAGACGCGCAGCATGCCGCTGCGGTTCGCGTCGATCGGGGGGTAGAGGCCGCGCAGCGCGCCGGAGGCCGTCGTCGCTGCCGTCATGGAGCGGTCATCGGCACAGCATCGGGCCGAGGGGCGCGCCGCCGACGAGGTGCACATGCAGGTGGTAGACCTCCTGCCCGCCGTGCTCGCGGCAGTTGATGATCAGGCGGTAGCCGTCCTGCGAGATCCCTTCGCGGCGTGCGAGGTCGCGCGCCACCGTGAACATGTGGCCGACCAGCGTCTCGTCGTCGTCGCCGATGTCGTCGGCGGTCGCGATCGCCTTGTTGGGCACGACGAGGATGTGCACCGGCGCGCGCGGGTGGATGTCGCGGAAGGCGGTGACCCGGTCGTCCTGATGGACGATGTCGGCGGGCAGCTCGCGGGCGACGATGCGCTCGAACAGCGTGGGCATGGCGATGTCCCCGTCAGTACTTGTAGATCTCGACGTTGCTGGCGGCGAGCTGGTAGGCCGAGGCGCCGAGGCGGGTGGTCTTGTTGACCACCTTCATGCGGCCGGTGATCCAGTAGGCCTCGTAGATGGAGTCGAGCGCGATGCCCTTCGCCATGCGCACGTAGACGATCTGGTTCGGCGGCGGCGGCGGCACGTGGATGCAGGCGCCGAAGTAGGGCACCAGGAAGAACTCGGAGACGAGGCCGTCCTTGCCGATGTCGAGCGGCACGATGAAACCCGGGATCTTGATGTCGTCGCCGTCGAGCTCCTTGTTGACGGAGAAGTCCATCACCTGCTGCGCGGCGAGCCCGCCTTCGCCCAGCGTGTCGTGCACCGGCGGCGGCGGCCCGCCGAGGAACCTCGCGCGCGCGTCCTTCGGCAGCAGCTCGTCCCAATCGACCTCCCGCGGCGCGGTGGGCACGGCGCGGGCGCCGGGCTTGGCGGTGGATTTCGCGGCGGGGGCGGGCGTGCCGACCGGCGGTGGCGTGATGGCCTGGGCGGCGGCCGCGGTGAAGGCCGCGGCGAGCGCGAGCGCGAGCAGCGGCACGACAGCCCGGGCGAGCGTGCGGGCGGCGGTGCGGGCGGGCTGGGCGTGGGTCATGGGACTCCGTCAGACGCGTGGGGTGAGACCGTCGGCGAGGGTGTTGCGGTAGGCGCGCCACGCGGGCAGCGCGCCCATCACGAGCGCCGCGGCGACGATCGCCGCGAGCAGGCCGATATCGTAACCCGTCAGACCGCCCGGTTCGAGGAACAGGCCGAAGCGCCGCTCGAGCAGCGGCTTGGCCGCGTACATCAGCCCGTAGCAGAGCGCGACGCCGGCGGCGACGCCTCCCAGGGCGAGCAGCCCCGCCTCGGTGACCAGCAGCGTGAACACATGCCGCGGCCGCGCGCCCACCGAGCGCAGGATCGCCATCTCGCGCCGCCGCTCGTTCAGGCTGGTGAGGATGGCGGTGAGCATGCCGAGCAGGCCCGCCAGCACCACGAACGCGGCGACGATCATCAGCGCGGTGTCGGCGATGCCGACCAGGTTCCACAGCTGCGTCAGCGCGACGCCCGGCATGATGGCGAGCAACGCCTCCTGGCGGTATTCGTTGACCGCGCGTTGCAGGCCGAAGGTCATCACGCGGTTCTGCATGCCCACCATGAACGCGGTGATCGAGTCGGGCGTGAGGTCCATGGCGCGCGCCGCTTCGGCGTCGACGCGCGCGCCGGGCAGGGCGCGCATCCCGCTCTGCCAATCGACATGGATGGCGGTGATCGCCTCGAGGCTCACATGCACCGTGCGGTCGACCGGCGTGCCGGTGCGCGCGAGGATGCCGACGATGCGGAACGGCTTGTCCTCGTGCTGCGCGAAGCTGACATCGCCCAGCCCGTGCGCGATGACGACGGGGTCGCCCACCTTGTAGCCGAGCGCACGCGCGACCTCGGCACCCAGCACGGCGTCGTAGAGGTCCGCGAAGGGCTTGCCGGACTCGAAGGTCAGCTCGCGGCCGCCGGCGAAGCGGTAGTGGCGGAAGTAGTCGAGGTTGGTGCCGAGCACGCGGTAGCCGCGGTGCGAATCGCCGAGCGACAGCGGGATGGTCCACGCGACATCCGAGCGGCCGGCGACCTTCTGGTAGGTGTCCCAGCTGACATTGGCGGTGGCGTCACCGACGCGGAACACCGAGTACAGCAGCAGGTTGATCTGGCCGGAGCGCGCACCGACGATGAGATCGACGCCGGAGACCGTGTTGGCGAAGCCGTCGCGCGCGGCGGTGCGCAGCTTCTGGACGCCGAGCAGCAGCGCGACGCTGACCGCGATCGCGCAGAGCGTCAGCAGCGCCGTGGTGCGGCGGTTGGCGAGCGAGCGCAGCGCGAGCGACAGGGTCTTCATGGGGGCATCATCAAGCCGCGGCCGAGGCCGGCGCGGCGACGCGGTTGAGCTCCGCGAGCGAGAGCACGCGGTCGAACAGCGGTCCGAGCGAGGTGTCGTGGCTGACGAAGAGCAGCGTGCTGCCTTGGGCGCGGCACTCGTCCATCAGCAGCTTCAGGAAGCCCTCGCGCGTGTCATGGTCGAGCGCGGAGGTGGGTTCGTCGGCGACCAGCACGGGCGGACGGCCGAAGAGCGCGCGCGCCGCGGCGACGCGCTGCTGCTGGCCGATGGAGAGCTCGGTGACGGGGCGCGCCAGGAACTCGGGCGAGCCGAGGCCGAGCGCCGTGAGCAGCCGTCGACCCTCGGCCTCGAGGTCGCCGCCCGGCACGCGCGCCGCGCGCGCCGGTGAGAACTGGGCCGGCAGCAGCACGTTCTCGAGCAGGCCGAGATACGGGATCAGGTTGAACATCTGGAACACGAAGCCGACCTGTTCGCCGCGCAGCCGGTCGCGCTCGCCGGGTCCGAGCGTCGCGAGGTCGGTGCCCAACAGGCGCACCGCGCCGCGCTGCGGGACGAGCACACCGCCGACGAGGCCGAGCAGGGTGCTCTTGCCGCTGCCGCTCGGGCCGCGCAGGAAAACGCGTTCACCGCGCTCGATGGAGAGCGCGGGGATGTCGAGGATGGGTGGCTTGCCGGGCCAGGCGAACCCGAGGTCCTGTATCCCGATCGCCGGGGTGTCGTCGCTCACGCCCCGAGTTTAACGCAGCGTGATCCGTACGGCTCCGCCGCGCAGCGTCTCTTGGCGTTGACCCGCAGGGGTCACCAGGTTGACTTCGGCCTTCTCCAGGCCCTGCATGCGGCGCAGCGCCCAGACCTCCACCCAGGCGAGCGACTGCGGCGCGGCGCAGTCGAAGAGATAGCTGCCGCGGTAGTCGGCGTGCCCGCGGCCGAGCTTCGGCGGCGTGAACTCGGCTTTGGTGAGGCGACAGCCGGCAGCCGTCGGCACGCCGAGCATGTTGCGGCCGGAGCGGAACCAGTCGTCGACCGCCTTGACCGCCGCGCGTTCACGGTCGTCCTGCGGCGACTTCTCGAAGCCGAGCGCCTGCGCGGCCGGTGCGTCGATCTCGAGCGCCAGCGTGCGGCCGTCCAGCGCGATGTTCACCGTGACCTCGCCGTGCACATGCTTGCCGTGGTCGTGCATCTCGTCGGCGCCCGCCGTCCCGCCGGCGACCGACAGAACGAGCAGGGCGATGAGCTGTTCGATGACGGGACGCGGACGGCGGGGCATGGCGGGCTCCTTCGTTGTCGTGGGGCGGTGTCGTCGGGTCAGAATGTCAGGCGCAGACCCCCCGAAACGGCGCGGCCTGCGAGCGGAGCATAATCCTTCAGCGGCGAGGTGTGGCGGCGCGCGTCCTCGTCGAGCAGGTTGCTGCCCCGCAGGAACACGGAGAGCCCGGCGGCGCCGAACGGCTGCTGCCAGGACGCCTCGAGGCTCAGCAGGGTGTAGCCCGCGGTGCGGCGCTCGCCGTCGGCGATGCGGTCCTGGCTGTCGTGCCAGATGGCCTCGAGACCCAGGCGCAGACGGGCGCCCGTCAGCGATGCCTCGGCGCCGAGGCGCAGCGGCGGGATCTGCGGCAGCGGCTCGCCGGCCCCGTCCTCGGCACGCACGATGTCGCCGAAGAGGCGCAGGCCGAGGGCGCCGATGCCGGTCGCGGCGAGGGAATCGTGGCCGAACTCGATCTCGGCGCCGGTGAAGCGCGCGTCGCGCGCCCGGAACTCGACGACCGGCAGCCCGTCCTCGATCTCATCGGTCGGCTGCGCGACGATGTAGCGGTCGTAGTCGCCCAGGAACACGCCGACGCTGCCGCGCCAACCCGTCTCGCCGCCGAACCGCAGCGCGAGGTCCGCGGTCAGCCCGCGCTCCGTGCCGAGGTCGGCGTCGCCGATCTCGTAGCGCTGCACGGCGAGGTGCGGCCCCGCGGCGTAGAGCTCCGTGGCGGTCGGGTGCCGCTCGTTGCGGTTGAGCTGCAGCGCGAGCGTCGCGCCGGGGCGCAGCGCCCACAGCGCGCCGATCGAGCCGCTGAGCGCGCCGCCCTCGTAGTCGGGCATCGTGTCCGGGTCCGCGGTGGCGATGCGCTGCTTCTCGTAGCGCAGCCCGGCTTCGAGCGTGACCGCGCCCACGCGGTGCTCCTGGAATGCGAACACGCCGGTGTTGCGCGTCATGGAGGGCGGCAGGAAGGCCTCCTCGCCTTCGGCGTCGAAGTCGAGCTCGCGCCACTGCACGCCGAACACACCGCGGCCCTCGCCGACGCGGTGCTCCGCGGTCAGGCGGACTTCGTCGCCGGTCTGCGCATAGCGGGTGCCGACCGCGCCGTCGCCCTCGATCTCGGAATGCTCGTAGTCGTTGCGCGCGGCGCGCAGGCGGATGGTGTCCACCGTGCCCGTGGAGGGCAGCCATTCGGCGCTGGCATCGTAGCGGCGCTGCGACATGTCGAGCCGCACATCGGGCGGCTCGAACCCGTGGTCGTCGTGGTGGTCGTCATCGTCGTCGCCGCCGTGGGGACGGGCATCGTGACCGTGCTCGTGCTCGTGGTCGTGTCCGTGACCGAGGCCTGGCAGCCCGTACTCCGAGCCGTACTCGCTCACCGAGAAACCGTACTTCTGGCGCTCGCCGACCCAGGCGATGCCGAGGCTGCCGCCGTCGGCGCTGCCGTCGGAGTTGGTCAGGCGGTCGCGCGACTCGTCGTACGCCTCGCCTTCGGCCTCGAAGTATTCTTTGGCCGCCTCGGTCCACGCGTAGCCGGGGATGCGCAGCTCGTCGCTGCGGCTGTCGTGGATGTCGGCGTACACCTGCACCCGGTCGCCGAGCTTGCCGGCGGCGTGTGCGCCGACGGCGCGGGTGTCGGCGGCGCTGTCGCCGCGCAGTTCGACGGCGGCGCTGAAGGGCCGGTCGAGCGGCTGCACCGGGATGCGGCGGGTGACGACGTTGACCGCGCCCGCCGAAGCGGCGTTGCCGAACAGCAGCGCGGCGGGTCCGCGCACCACCTCGATGCGCTCGGCGAGCAGCGGGTCGAGCGTGACCGCGTGGTCCTCCGAGAGCGCGGCCGCGTCGAGCACATCGGCGCCGTCCTGGAGCACCTGCACGCGCAGACCGCCCTGACCGCGGATCACGGGCCGGCTCGCGATGGGACCGAACGATGTCGCCGACAGCCCGGGCTGCGAGGCCAGCGTCTCGGCGATGGTCGTGGCGCGCTGACGGACCAGTTCGTCGCCGCCGAGCACCAGCACCGGCTGCGCGGTCTCGAGTTCGCCGCGGCGCAGCGGCGTGGCGGTGATGCGTACCTCCTGCAGCTGGGAGGCTTGGGACGAGGGATCTTGCGGATCCGCGGGCGCTGCGAGCGCGAGCGTCGGTAGGGCGGCGAGCAGGATCGAGGTCGGTCGCAGGGTCGGTCGCACGGGGTGGATCCTCATCGGCAGGGTGGTGGGTCCAAGGGCATTACATTATAACAACTGATACTCTATAACATAGCCCGGTCGTGGCTTCGGGGCATCCCGATGGGCAGGCCTGGTTCGGTCGCGGATAATCGACCGGTGCGACTTTCCCTCGACAGTCTCGGCGCCCACCTG
>DAIMYL010000108.1:3350-6225 GCA_036734505.1 Steroidobacteraceae bacterium | reverse complement strand
GGGGTTGTCGGACTTGCGCGAGATCTTGTCGATCTCGTCGATGTAGACGATGCCGGTCTGCGCCTTCTCGACGTCGTAGTCGCACTTCTGGAGCAGCTTCTGGATGATGTTCTCGACATCCTCGCCGACATAGCCCGCTTCGGTGAGCGTGGTGGCGTCGGCGATGGTGAACGGGACGTTGAGCAGGCGCGCCAGCGTCTCGGCGAGCAACGTCTTGCCCGAGCCGGTCGGGCCGATGAGCAGGATGTTGCTCTTGGCGATCTCGACCTCGTCCTTGCCGCGCGCGCCGCCGGTGGCGTTGCCGCGGTTCTGCAGGCGCTTGTAGTGGTTGTAGACGGCGACCGAGAGCACCTTCTTGGCGCGCTCCTGGCCGATCACATAGTCGTCGAGGACGCGCTTGATCTCGACCGGCTTCGGGAGCTTGTCGCGCTGGCGCTCGGCACGGGTCTCGAGCTCCTCGCGGATGATGTCGTTGCAGAGCTCGACGCACTCGTCGCAGACGAACACGGAGGGGCCCGCGATGAGCTTGCGGACCTCATGCTGGCTCTTGCCGCAAAAGGAGCAGTACAGCAGCTTGCCGTCGTCGCCCCGCCCGCCTTTTTCGTCCTTCATGCCGGCGTTATAGCCGCTTTTCGAGGGACTTGTCCACGAGGCCGTAGGCGATGGCCGCCTCGACGCCCATGAAATTGTCGCGTTCGGTGTCCTGCTGGATCTTCTCGATGGGCTGGCCGGTGTGGTCGGCCAGGATCTTGTTCAGGCGCTCACGCGTCAGCAGCATCTCCCGGGCCTGGATGCTGATGTCGGTGGCCTGGCCCTGGAAGCCGCCCCAGGGCTGGTGGATCATCGCCCGCGAGTTCGGGAGCATGTAGCGCTTGCCCTTCTCGCCGCCGGCGAGCAGCACCGCGCCCATCGAGGCCGCCATGCCGATGCAGATGGTGCTGATGTCGGGCTTGATGAACTGCATGGTGTCGTAGATGGCGAGACCCGCGCTCACCGACCCGCCCGGCGAGTTGATGTAGAGCGAGATGTCCTTGTCCGGGTTCTCGGACTCGAGGAACAGCAGCTGCGCGACGATGAGGTTCGCCATGTGGTCCTCGACCGGACCCACGACGAAGATCACGCGTTCCTTGAGCAGGCGCGAGTAGATGTCGTAGGCGCGCTCGCCGCGGGCCGTCTGCTCGACGACCATCGGCACCAGGTTCAGGGCTTGCTCGTTCATGCGGGTGTCGCTCACTCGTTGGACGGGTTCTTGCCGAAGCCGGTCAGCTCGCTGAAGGTCGAGGGCTTGTCGGTGACGCGCGCCTGCGAGAGCACCCAGTCGATGAGCTGGTCCTCGAGGGTGGCGGACTCGATCTGGCGCATGGCGTCGGCGTTCTGCAGGTACTGCCGGCGCATCTCGTCGGCCTGCGGGTGGTCGCCGACGAGCTCGGCGAGGCGGGCCTGCACGCGCGCGCGGTCGACCTTCATGTCCTGCGCACGCATGAGTTCGCCGACCACGAGGCCGAGCGCGACGCGGCGACGCGCGGGCTCGATCATGCCGTCGGCGGCGGGCAGCTGCTTCGGGTCGCGGATGCCGACGCGACGCGCGAAGTCCATCTGCATGCTCTGCACGGTCTCGGCGACCATGCCCTTCGGCACCTCGAGGGGGTTGGCGTCGTGCAGCGCGTCGAGCACCTGGGTGCGCACGCGGCCGCGGATGGCGCCCGCGAGCTCGCGCTGCATGCTCTCGCGCACATCGCGCCGCAGCGCCTCGACGCCGCCCTCGGCGACGCCGAAGGCCTCGCAGAACGCATCGTCGATGGCGGGGAGCTTCTCTTCTTCGACGGCCGTGACCGTGACCGCGAACAGGGCGGTCTTGCCCGCCACGGTCGCGCTGCCGTAGTCGGCCGGGAAGTTGACGGTGATGCTGCGGGACTCGCCCGCCTTCGCACCGCGCACGCCCTGCTCGAACTCGGCGAGCATCTGGCCCTTGCCGAGCACGAACTTGATGCCGGTGGCGCTGCCGCCCTGGAAGGTCTCGCCGTCGATGCGGCCTTCGAAGTCGACGGTCACGCGGTCGCCATCGGCGGCGGCACGCTCGACCGCGATGTAGTCCGGCCGCTGGCGGCGCATGGACTCGAGCATCGCGTCGATGTCGGCGTCGGTGATGTCGGCGGTCGGGCGCTCGATGGCGAGCTCGGAGACCGGCTTGACCTTGACCTCAGGCATGACCTCGAGCAGCGCGGTGAAGCGCAGGTCGGCGCCCGGCTCGGCCGAGAGGTTCTCGATGCGCGGGTCCGTGGCGGGCTTGAGGTTCTCGCGGCTCACGGCCTCCGAGTACGACTCGCGCAGCAGGTCGCCGACGACCTCGGTCTGCACCTGCGAGGCGAACTGCTGGCGCACCACGGCGAGCGGCGCCTTGCCGGGGCGGAAGCCCTTGAGACGCGCGGTCTTCGCGAGTTGCTTGAGGCGCGACTCGATCTCGCCCGCGACGCGCTCGGCGGGGACCGCCACTTCGATGCGGCGCTCGAGGCCCGCAACCGTGCTCACTGATACCTGCATGCTGATTCCTGGCTGATCCGTCTAGAAGGTGGTGCGAAAGGAGAGACTCGAACTCTCAAGGGTTGCCCCGCTGGAACCTAAATCCAGTGCGTTTACCAGTTCCGCCACTTTCGCCCCGTGGGCGGGGGTGGTGGGCCGTGTAGGGATCGAACCTACGACCAATTGATTAAGAGTCAACTGCTCTACCAGCTGAGCTAACGGCCCTTCGAAAACAACCCGCGATCCAAAAAAACCATCCCCTCGCCCTTGCAGGGGATTGGGGTGGACGATGGGGATCGAACCCACGACGGCCGGGATCACAACCCGGGGCTCTACCACTGAGCTACGTCCACCG
>DAIMYL010000108.1:0-3250 GCA_036734505.1 Steroidobacteraceae bacterium | reverse complement strand
TCGAACCTGCGACCTACGGCTTAGAAGGCCGTTGCTCTATCCAGCTGAGCTACGGGCGCCCTGCTGACGAGTATCGTACCTACAAAACCATCAGATCCCACGATGACCCGGACTGGTCGGGGCAGAGGGATTTGAACCCCCGACCCTCTGCTCCCAAAGCAGATGCGCTACCAGACTGCGCCATGCCCCGCGCCCGAAGTCCATCGCCCGGGAGGCCGGCAAGGCCACTCACGCGACCGTCGCGGGGGCGCGAATCATACGGAAAGGCTGGGCGGGAGGTCAAACCGGGCGTCGGCGCTCGCGGATGGCCTTGCGCAGGAACACCGCGAGCAGACCGAGGAAGCCGCCGGCGAGCGTCGCCACGATGGCGATCAGCGCGCGCTTCGGGGCATCCCGCAGCTTCGGCGGCGTCGCGGGGTCGATGACCTTGAAGGCGAACTGCTCGTTGCCGCGGGCGAGCATGAGCTTCTGCATCTCGCCCTCGAGCACGCGGCCCATGGACTGCTGCAAGGAGACGACGCTCGTCGCCGCCATCTCCTTCTGCAGGAAATCGACATTGCGCTGCGACTCGGCCAAGGCCTGCGCGCGCAGCCGGGCGTTCAAGCGCTGCACCATGAGGTTCGCCCAGGTGGCGGCGGTCTCGGGGTCCTTCCAGCGGATGCCGAGCGTGACGAGGCCGGTCTTCTTGTCGTCGCTGACGGAGCGGACCTTCTCGAACTCGCGCAGCGCGTCGCGGATGTCGAGCGGCTTGCCGTCCGGCGATTCGACATCCTTCAGGAGGACGGGCATCAGGTTCTGTTCGGTGATGAACTCGCGCGAGAAGCCCTTCGAGCGCAGCACCGCGAGCGGCTCCTGGTCACCGCCCGAGCCGATGTTCACGCCGGCGAGGCTCGCGAGTCCGCCGAGCTGAGACAACGCACCGGGGAGCGCTTTCTTGTCGGCGGGCGCGAGCACGACCTCGGCGCGCCACCACTCCTGTGCGAGCAGCGCATAGGTGACGCCGCCCACCGCGAACAGCGCGGTGATCGCGATGATGAGCCACCGCCCCGACCAGACCGTATCCCAGAGTTCCCAGAGATCGATCTCGTCGTCGTAGGCCTGCGGCAGGCTGTTCGGCGCGTCGTTCATCCTCCGGATGATAGCAGAGGCTCCGCCAAATCCCGTCGCCTTGAGGCATGCCGCCGCGCGGGCCGCCATGCGAGAATCCGCCGCCATGAGCACAAGAACCGCACAGATCATCGACGGTAAGGCCATCTCCAAGCTGGTACGCGCGGAGGTCAGAGCCACCGTGGACGGCATGGTCGCCGCCGGCCGTCGGCCGCCCGGCCTCGCCGTCGTCATGGTGGGCGACAACCCCGCCTCGGCCGTCTATGTGCGCAACAAGCGCCTCGCCTGCACCGACTGCGGCATCCACTCGGTCGCCATCGACCTCCCGCAGTCGACCAGCGAGCTCGAGCTGCTCGCCGTCATCGACCGCCTGAACGCCGACCCGGACATCGACGGCATCCTGGTGCAGCTGCCGCTGCCCGAGCAGATCCGCCAGTCCGAGGTGGTCGAGCGCATCGACCCGCGCAAGGACGTCGACGGCTTCCACCCGTACAACATCGGACGCTTGGCCGAGCGCACGCCGCTCATCCGCCCCTGCACGCCCTACGGCGTGGTGCGCATGCTCGAGCACATCGGCGTATCGGTGAAGGGGCGGCACTGCGTGGTGGTCGGCGCCTCGAACATCGTCGGGCGGCCGATGTCCTTGGAACTGCTGCTGATGGGCGCGACGACCACCGTCACCCACCGCTTCACGCCCGACCTCGAGCACTATGTGCGCGAGGCCGAGGTGCTGATCGCCGCGGCCGGCAAGCCCGGCCTGGTGCGCGGCGAGTGGATCCGCCCGGGCGCCGTGGTGGTCGATGTCGGCATCAACCGGCGCGACGACGGCTCGCTCACCGGCGATGTCGAGTTCGAGCCGGCCGCGCAGCGTGCATCCTGGATCTCGCCCGTGCCGGGCGGCGTCGGCCCCATGACCGTCGCCATGCTCATGAAGAACACCCTGGAGGCGGCGCTGCGGAGAAGGGGGCGGTAGGCCCTTTCTGGACAAAGCCGCGAGATACGCGGCTGGACTTCCACATCGGAAGTATTACCATTCGTATGTCGGTAATACTTCCAGGGGTCTCCCCATGTCCACCACGCTGACCGTCAAGGGCCAGGTCACCATCCCCAAGCATGTCAGGGACGCCGTCGGCCTGAAGCCGGGGCACCGCGTCGAATTCGCGGTCACCGACGACGGGCAGGTCATACTCCGAAAGGCGGGACCGGCCAAGCCCGCGCAGTCCGACCGGTTCGATCGGGCGACAGGCACTGCGGACAACCGATGGCGTACCGACGAGTTGATGGCCCTGCTGCGCGGCTGAGGGGCATCGCGGACTCGTCGCCGGGGGACTCGGTGCTGCTCGTCGACTCCAACGTGATCCTTGATGTGCTCTGCGACGATCCGACCTGGGCGCAGTGGTCGCGGGAGCAGCTGCGCTCACAGTCCATGGTGCATCCGCTGGCCATCAATCCGGTGATCTACTCCGAGATATCGATCGCCTTCGACTCCATCGCAAAGCTGGAGCGGACGGTTGATGACCTCGGTCTGCGGATGCTCGAGATCCCCCGCCCTGCCCTGTTCCTCGCGGGAAAGGCCTTCCTGCAGTACCGACGGCGCGGCGGCGCGAAGCAATCCATCCTCGCGGATTTCTTCGTCGGTGCACATGCCGCGGTCGTCGATGTGCCCGTGCTGACCCGGGACGGGCAGCGTTATCGCAGCTACTTCCCGACGGTCGATGTCATCTCGCCCGACAGGGCGAACTGACCCTGCGTCGGCGCCCAAGATATAATCACTAGTATGAAGCGCGTGACCATTGAGATCGACGACGAGACCGACCGCCTGGCGCGCGAGGCCGCGGAGGCGGCAGGGATTCCCTACGCCCGTTGGCTGCACGAACGGCTCGTCCCCGTGCTGCAGCGACAGCTCGCTGCGGAATGGCCGCCCCAGGTCCGTCGGTTGATCGGCAGCGCGCCCGACTTTCCGCTGCGCGACCCGTCTTTCCAGTGATCGGCTGACTACTGCCGCCGCCAGACGGTGACCCCGCCCGGCTTGTCCTCGAGCACGATGCCGGCCGCCGCGAGTTCGTCGCGGATCTCGTCCGAACGCTTGAAGTCCTTGGCCTGACGCGCCGCGCGCCGCGCGGCGATGGCGGCCTCGATGCGC
>DAIMYL010000107.1:0-6286 GCA_036734505.1 Steroidobacteraceae bacterium | reverse complement strand
TCGATGTTGCGGACGTTCTTGCGCAGGTAGCGGAACAGCTCCGCGAACTCGTGCGGCACCGTGTAGCCGACCGTGTCCGGGATGTTCACGGTGGTCGCGCACGCATCGATGACGGCCTCGACGACCTGCGCGAGGAAGTCGAGTTCGGTCCGCGAGGCGTCCTCCGGCGAGAACTCCACATCGTCGCAGAACTCGCGCGCCATCTTCACGCCTGCCACGGCGTTGCGCAGGATCTCCTCCTTCGCCATGTTGAGCTTGTACTCGCGGTGGATGGCGCTGGTCGCGAGGAACACATGGATGCGGTGCCGAGCGGCGGGCCGCAGCGCGCTCGCCGCCTTCTCGATGTCGCCCCGGTTGCAGCGCGCAAGGCCGCAGATGATCGGTCCTTCGACCTCGCGCGCCACGGCGTTCACCGAGTCCCAATCGCCCGGCGACGCCGCCGGGAAACCCGCCTCGATGATGTCGACGCCTAGGTCCGCCAACGCCTTCGCCACGCGCAGCTTCTCGGGCTGCGTCATGCTGCATCCGGGCGATTGCTCGCCGTCGCGCAGCGTGGTGTCGAAGATCATCACGCGGTCGGCATTCGGGCTCATGTGCGGGTCTCCGTATACGGGTCTGGCGGCTTCAGCGGGGCGACCGCATCAACGGCCCTGGTCGAGCCAGGGCATGCGGGCGCGCAGTGCGTAGCCGACCTTCTCGATGGGACGGTCGAGGTCGGCCTTGAGCATCGCTTCGTACTTCTTGCGGCCGGTCTTGTTCTCGCGGATCCACTGGCGGGCGAACTTGCCCTGCTGGATCTCCTTGAGGATCCTGCGCATCTCGGCCTTGGTCTTCTTGGTGACCACGCGCGGACCGCGGGTGAGATCGCCGTACTTGGCGGTCTCGCTGATGAACTTGTGCATCTTCCAGATGCCGCCTTCGTGCAACAGGTCGACGATGAGCTTGAGCTCGTGCATGCACTCGAAGTAGGCGACCTCGGGCTGGTAGCCGGCCTCGACCAGGGTCTCGAAGCCGCGGACGACGAGCTCCGTCGCGCCGCCGCAGAGCACCGCCTGTTCGCCGAAGAGGTCGGTCTCGGTCTCCTCCGCGAAGGTCGTCTGCAGCACGCCGCCGCGGGTGCCGCCGATGCCGTCGGCGTAGGCGAGCGCCTTGGCGAAGGCCTTGCCGCTGGCATCCTGGTGCACCGCGAGCAGCGCGGGCACGCCGCGGCCCTGCTCGTACTGGCGACGCACGAGGTCGCCCGGACCCTTGGGCGCGATCAGCACCACATCGAGGTCCTTGCGCGGCTTGATCTGGCCGAAGTGGACGTTGAAGCCGTGGGCGAAGAGCAGGGTCGCTCCCTTCTTGACGCCGGCGAGGACCGACTTGTAGAGGTCCTTCTGGGCGAGGTCCGGCGCGAGCATCGCGATGAGGTCGGCGCCGACGACCGCCTTGGCAGGCTCCATCACCGGCAACCTGTCCTTCTTCGCCTTCTTCCAGCTGTCGCCCTTGCGGACGCCGATGACGACATCATGGCCGCTGTCGCGCAGGTTGAGCGCGTGCGCGCGTCCCTGGCTGCCGTAACCCAGCACGCAGATCCGCGCGCCCTTCAGCGCCTTCTTGTCGACATCCTTACGCGAATAAAGCTTCATCTCTCGACTCCCGTTTGCATGATCCGAAGATTCCGTGACCCGAAAAAAAACCCCGCAGCGGCGGTCGGCCGGTGCGGGGTCCCCTTGTCTCGGCGCGCGGCCGGGGCTGGCTTTTGGCTCAGGACCCGGCGCGTGACCCGCACCCGCCACCCGCAAGGGGTAGCTGCGTCGCAAGGGCTAGCGTCGCCGACGGGGCGGACCCGGAGGCGTTCGCAAGCGATTGGACGGCGCGGAACATCCGGTAATTCAAGCACGGGGGGCGCATGGGTGTCAACGCACGCACGCCGCTGTCGCTGCCGAGACCGCGGATTTTCGGGCTAACATGGCACCCATGTCAGCCTCATCCGAACCCCTCGCCGGCGGCGATCCGAAAGCGGTACACGACCCTCTTGTGCGCACCGCCGCGCCATCGGTGCCCATCTGGTTGCTGCGTGAGTCCGAGGTCGCTGGGTGGCGCGCGTCGCAGCCGCCGGCGGTGTCGGCGTGGGTCGAGGCGCATCAGTTCAGCGGCGAGCGGCATCGTGTGCTCGTGTTGCCGGATCCTTCCGGCGCGGTCGCCGGTGTGTTGGCCGGGCTGGGTGCGGGTCCTGGCCTGGAGGCGCTGAGCCCTTGGCAGACCGCCGGATTGCCCGACAAGCTGCCCCCTGGGGTCTATCGGTTCGCTCAGGACATGCCGAGCGGGTCGGCGACCAACGCCGTGCTCGGCTGGGTATCGGGTGCGATGCGTCCCGCATCGGCGGCGTCCCGTCCCACGGCCCCCATCCGCGCACGCGTCGTGCCGCCGTCCGGCGCGGATGTCGCCTCGGCCGAACGCGAGGCGAGGGCCTGCGCGTCGGCGCGCGACCTCATCAACCGACCCGCCAACTCGCTCGGACCTGCGGAGCTCGCGGAAGCCGTGCGCGCGGTCGCCGCGACCCATGACGCCGAATGCCGCGTGCTCGTCGGCGAAGAGCTGTTGGCCGAGAACTATCCGATGATCCACGCCGTGGGTCGCGCCGCATCGCGGGAGCCGAGGCTCATCGCCCTGCGCTGGGGCGACGAGCGCCACCCGAAGGTCACGCTCGTCGGCAAGGGTGTCTGCTTCGACTCCGGCGGCCTCGACATCAAGCCCTCGGCCGGCATGGCGCTAATGAAGAAGGACATGGGTGGCGCCGCGGTCGCGCTCGGGCTCGCCGGCTTGCTGATGGAGCGCCGCGCGCCGATCCGCCTGCGGCTGCTGGTCCCGGCGGTGGAGAACGCGATCGGCGGCGACGCCTACCGACCGGGCGATGTGCTGCGCTCGCGGCGCGGCCTCAGCGTCGAGGTCAACAACACCGACGCGGAGGGGCGGCTCGTGCTCGCCGACGCCCTGACCGAGGCCTGCAGCGAGTCTCCGGCGCTGCTGCTCGATTTCGCGACGCTGACCGGTGCGGCGAGGGTGGCGCTCGGCCCGGATCTTCCCGCGGCGTTCAGCAACGACGCCGGACTCCTGGCGGCGGCGCAGCGCTGCGGTGATGAGGTCCATGACCCGGTGTGGCCGATGCCGCTCTGGGACGGCTACGACGAGGAGCTGTCGAGCCGCGTCGCGGACCTGTCGAACGTCGCCGCCTCGTCGTTCGCGGGCGCCATCTTCGGCGCGCTGTTCCTGCGCCGCTTCGTCACCGCAGGCACGCCCTGGGCGCACTTCGACCTGTACGCATGGAATCCGCGCGAGCGTCCCGGTCGGCCGTTGGGCGGCGAGGCTCATTGCCTGCGCATGGCACACCGACTGATCCGCGAGCGTATCGGCTGATCCGTCGGGGTCGCCCGCCCCGAACTGCACCCCCACGCACGGCCACGCACACAGAACCGATCCACACGAGGAACCTCGATGCCCCCGTCCAAGCCGACCCGCTCCAAGCCCCCCAAGAACACCGCCGAAGGCGTCGACCCGCGGCGCTGGTCGCGGTTGGTCGTCGACGGCCCGAAGCAGACGCCGTCGCGGGCCATGCTGCGCGCGGTCGGCTTCACCGACGCCGATTTCCGGCGGCCGCAGGTGGGCATCGCCTCGAGCTGGGCCAACCTCACGCCCTGCAACATGCACCTCAACGAGCTCGCCGCCGAGGCCGAGCGCGGCGTGAACGCGGCGGGCGGCAAAGCGGTGCTGTTCAACACCATCACCGTCTCCGACGGCATCTCGATGGGCTCTCCCGGCATGCGCTATTCTTTGGTCTCGCGCGAGATCATCGCCGACTCCATCGAGGCCGTGGTCGGAGCGGAGGGCTTCGACGGGTTCGTCGCGCTCGGCGGCTGCGACAAGAACATGCCCGCCTGCGCGATCGCCATGGCGCGGCTCGACCGGCCGTCCGTGTTCGTCTACGGCGGCACCATCCGTCCCGGCGCGAAGCGCCGCGACATCGTGTCGGTCTTCGAGGCGGTCGGCGGCCATGCGGCGGGGAAGGTGAGCGACGAGGAGCTCGCCGAGGTCGAGCGCACCGCCATCCCGGGACCCGGCAGCTGCGGCGGCATGTACACCGCGAACACCATGGCCTCCGCGATCGAGGCGCTCGGATTGTCGCTGCCCGACAGCTCCGCGCAGGAGGCGGTCGGGCAGAGCAAGCGCGACGACTGCCGCCGCGCCGGCGAGGCCGTGGTGCGGCTGGTCGAGGCCGGGATCACGCCGCGCCGAATCCTGACGCGCAAGGCCTTCGAGAACGCGATCACCGTCATCATCGCGCTCGGCGGTTCCACCAACGCCGTGCTGCACATGCTCGCCATCGCACGCGCCGCGCATGTGAAGCTCTCGCTGGACGATTTCACGCGCATCGGCAAGCGGGTGCCGGTGCTCGCGGACCTGCGGCCGAGCGGCAAGTACGCCATGTCGGAGCTGATCGCGATCGGCGGCATCCAGCCGCTGATGAAGATGCTGCTCGACCGCGGCCTGCTGCATGGCGATTGCCTCACCGTCACGGGTCGCACGCTGCGGGAGAACCTCGCGGGTGTCGGCGCGTATCCCGCCGGCCAGGACATCATCCGGGGCTTCGATGCGCCCATCAAAAAGGACAGCCATCTCGTCGTGCTCTACGGCAACGTCGCGACCGAGGGCGCGGTGGCGAAGATCACGGGCAAGGAAGGCCTGTCGTTCTCGGGCCGCGCACGGGTGTTCGACGGCGAGGAGAAGGCCACCGCAGCGATCCTCGCCGGCAAGGTCAAGGCGGGCGATGTCGTGGTGATCCGCTACGAGGGTCCGCGCGGCGGCCCCGGCATGCGCGAGATGCTGAGCCCTACGGGCGCCATCATGGGCCGCGGTCTCGGCGACAAGGTCGCGCTCATCACCGATGGGCGTTTCTCGGGCGGCAGCCACGGCTTCGTCGTCGGACATATCTCGCCGGAGGCCGCCGATGGCGGCCCGCTCGCGCTGCTGCGCAACGGCGACCGGGTGACGATCGATGCCGTGCGGCGACGCATCGATGTCGCGTTGACGGCGACCGAGCTCAAGGCCCGTCGACGCAAGTGGAAAGCGCCGCGGCCTTACGCCACCGAAGGCGTTCTGGCGAAATTCGCGCGGGTCGTGAGCAGCGCGTCGACGGGCGCCGTGACGGACTGATGTGAGGTGTCGGCAAAGGTTCTTCCTCCGGACAGGTTGTCAGGTCGCCGGAGGGCGGTTAAAGTTCGACGAGGTAGGGGGGTGTGACGGTACGCGCGATTCGTCGGGCGGACCGGAAGCGGTGGCAGGAATGCGCCGTGCCTCCTCGCAGAAGTCCGATGCATCGGCTGCGGAGGGAACCCCACCCGGATGCAGATGTCGGATTGGTTACAGGTCTTCGGCGGCGCACCGGTCCCCCGGGTGTCGACGAAGTTGAGGTTGCGCGTGTCATGGAAGGCGGGTAGTTTCCCGCACCTGTCGCGCGGAATCGGGCGGGCTGTCGCCGCACGAGGCGAACACGAGAGACCATGGCCGTATACGTACAACGGAACAACTCGCGCCGGACCGGCGTCCTTCTGGGCATCATCGCCTTCCACCTGCTGCTGCTCTATGCACTGGTGTCGGGTCTCGCCCGCAAGGTGGTGGAGGTCGTGGCTGCGCCGCTGCAGACCGATCTCATCGAAGAGATCAAGCCCGAGGACAAGCCGCCGCCGCCGCCGCCGCCCCAGATGGAGCGTCCGCCGGTGCAGGTGCCCCCGCCTGACGTGATGATCGACATCCCGATGGAGACCAACACCACGGCGATCAGCAACGTGACGGACAAGCCCGCTCCGCCGCCGCCGCCGGTCGCGGCACCGGTCGAGCGCAGGGTTGTCCGCGTGGCGCCGAAGCTCGATGTCCGGCGGTCGCCGTCCACCGACGAGTTCTACCCGGCCTCCGCGCGCCGCGCCGAGATCGAGGGTGTCACGACGGTGCGGGCCTGCGTCGGTCCGGACGGCCGCGTCGCCGGCGATCCGACCGTGACCAACGGGTCGGGCACGGCTTCGCTGGACGAGGCTGCCGTGAAGTGGGCCCGCAGGGCGCGCTTCGCTCCGGGCACGGAGGACGGGGCCGCCGTCGAGATGTGCACCCAGTTCAATGTCCGCTTCAAGCTGACCGACTGATCCGAGCAGTTCCACCCCACCGCAACACTTTCCCGGTGGCGGGCAGAAGGCCCGCACCGATTCAAGCCAGAGGAAAACATGGAAAACCAAGCCGCCACCACCGTCGT
>DAIMYL010000106.1:0-6407 GCA_036734505.1 Steroidobacteraceae bacterium | reverse complement strand
AGGGGTCGAAGAGGAAGTCGGCGAAGGCCGACTGCATCGACCGCGCCGCCTCCTGGGCGAAGGCAGTTAGCGTGGCGAACTGCTGCCCGAAGCGCTGCTCGTACGACTTCATGATGGAATCGACAAGGCCATCGGTCAGGTCGTTGTCGAGCTTAGGCGGCGTGACCGTGATTTCTCTCAGCGCGCGCGAGATGCTTTTCCCACCAGCTCCGGCGGCGTTTGCGACGTCGGAGATGCCCGGCGTCATGCCTTGCCCGATGCGGTTGCGTGCAGCGGTGTCAAGGCGTGCGGCGGCGGCATCGTAGATGTCGGCAGCAGCGAAGATGTCACGAGCTGCTCGCCCAGCGCTGTAGCCGAAGTCGACCGCATTCTTGGCCGCCGACGCACTCGCCTCGTCGAAAGACTGCGCAAGACCGCCGATGGAAGCAGCAGCCGCCGCGATGTCGGCGCCGACATTGCCGCCGACAAGCCGCTCGGCAAGGAGCACCAGCTTGGCAAATCCGCTCGTGAGCATCTCCACGCCGCGCAGCGTAAACGCCACGAGCTTGGTGATGACGCTGCGGATGAGCTCGAAGACGGAAAGGATGCCGCTCCCAGCCGACTGCACGGCCTTCATCAGGGCGATAAAGGTGATGCCGAGCGTGCGGCCGACGCGATCGCTTCCGCCCATCGATTCCATCAGGGTGGAAAACGCGCCGACGGCGACATCGATGGCCGGGGCGAAGTTCGCCAGCATCTTGGTCGCAAGATTCCCGACGATGGTCGACTGCGCCGCGAACTGGTCATTCATCGCCGCGATGCGGTCGATATCGATGTCCGAAAGCGCCGCGCCGTGAGCTTCCAATTGCGCGCGCGATTCCGTCAATGCCGCCGAACCTTGCTTGAGCAACATCTGGATATTTTTCGCACCCTTGCCGAAGATATCCTGCGCGGCGGCTGCTCGGAGGTAGGGGTTCTCGATTCGGCTGATGGCGTCGGCGACCCGCCCGAAAGCCTCGTCCGGGCGGAGGTTGGCGATTTCGCGGACGTTGATGCCGAGAGTGGCAAAGGCCTGCTGCGCCTGCTTGCTGCCACTCACCGCGTCGCCGATGGTCTGCGACATCTTCTGCATGGCAAGCGCCACGCTGTCGAGCGAGGTGCCCGACTGCGCCGCCGCCAGCTTCAACGTCGACAACGACGAGGCGCTGACGCCGATATTGTCGGCAAGGTCTTGCAATTGGTCAGCAGCCTGCGCAACCCGCACGACAAAGGCGCCAACAGCGGCGACACCGATGATTCCGAAGGCGCTCTTCAGCGTCGCCGATGCCGCAGAGGCCGACTTCTGCAATCCGGTCAACCCGCGCTGCGCCGAGTTGAGCGCGGATTGGGTGCGATCGGTCGCGGTGATTACTACTTCTGCACGCGCCATTTTCGCTCCTGTTCCTCGGCCTCGAGCTTGGCAGCCGCCAGCAGCCCGAAGAAGTCGCGCTCGGTCATGTCGAAGATCTCAGAAGGAAGGACCCCCAGCCGCAGCGACAGCGCGTAGATCGCGCGGAGCTGGGGGTCCGAGATCAGTTTTTTTCGGCGGTATCCGGCGTCTCGGTCACCGTGCCATCGTTCATCTCAGCAACGATGCGCGTCAAGACGTCGGGGTCGTAGTTGTTCAGCAGCTCCAGCCGCTCGGCCTTGCTGAAGAGCTTGGCACCCGACGAATCACGCGCACGCACGATGAGCGTAACGGCGATGGCCTCCAAGTCCAGGATGGTCTTGTCACCATCCTGCTTGGCAAGAAGGAAGATCTCCCGGCGCTCGGCGAGGGTCATCTCCGACCAATAATGGACGGTGATGCCCCACTCCGGCACCGGGATCTGCTTCAGGTTCTCCGGCGAGCGGCGCTCCTTGAACTGCGCCTTCGCTGCGTCCTTCCAGTTCATCAGCTCGTGGCCGCCGTGAGGGTGCCGTTGCCGATGAAGTTGAAGGTGATCTCGGTCACCGCGCCGCGCTGCACGTTGCGGGTGATCTCTGTCACCAGCGCGTTGCCGCTGTAGCGGGTGGCACCGGCGCCGACGCCCTCGGGCGCGAGCACGAGCGACACGTTGGCGCCCGGGGCGAGCGCGACCTGTCCGGTCGTGTCGGTCTCGTCCCAGAAGGCCGTGACCGTGCCGTTCCACGCCGTGATGGCGGTGACGTTGTAGGTCTTGGCCGTGTCCGCGAGGGTCGTGTCCTCGGCGTACTCGGCGGTTGCGGTGAAGGAGAAGCCGGTCACCTCGGCAACGGTGTTCGTGCCGACGCGAACCAGGCCTTCGGTGCCGTGGTGGTTTGCCATTTGAAGATGCTCCTAGGTTTGAGGGTCAGTTGATGATCGAGCCGGCGTCGAGCTCGCTCGTGCGGTACGTGACGCGGAACTGCATCCGGGCCGACCCGATAGGCGCATCTCCGTCGAAGGAGTGCGTGACCACCGTGTCGGTCAGGGCGCAGTCTTTGACCATGCCCGCAAGAGTTGGGTCTGCGCCGATCGCGTTCTCCACGTTGGCGCACAGCACGTCGAGGCGGTCGTCCAGGCGCGCCGAATCGCGCGCGACCACCTCGATGGCGAGGGTCAGTTCCCGGCCGAGCCGCCGGGGATGGGTGAGCGTCGTCTGCTCCTGGTTGACGACCTCGTTGTTGGTGTAGACGAGCGCCGCCGACACCGTGTCCGCCGGCAGCGGGTACACGCGCGACTTGGTCACCGTATCGGCGACCGAGGCCGCCTCAAGGATGCTGACCACGCGGTCGCGGATCTTGAGCCGTGCGTGCGACATCAGGCCTCCTGCAGGATGAAGAAGCCCGCCTCGGTGACGAGGTTCTCGCCCGCCTCGGTCTCAAGGTTGCTGGCGAGGTCGAGGTCGTAGTCGAGGCTCACCTCGAGGCGCAGCACGGTGACCCCCGTGCCGTCGTGCTGGAAGTCGCGCACGACGTATTGGGCGTCGTTGACGTACAGCGTGTCGCCGTTCTGGACGCGGCACGGCAGCGAGGCCGTGGCGATGTGGAAGGTCGGCACGCTCGACGAGAAGGGGGCCTCGGCGACGTCGACCGCCACGAAGGGATTGTCGAAGATGCCGACGATGGGGAACACGCGCCCGCGGTTGCGGTAGCGGCCCTTCACCGCCCAATCGTTCAGATTGAAGAAGGCGGCACGGTCGGCGGCGGACTCAACGGCCATACGTCACCCTCCAGACCTCGCTCGTCGATGTCTGGCCGGCCCAGACCACCGTCCCACTCAGCACCCGCTTGAAGAGCCGCTCCCATTCCGGGTACGGCCGCGCCGAGGGGTGCAGGTTGATGCCGTCCCAGACATCGGGGTAGTCGGCCGCGGCGATGATGAGCGTGCCCTTGGTGACACGCTCCAGCTCGCGCAGGCCCGCCTCGATGTCAGGCTCCAGGATGTGCTCGATGACGTCGACGCAGGTCACGACATCGAAGCTCGCCGTGGCGAAGGGCAGCGCATGGATCTGCGCCTCGACCACCCGCTCGCCGTCGCAGAGCGCCGGGACGGCCTCGGTGCCGCGCACCGGGCCGAAGCCGAGCTGCGCCGCCGCGGACAAGAGCTCACCGCGCCCGCAGCTCACGTCGAGCAGCGAGCCGGAAAGGCCGACGAGCAGCTTGCTCATGGCCTGCAGCCGACCGTCGCTCATGCGATAGCCGCTGTGCCGGGCGTAGACGTCCCGGTATTTCTGGACCTCAGCCGCCCTTGCGTCCACGCTTCACCGCCGGCGCGGGGGCCGGAGCCGGGGCAGCCTCTACGGCCGCCGGAGAGGGCGCAGGAGCGACGTAGGCGCGCGCCCAGCCCTTGCGGATGGCCTCGGCGGCGAAGGCCGCATCGACCTCCACAACGCGGCCGGGTTCGAGGGACTGGCCGCGGTAGCCGCGGCCTCGGATCATCTCAATGCGCATACGGTTTGAACCACTGCTGTGCTGGACCAGACACCACCGAGACGATCTCGGGGCGCGCCATGTAATCGCGGACGGTGCGCCAGGCGAAGCTCGCCGTGACGCCCATCTCGAGGCCGCGGTATCCCGGCGGGCTGTGCCAGTACCGCCGCGGCTGGGTGTAGTCGTCGACGCCGCAGACGATGATCTCGTCGCAGCCCATGTAGTCCGCCACCCAGACGGCCGTGCCGCCCGAGAAGCCGAAGTCGGGGACGATGCCCGACCAGATGTCGGCGACGTCCTTGTGGTGCGTGACGAGCGGGACGCCGTGGCCCTGCAGGATCGGAGCCAGCTCCTTGTCCTGGAAGACGATGTAGTCGAGGTCCAGCAGCATCGCGTGCTGGTTGACCCCGATGAAGAGGCCCAGCGCCTGCACCCGCGGGCGCACCACCCGCAGGTCGCTCAAAAGGGTGGGGCCGCCACCCAGGACGACTGCTCGTCGCCCCGAATGACGGCCCCGCATCGAACCGAGGTCGATCACGATCAGGTCGTGATGATCTCGTTGCACTCGGCGAAGGACTCGGGGTGACGCACCGCGAAGTCGCAGTCGTGGAACGCCACCACGCGCACCGTGCCGGCGTTGCTGCCGGTGTACGGGTCGACCATGAGGTCGATGCCCGACCACTGGCCGATGAGCAGGTCGCTCCACACGCCGAAGATCATGGCGGAGAGGTTGCTGCCCGTGCCCTTCGTCAGGTTCGACGGCACCTGCTCCGACACCTCGAGGCGGTAGCCGTAGAGGTCGCTGAACGGCGGCTGCAGGATGAAGTTGCCCTCGACGCCCGAGCTCTGACGCGCGGTGTTGGCGAGCTTCGCCTTCACCTTCGCGTTGGTGAGGAACGCCGCGGCGCCGGTCAGCGCGTTGTCGATCTCCACCTCACGCACCAGGCTGGTCACCATCGCCCAGGTCGGCGCGGCACCGTTGGTGCCGAGCGTCACCGAACCGATGCCCGACGTGTTCAGCACGCCGGTCGGCTTGTTGGTGCCCGAGCCAGCGACCGCCGCACCGTCCATCGCCACCGCGATGGTCGTGGCGAGGTCGTTGCGCACGAGGGTCTCGATGTCGAGCGAACCCTGCAGCATCAGCCGGCGGCTGAAGTCGACGTAGGCGCCGATCGTCTTCGGGCTCAGGGTGACCTGATCGAAGGCGGGGGCGTTGGTCGACTCCGTCGGGGCCACGTTCTCCGCCACCCAGTAGGCGCTCGACGCGGTCGTCTTGCGCGGGATGGCGACGTTGCCCTGCAGACCCGTCAGGTAGGTCGCGCCGAGGCTCGACAGCACCATGCGGTTGCGCAGCACGTCGATGAACGAGCTGGCGAGCAGGTCGGTCGCGACGAGGTTGCCGCCCTTCGCCGTGCCCGAGGTCGTGCCGGTCGTGATGTCGCGCTTGGCGAACACGACGTCGGCCGGGACCGTGATGCCACGCGAGGCGCGACCCTCCTTCTGAGCCGCAGCCTCGGAGGCGGCGAACTCGAAGGCCGCGTCGTTCTGCGCCTTGCGATCGGTCGGGTTGGCGAGCGCACGCAGAGCGCGGACGAAGCTGAACGAGCGGACCTCGTCGTTGCTCAGGCCGATCTCAGCCGTGGCGAGGGGCTTGCTCGACACCTTGTCGAGGAGGGCGCCGCGGAACTGCTCGACGCTGGCGCCGTCGCGGATCGCCTGCTCGGCGAACTCACGCTGGCTGTGCCGCGAGCCGAGCTCGAGGATGGCGGCAGCGCGCTCGCGCTCCGCCTTCATGCCGGCATCGCCGGCGGGGATCTGGTTGTCCATCTTGTGGGACTCCTTGGGGATGATGGTTGTGATGGTCTGCGCATCGAGGGCACGGCCGACGCCGACTGAGGCGTCCGCGGGGATGCTCACGATGCTGATCTCGAGCGGCGTCCAACGAGTCGCGCGGTAGACCTCCCGGCCTTCCCGCTCGCCGTCGAGCACCATCTCGTCGATGACGTAGCCGACGGACACATTCGCGCGAATGCCGTCCTGCACGTCTTGGTAGATCTCCTCGGCTCGCGCGCTTCTCCCGAAGCGCACGCGGGCGCGTGCTACGCGGTCCGCGCCGAGTTCGATCCCTTCCACGACTCCGACCTGGTCGGTCATCTCGTGGTCCACGAGCAGCGGCGCACGGCCGCTGCCGATGAAGCTGGCGTTGATGGCCCCGGCGCTGTGGTCCAGCACCTCGACGCCGAAGGCGCGCTCGACGGGCATCTCGCTCGAGAAGGCGAGCGTGACGCGGCGGTCGCCGGGGACCATCGAGGCGCGCTCGAAGGTGGCCGTGCGGAAGTGCCGCTCGGTCGGAGCCAAGCGCTTGCCCGGCCCCTTGTATTCGGGGTCGCCCGGTTCGTGGCCGTAGGCGTCGACCGGGCGCTCGCCCTCCTCGACCGGGGCCAGCGCCTCGTCGGCCGCCTCGGCCTCGGACTCGTCCACGGCCTCGGTCTCCGGCGCCTCGACCTCCGATTCGG
>DAIMYL010000105.1:5194-6472 GCA_036734505.1 Steroidobacteraceae bacterium | reverse complement strand
GTGTTCGCGCTGCGGCTCGTCGCCGCGCTCGGCGCGGTGCGGCTCGGGGTCTATGCGGTACGCCTGCTGCTCGGCGACGGCAGCTGGCTCGCGCACCACGAGACCCGCGTGACATTGCTCGTCTGGCTCGCGCTCGGCCTCGAGGTGCTGGGCGGCTTCGACTGGCTGGAGCGCGTGCTCGGCCAGGTCGACCTGCTGCCCGGCAAATCGGTGTTCAGCCTCTGGGACCTCATGAAGGGCCTGGTCGTCGTGACGGCGTTCGTGCTCTCCATGACGCTGCTCGCGCGCGCCATCGAGCGGCGGGTGATGGCCATGGAATCCCTCGCGCCCTCCACACGCGTCGGCATCAGCAAGTCCGCCTACTTCCTGCTGATCGGCCTCGGCGTGCTGCTCGGCATCAACTCCGCCGGCGTGGACCTCACCGCGCTCACGGTGCTCACCGGCGCCATCGTGTTCGGCCTCGGCTTCGGCATCCGCGACATCACCAGCAACTTCGTCAGCGGCTTCGTGCTGCTGATGGACAAGTCGATCAAGCCCGGTGATGTCATCAGCTTCCACCAGCACACCGGCACCACCTCCGACAACTTCGGCTGGGTGCAGGAGCTGCGCGGGCGCTATGTGGTGGTCCGCGACCGCGACGGCGTGGAGTCGTTGGTGCCCAACCAGAGCCTGATCACCAACTCGGTGATCAACTGGTCGTATTCGGACCAGCGGGTGCGGCTGCGGCTGCCGGTGATGGTCTCCTACGACGACGATCCGGAGGTCGCGCTCGAGCTGCTGGTCCGCGCCACCGAGGGCCACCCGCGCATCCTGCGGGATCCGGCGCCGGTGTCGCGGCTGATCTCCTTCGAGAACTACGGGATGAAGCTCGAGGCGCGCTTCTGGATCCGCGATCCGATGAACGGCGTCAACAACGTGCGCTCCGACGTCAACCGCCGCATCTGGCGGCTGTTCAAGGACGCGGGCATCAAGATCCCGGTGGCCCAACAGGAGGTGCGCGTCCTCGAACCGGACGCGGTCGCGGTGCGGCCGCCGCACCTCGGCGGAGCCGAAGATGGCCCTGCGCGCGGGTAGGGTCGAGATCCCCGACGCCGACCTCTCGGTCAGCTTCGTGCGTGCCGGCGGCCCCGGCGGCCAGAACGTCAACAAGGTCGCCTCGGCGGTGCAGCTGCGCTTCGACCTCGCGGGCACGGCGGTGCTGTCCTACGCCGTGAAGCAGCGCCTGCGCGCCCTCGCCGGCCGCCGCGTCACCGACGACGGCGCGCTGCTGATCATCGC
>DAIMYL010000105.1:0-5094 GCA_036734505.1 Steroidobacteraceae bacterium | reverse complement strand
TGCGCGCCCTCGCCGGCCGCCGCGTCACCGACGACGGCGCGCTGCTGATCATCGCCCGCGAGCACCGCAGCCAGGAGCAGAACCGCCGCGCCGCCGAGGAGCGCCTCGTCGACCTCGTCACGCGGGCGCTCGTCGAGCCGAAGACCCGGCGCGCCACCAAGCCGACCCGCGCCTCGAAGGAGCGCCGCATCGAGTCGAAGACGCGGCGCGGCGCGGTCAAGCGCGGACGCGGCCGACCCGCCCGGGACGACTGACGCCGCCGCGGCGTGTCAGCCGCGTGTGACCTGCAGGATGCTGTGGCGGATCTGCTCCGAGAGCACGAACTCCGCGTCCTGCGCCACCCGCTGCAGCACCTCGTCGTGCAGCAGCCGCCCCGCATCGTCGCCGCGGATGACCCCGCGGCGCAGCAACAGCGCGATGAACTGGTCGAAGAGCGCGCGGTCGGCGAACTCGGGCGAATCGAAGCCGTAGACCATCTCGATGCGCTGCGCCATCAGCTGGCAGCGCTCCGAGAGCTCCTTGGCGGTGTAGGTGCCGGGCTCGGCGTGCGTCAGCGCCGAGATGGCGAGGTAGTAGCGCTCGATGGTCTGCACCGAGGACTCGGCGAGCAGCGACAGCTGCACCGCCGCCGGGGTGTTCGAGGGCGGACGGCGCCAGCCCTCCGCGCCGTCGGGGAGCGCGATCCGTCCGAGCACGCCGAGCTTGGCGAGCGCGGCGAGCTGCGCATCCACCTGCGCCGCGAGCTCGTCCTCCGACCACTTCAGGAAGAGCTCCGCCGCGACATACGGGTAGACCCGCCACGCGAGGCGCTGCAGGTCGGCGGTCGGGACCACCGGGTTGGCGATGAACGCGCAGGCGATCAACGAGGGCAGCGCGAAGAGATGCTGGATGTTGTTGCGGTAGTAGGTCATCAGCACCGCGACCTCGTCGCTGCTGCGCACCAGCTCGCCGAGCTTGTGCGGCTGGCGCTGCAGCACGCCGAGCGCCTCGCCGTGGACGATGGCCGCTTCGCCGCCGGTCGCGGTCACCGTCACCCGCGGATCGTAAGGCGCCTCGCGCAGCAATCCGATGTAGAGGTCGATCTGCCGCGCGAGATCCGCGGCCGGCATGGTCTGGCGCGGCATGGCGAGCAGCGTCAGCGCCAGCAGGTTGATCGGCGTCACGGCCGCGGCGGCGTTGATGTGCCGCATGATGCGCTGCGCGAGGTCGTCGACCGCCGGCGCGATCCACGGCACGCGCGTCTCGTCCTCGAGGGGCTGCTCACGCCAGTCCGGCGCGTGGCGCCCGAGCAGCGCGTCGAGATGGATCGGCGAGCCGATGTTGACGCTGACGCGGCCGTACTTCTTGCGCAGCATGCGCGGCGCGCGCAGCAGGTCGCCGATCCCTTCCTTGCGCTTCGGGCGGCCTGACAGCTCGCCGACGTAGGTGTCGCCCTCGACGATGCGCTCGTAGCCGAAGTAGACGGGCAGGAACACGACCGGACGGCGCGGGTCGCGCAGATAGCTGCGCACCGTCATCGCCAGCATGCCGGTCTTGGGCTGCAGCAGGCGGCCGGTGCGGGATCGGCCGCCCTCGATGAAGTACTCGATGGAGTGGCCGCGCGCCATGATCGCGCCCAGGTACTTCATCAGCACCGCGGTGTAGAGCGCGTTGCCCGCGAAGCTGCGGCGGATGAAGAACGCGCCGCCCTTGCGCAGCAGCCGGCCGACCACCGGGATGTCGAGGTTGATGCCGGCCGCGATGTGCGGCACCGCATAGCCCTGCACGTAGATCGCGTAGGAGAGCAGCAGGTAGTCCATGTGGCTGCGATGGCAGGGCACGAACACCACCTCGTGCTCCCGCGCGACGGCGCGCAGCGTGTCCACATGGTTGAAGTCGACGCCGTCGTAGAGCCGGGTCCAGAGCCGGCGCAGGAAGGCCTCCATGAAGTTCACGAAGGCGTGCGAGTAGTTCGCAGCGATCTCCTCGCCGTAGCCGCGCGCCGTGAGCAACGCCTTGCGACGGGTGACCTTCTTGGTCCTGACCTCCTGCGCGGCGGCGGCGCGCACCGCGCGGGTGTTGAGCACGCGCGCGAGGATGGTGCGGCGGTGCGAGAGGTCGGGACCGATGCGCGCCGCGCGCTGGCGGCGGAAGGTGGCGCGCCAGGCGCGGGCGATGCGCGCGGCCTGCGGCTCGACCGGTCCGTCGTCGTCGAGCATGCTGCGCAGGCTCACCGGCTCGCCCAGCTCGACCATGGTGAAGCGGCCGTTGAACAGCACCTGCAGCATCTTGCGAAGGCCGCCACCGAGCACCCAGCCCTCGGTGAGCCACAGCCGCAGCCATGACCCTTCCTTCTGCGGCGCACGCCCCCAGAACACCTGCACCGGCACCAGACGCGCGTCGAGGCCCGGGTCGGCGCGCAGCGCGTCGATGAGCCGCAGCAGCTCCGGCGGCGGCCGGCGATCGATGCGCGGGTCGAACCACCCGCGCGCCTGCAACAACGGCAGCGTCGCGCGCACCTCGCCCTTGCCGCGTCCGACCAGACGGCCCGTGGGCGACGGCAGACCCTGGCGCTTGCAGATCGACGCGAGCAACGCCGCATCGACGACGCTGCGCCGTTCGATGACATAGCAGACCGGCGCGGCGGTGACCGCGCCGATGCGTTCGATGGCGCCGTCAGGGCGCACCTCGGCGCGCACCCACCACGACATGAACCAGCGCAGCAGCGACTTCACGCGGCGACCGTCACTCGGGGAGCGACGCGAGGAACTCGCCGAACCAACCGCAGATGCGAGGCAGCGAGGCGGTCAGGCGATGGTCGTCGTCGACGGTGTGCAGTGTGGCGCGGCGCGCCCGCGCGAACGCGAGACCATGATCGACCGGCACGATGTCGTCCTGCCAGCCGTGCACCACGACCGTCGGACAGGCGGCGACGGGTGGCAGCGGCGGGAGCCCCGGCATGTCGAACGCCGGCGCCATGAGGAACATGCCGCGCGCGCCGACGCTCCGTGAAGCGGCCGCGGTGAGCCAGCCGCCGAGGCTGGAGCCGACCAACACCGGCGGCACGGGCGATGCGCTGCATGCCGTCAGCAGAGCCTGCAGCCTGCCCTCCACGCTGTCGATGCCGCGGTAGTCGACGGACTCGACCGACCAGCCCGCGGCGCGCGCGACCTCGGCCAAGGCCGTGATCTTGGTGCCCCAGGGACCGGATTCCTTGCCGTGCGAGAAGACGACCCGACGCGTGCTCATGGTGCGGGGATGTTACACCGGACCGCGGCCGGTCACGGCCGCCCCGTCGGGCGTCAATGCCGCCTGAACAGCGGGATATGCGGCTGCTTGAACAGCGGCACCAGCGCCATGCCGGCGACGAAACCGCCGATGTGCGCACCGAAGGCGACGCCGCCGCCGCCGATGCCGGTCATGGTGGCCATCAGCAGCTGCATCAGGAACCAGCCGAGCAGCACCCACACCGCGCGCACCCAACCGATGGTCAGGAACATCAGCGGCGGCGGCAGGGCGAGCAGCACGCGCGCACGCGGGTACAGCAGCATGTAGGCGCCGAGCACGCCGGAGATCGCGCCGCTCGCGCCCACCATCGGCACGGTGCTCGCCGGATCCGGCAGCGCCTGCGCGAACACCGCCGCGACGCCGCACAGCAGGTAGAAGAGGATGAAGCGCCCGTGGCCCATCGCATCCTCGACGTTGTTGCCGAAAACATAGAGGAACAGCATGTTGCCGAGCAGGTGCGCCCAAGAGCCGTGCAGGAACATCGAGGTGAACACCGTGAGCCAGCCCGGCACCCACGGCGGGTCCTCCATCGCGTTGTCGCGGCCGAAGATGACCTCCGGCGTCGCGCCGAGACCCGCGATGATGGCGCCGAAGCGCGCATCGCCCGACAGCGCCTGCCAGAGGAACACCAGCACGCAGACCGCGATCAGCGACCAGGTCAGCCACGGCGTGAGGTGCGTGGGGTTGTCGTCGTGGACCGGGATCACGGCGCGGCGCGCGCCACGTTGGCGCCGAGCGGCGCCGCGTTGCGCACGCGGCGCGCCTCGGCGACCACGGACTGCGGCGTCGCACCCGCGCGGGACAGCGGCATCGGGATGCCGCGGGGGTCATGGCTCGCGCGCGACACGGCCTCCCAGTCCATGGTGTCGCCGCGGTCGGCGAGACGCTGCCGGATGCGTGAGGCGAGCGACTTCGAGAGCAGCTTGCGCTGCGCGCCGCGCCAGTCGCGCGGGTCGTCCTCGAGCACCTCGAAGGCCTGCATCATGAGCTCGCCCTCATGCCAACCGAAGACGAACGGCTGGTTGACGACCGTGACCTTCACGCCGGGCTTCACGAGCTCGTAGAGCAGCTCGATGTCCTCCGGGAACAGCCGGATGCAGCCATGGCTAGAACGCAGGCCGACACCGGCGGGTTTGTTGGTGCCGTGGATGAGGTAGGAGGGCCAGTCGAGGTAGAGCGCACGGTGGCCGAGCGGGTTGTCGGGACCGGGCGGCACCACCGCGGGCAGGATCTCGCCGTTCTTCTTGTGCTCGGCGCGCACGCCGGGCCCCGGACGCCAGGTGGGGTTCTTGGTCATGCGCACGACGCTGGTCGTGCCCTCGGGCGTCGCCCAACCGACGCGCCCGATGCCGATCGGGAAGGTGTAGACCGTCTGCCACTCGCCGGGCTTGCGCGGCGGGTAGTAGAAGAGCCGCATGGCCGCGAGGTTGATGACGATCCCTTGGCGCGGTGCGTCGGGGAGGATGTGGCGCGTCGGCAGCACGACCTCGCGCCCCTCCCCCGGCAGCCAGGGATCGACACCGGGGTTCGCGCGCACGAGCTCCTCGTAACCCACATTGAAGCGCCGCGCGAGGTCGACGAAGGTGTCCTCGCGCGTGGTGCGCGTGACCTGCAGCTCGCCGATCAGGTCGCCCTGGGCGGGATCCAGCACCGTGCGGTGCGCGCTGGTCGCGAACGGCGCGGGCGTGTCGGCGACCGGCGCCCAAGGCACGGCGGCGGGGCGCGTGGTGGGCGCCTTGGGCACAGGCGTGCTGCAGCCCGCGAGGGCCAAGACGAGCCCCGCCAGCAGCGTGCGGACGACGGAGATGCGGAGCGCCGACATGGGCG
>DAIMYL010000104.1:5396-6507 GCA_036734505.1 Steroidobacteraceae bacterium | reverse complement strand
GCGCTGTCGGAGACCTGCCGACGGATGCTGGAACCCGTGACGATCACGGTCTCGAGCTTGCTGGTGTCCTGCACCGCGGCCGAGTCGGCCTGCTGCGCCGGCGCGGACGCCGCAACGGCGAAAAGCAGGGCGGGCAACCCGACACGCAACGCGTTGCGGCCGAGGGAACGGGTGGTGGTCATTCTGAGGTCTCCCTGAAATCCTTTCCGGATGATTCTTGGGTCGCAAAGCGACGCCACCGAAGCCTGAAACCGGCGTGAAGATGTGTCAAGAGGCGCGCGGCGCCCGGTCACACTACGGCCGGCTCCAGCATCCGCAGGCTGCCGCGGTCGGCGTCGAGCTCCACCTCGGCGCCCACCGGCAGCGTGAACTGCCGACCGATGTGACCGATCATCGCCCCGTGGTAGGCGGGCACGCCCAGACTTTTGACATGGTCGTCGAGCACATCGGGGATGGTGAGCGAACCGAAGCCCTCGCCCGGACCGCACTTGCTGCAGGTCCCCCAGACCACGCCGCGGACACGCCCGAGCACGCCGGCCAGCTTCAGCTGCACCAGCATGCGGTCGATGCGGTAAGGCGCCTCCTGCACATCCTCGAGGAAGAGGATGGAGTCGGTGAAGTCGGGCAGGTAAGGCGAACCGATCAAAGCCGTGAGCACGGTGAGGTTGCCACCCAGCAACCGGCCGCTCGCGCGGCCCTGCGTGATCGGGCGGGTACGGTTCTCGTCCGGCACGATCGCGCCGGTCGGTTCCTTCGGGTTCTCGAACGTCGCCGCCTCGCCGCGCCAGGTCACACGCTGCAACCACTCGACATTGGTCGCGTTCCAGTCGCTGGCGCCGTTCGGGCCGTGGAAGGTGACGACCCCGGTGCGCGCGTGCAGCGACAACAGCAAAGCGGTGATGTCGCTGTAGCCGATCACCGCCTTGGGGTTGCGTGCCATGGCATCGAAGTCGATGAGCGGCAGCAGCCGCGCCGCGCCCCAACCGCCGCGGATGCAGTGGATGGCGCGCACCTCGGGGTCGCGCACCATCGCGTTGAAGTCCGCCGCGCGGTCCTCATCACGGCCGGCGAGATACCCGCGCCGGTCGAGCACATGCTTGCCGAGCTTGCC
>DAIMYL010000104.1:0-5296 GCA_036734505.1 Steroidobacteraceae bacterium | reverse complement strand
CATGCCGGCCCGTCTCTCCGCCATCCTCAGCCGCCAGACCAGCCGCGCGCTCACCAGCCCGGCGCTGCGCGATGCGCGCCGCCGCCTCCACGGCCTGCGCCGACGCCTCACGGGCGGCGCGGCCATGCTGCGCTACTTCCACCAGCCCGACGATCCCTACAGCGCGCTCGCCGCCGCCCTGCTGCCGCGGTTGGAGGCCCGCTACCGCATCCGCATCGTGACCCATGCCGTGCCGCCCCCCGTGCGCGCCGCGGCGCCGGACATGGCGCGCCTCATCGATTGGTCGCAGCGCGATGCGCGCCGTTCGGCCGCGCACCAGGGGATCACACCGCTCGCCGATCCACCTCCGTCGCTCGCCACCGATGCACGGTCGCTGCAGCGCGGCGCGCGGCTTCGCGCGCGGCTCGGCCATTACCTCGGCGCGATGTTCCACTTCGAGGGTGAGTGGTATTGGGGCATCGACCGCCTGCATCACCTCGAGACCCGTCTCCGGTCGCTCGGGCTCGATCGTCAGCTGTCGTCGTCGGGCGCAGACGCGGCGCCGCTGGTGCCGCCCCCCGCGCTGAAGTGGCTCACGCCGCCGCCCGCGCCGCGCGGCGTCCGTCCCACGATCCACTTCTATTGTTCGCTGCGCAGCCCCTACACCTGGCTCGCGATCGGACAGCTGCGCCGGCTCGCGGCGCACTACGGCGCGGACCTGCAGCTGCGCATGGTGCTGCCGATGGTCATGCGCGGCCTGCCCGTGCCCTGGCCGAAGCGCCGCTACATCCTGCTCGACACCAAGCGCGAGGCGGAGCGGCTCGGGCTGCCCTTCGGCTGCGTGGCCGACCCGGTCGGCGCGCCGACCGAGCGCGGCATCGCGCTGGTGCAGCACGCGCTCGCGCTGGACGCCGCCCGTGGACATCGGGACTCGCGCACCGGGATGGCGGTCGCGGAGTCGTTCCTTCAGGCCGCGTTCGCCGAGGGCGTCGATGCCGGGACGGACGATGGTCTGCGGCGCATCGCGGCGCGCGCCGGGCTCGACGCGACGGCGGTGGACGCCGCGCTCGCGGACGACGCCTGGCGCGCGGTCGCCGAAGCGAACCGCCTCGACCTGCTGGCGCGCGGCCTGTGGGGCGTACCCTCCTTCCGCGTCGACGAGCTGCCGGCCCTCTGGGGTCAGGACCGTCTTTTCATGCTTGAGCAGGACCTCCTCACCGCGCTCGGCAGCGCCTCTCCCGGAGCGACGAAATGACCCGACCGACACGCATCCTCGCCCTCACCGCCGTCGCCCTCGTCGGCGCACTCGCCGCCGGCTACGCGGCCGTGCAGGCGGCCGGCGGCCGCACCGGGCTGCTCCTCCTCTATGTGAAGCACTTCATGCGCGAGGACAACGCGCCGTTCCGCGAGGTCGAGTGGCAGCAGGGCCCCGCCTCGCCCATCGTCCCCGTCGAGGGCGCGCGCCGCGCGCCCAACATCGTGCTGATCGTGGTCGACGACCTCGGCTACGCCGACCTCACGCTGCGCGGCCGCGGCATCGCCGACGGCCTCGTGCCGACGCCCAACATCGACTCCATCGCGCGCGAGGGCGTCGACTTCACGGTGGCCTACGCCGGCAACGCCACCTGCGCCCCGTCGCGCGCCGCGATCATGACCGGGCGCTACGCCACGCGCTTCGGCTTCGAGTTCACGCCGACCCCCAAGCAGTTCATGCGGGTCGTGACGCAGTCCGAGCGCAAGGGCGCGACCCTGCACCGCGCGGTCTATTTCGGCGACGGCGGCCCGGACCAACCGGCCTACGAGGACATGGGCCTGCCGACCACCGAGATCACGCTCGCGCGCCTGCTGCGCGACGGCGGCTACCACGCCGTGCAGATCGGCAAATGGCACCTCGGCGACAGCCCGAGGTTCAGGCCTTACGCGCACGGCTTCCACGAATCTTTGTCGCTGCAGCACGCGGCCTCGATGTTCCTGCCCGAGGACGACCCGCGCGTCGTCAACGCGCGCTCCGCGGACGACCCCATCGACCAGTTCCTCTACGCGGCGGCGCCGTGGGGCGTGCGCTTCAACGACGGGCCGTTGTTCAAGCCCGACCGCTACCTCACCGACTACCTCACGGACCATGCCGTGCGCGTCGTCGAAGCGAACCGCAACCGTCCGTTCTTCCTCTATCTCGCCTACAACGCACCGCACACCCCGCTGCAGGCGACGCGCGAGGACTACGACGCGCTCGCGGCCATCCCCGACCACCGCCTGCGCGTGTACGCCGCCATGGTCCGCTCGCTCGACCGCAATGTCGGCCGCGTGCTGGCATCGCTGCGCGCCGCCGGGCTCGACCGCGACACGCTGGTGATCTTCACCAACGACAACGGCGCGCCGCACTACATCGACCTGCCGGGCCGCAACGCCCCGCTGCGAGGATGGAAGGCCAGCTACTTCGAGGGCGGCATCCGCGTGCCGCTGCTGATGCGCTGGCCCGCCGGACTGCCCACGGGCGCGACCTTCGGCGCACCGGTCGGCCATGTCGACATCTTCGCCACCGCCGCCGCGGCGGCGGGCGTCCCGGTGCCCACCGACCGCATCATCGACGGCGTCGACCTGCTGCCGTTCGCGCGCGGCGAGAAGGACGGACGGCCGCACGAGCGGCTGTTCTGGCGCACCCGCGATTACCTCACGCTCCGTGAGGGCGACTGGAAGCTGCAGGTCACGCAGATGCCGCGCAAAGATTGGCTCTACGACCTGGCGACGGACCCCGGCGAACGCCGCAACCTGGCCGCGAGCGAACCGGCACGGCTCGCCGCGATGAAGGCGACGCTCGCCGCCATCGACCGCGAGCAGAGCCGGCCGTTGTGGCAGACGCTCGGCGCCGGCTACATCCCGCTCGACAAGACGCTCTCCGATCCGCAGTCGCCCGATGACGAACATGTCTACTTCGCGAACTGCGCGCGCCGCGCGCGCGGCGCTGCTCGCGCTCGTCGCCGCGCTCGCGACGACGCCGTGGGCGGCGGCCATCGCAGCGCCGTCTACGCCTGTGCCCGCGTCTGCGCCTGCGCCTGCGCCTGCGTCGCCCTCGGCGTCGGCACGGCCCAACATCGTGCTGATCGTCGCCGACGACTGGGGCTACACCGATGTCGGCGCCTTCGGCGGCGAGATCGCGACGCCGAACCTCGATGCGCTGGCCGCGGCCGGCACGCGCTTCGCGAGCTTCCATGTCTCCGGCGAATGCTCGCCGACGCGCGCGATGCTGCTCACAGGCGTCGGCAACCACCGCGCCGGCGTCGGCGCGATGCGCGAGACGGTCCCCTGGTCGCACTACGGCAAGCCGGGCTATCTCACGGTGCTCGACCGCGGCGTGGTGACCCTCGCCTCGCTGCTGCGCGACGGCGGCTATCGCACCTACGCGGTCGGCAAATGGCACCTCGGCAAGGAGCCGCACAACCTGCCGGGCGCACGCGGCTTCGGGCGCTCGCTGGTGCAGGCCGACAGCGGCTCGGACAACTGGGACCCCCGCCAGCGCTATCTCGCGCTCACCGACAAGGTCCACTGGTACGAGGACGACCGCGAAGCACGGATGCCGCGCGAGTACTACTCGTCCCGGTTCTTCGTCGACCGCGCGCTCGAGTGGCTCGCTGCGGATGCCGCGCGCCCCGAGCCGTTCTTCCTCTATGTCGCCTTCCAGGCCAACCACATCCCCCTGCAGGCGCCGCCCGAGGCCATCGCGCCCTATCGTGGCCGCTACGACGCCGGCTGGGAGCGTCTGCGCGAGGAGCGCCGCGACCGTGCGGCGGCGCTCGGCCTGATCCCCGAGGGCGCACCGATGGTCCCGCAGACGGCGGACTGGGATGCGCTGTCGCCGGCGGACCGCGCCCACTACGCGCGGCGCATGGAGGTCTACGCGGGCATGGCCTCGGCGATGGACGCGCAGCTCGGGCGCCTCATCGCGCGGCTGCGCGCCACCGGCGAGTATGACCGCACCGTGTTCGTGTTCCTCTCCGACAACGGCGCGGAGGCATCCGACCCGCACGGGATCCTCGCCGCTCGGATGTGGCTCGCGACGCAGTACACGCAGGACATCGACCGCCTGGGCGGGCCCGGTGCGTACACCGCGGTCGGTGAAGGTTGGGCCGGCGCCGCCGCCTCGCCGCTCGCCACCTGGAAGTTCTACGCCGGCGAGGGCGGCCTGCGCGTGCCGATGATCGTGTCCGGCGTGCCGGGCGCGCGCGCCGGCGGCATCGTCAAAAGTTTCACGCATGTCACGGACGTCACGCCGACGCTGCTCGAGGTCGCCGGGTCGGCGCCGCCGCAGGCGACCTACGGCGGCCGCCCCGTCGCGACGCCGACCGGCCGCAGCCTGCTGCCGGTGATGCGCGGCGAGACCGACCGCGTGCGCGCACCGGGCGAGACGCTCGGCTACGAGCTCGCCGGCAACGCGGCGCTGTTCCGCGACGACCTCAAGCTGGTGCGCAACCGACCGCCGATGGGAGACGGACGCTGGCGCCTGTACGACATCGCCGCCGACCCCGGCGAGACGCAGGACCTCTCCGCGGCGCGTCCGCAGGACTTCGCCGCGATGCAGGCCGCGTGGGAACGCTGGGCGCAGGAGAACGGCGTGCTGCCCATGCCGGAAGGCTACGAGCCGCGGCGCCAGGTGCTGCTGAACGCGTTGCGCTTCGTCTACCTGCCGATGCTCGTGTGGCTGCTGCCCGCGCTCGCGTTGACCGCCGGCGCATGGATCCTTTGGCGACGCCGGAGACGCGCATGACCCGTACCATGGTGATCACCGGGGCCTCGGCGGGCATCGGCCGAGCCATCGCCCTCGAAGCGGCCCGCCGCGGTTGGCGGCTCGGTCTCGCGAGCCGCAGACGCGAGGCCTTGGAGACCCTGCGCGGCGAGATCGACGCGGTGACCGCAGGCCGCGCGCCGACCGCGGCCATAGCCGAGGTCGATGTCGCGGACCCGTCGTCCGCCGCCGAGCGCCTGCGCGCGCTCTTCGAGGCGCTCGGCGGCGCTGATGTCTTCGTCGCCAACGCCGGCGTCAATGAGTTCACACGCATCGGCAAGGGCGGCTTCCCGGGGTCGCAGCGGATCCTGCAGACCAACCTGATCGGCACGGTCGCCACCCTGGAGATCGCGGCGGAGCACTTCATCGCGCGCGGGCGCGGGCATCTCGTCGGCGTGTCGTCGTTGGCCGCGCTGCTGTCCATCCCCTCGCAGGGGGCCTACTGCGCGAGCAAGGCGGGGCTGTCGAGCTGGCTCGGCGCCGCGCGCATCGAGCTCGGCCGCCATGGCATCGCCGTCACCGAGGTGCAGCCCGGCT
>DAIMYL010000103.1:0-6585 GCA_036734505.1 Steroidobacteraceae bacterium | reverse complement strand
CGCGGTGCATGCCGATGTCACCATCACCTTCATCGCCCTCAAGGCAGGGTTGCGCCTCGGTGCGGGCCCTGACCATGCGGGCCAGGTGCGGCTCGACACGCTCGGCATCGTCGATGACCTCGGACCACCCGCATGGACGCTGCTCGATGCGGCGCGGGTGCGCTCGGCGATCCCCGCGCGTCGACGCGACGCCCACAAAGGGCAGGGCGGTCATGTGTTCGTGGTCGGCGGCGGTCCGGGCATGCCCGGGGCCGCGCGCCTCGCCGGCGAGGCGGCGCTGCGCGTCGGTGCCGGGCGGGAGGCGGGCGCCAGTGCCGCCGACACGGCGGTCGCGATCGCTGCCGGGCGACCGGAGGTGATGGTGCGCGGTCTGTCCGCGGCGCCGGAGACCGCTGCGCAGCAGTTGCGCGCGGCGCTCGTCGATGCCGATGTCCTCGTGGTCGGCCCCGGTCTCGGGCGCGAAGCTTGGGCGCAGGCGGTGCTGGCAGCCGCGCTCGATGCGGCCAAGCCGACGGTGGTCGATGCCGATGCCTTGCATCTGCTGCATGGGGTCGGCGCCACGGCGCAGGTCGCACCGCCGCGCGCACCGCGCATCTACACGCCGCATCCCGGCGAGGCCGCGCAACTGCTCGGCCTGACGGCCGCTGCGGTGCAGGCGGACCGGCCGGCGGCGCTCGCCGCTCTTCTCGCACGGCTCGGTGGTGTCGTGGTGCTGAAAGGTGCAGGCACGCTGCTCGCGACATCCGGTCCGGTGCCCGCGGTCTGCGATCGCGGCGATCCGGTGCTGGCCGCGCCCGGCACGGGCGATGTATTGGCCGGAGCGATCGCGGGTCTGCTCGCGCAGTCGGGCGATGCGGCGCGCGACGCGTCGGGCGATGCAGCGACCGTGGCCTTCGAGGCGGCCTGCGCCGCGGTCTGGTTGCACGCGCGCGCCGGTGAGCGGTCGACGAACGCGGCGTCGCGCGGCGTGCTCGCGGGCGAGATCGCCGCGCGGCTGACCGACGCGCTCGCCGAAGTGATGGACGGTGCCCAGCGGTGAACGCGCCGCTCGCAGTGCTGCGCTTCGACACCAGGGACGATGCGGCGACCGAGGCGGTGGGTGCGGCGCTCGCCCGCGGTCTGCCGCTCGGCATCGAGCGTGCCTTGAGCATGCACCTGCAGGGTGACCTGGGCGCCGGCAAGACCACGCTCGTGCGCGGCTTCCTGCGCGCGCTCGGCGTGACGGGCGCGGTCCGCAGTCCGACCTACGGCCTGCTCGAACCTTACGCAGCGGCGGGCCGTACGGTGCTCCACCTCGATCTGTACCGGCTCGCTGAGCCGACCGAAGTCGAGGCCTTGGGGCTTCGCGACCACGACGAGCCGGGTGCGGTGTGGCTGATCGAATGGCCCGAACGCGGCGCTGCCGTGCTGGGGCCGCCCGACCTGCGCGTCAGCCTGCAGGCGGACCGTGCCGCTCACCATGTGACCATCGAGGCCTGTTCCCCGGCCGGACTGCGCTGGTTGGACGCCGCGCAGCCCGCAAGCCTCACCTGAGGCTTGCCACGCAGGTGCCTAATTTCCTTGAAAATCTTCTTGCGCGCAGCGTACAGTACCGCGCCATGATGCTGAACGACGCTACCGCGCCGCACCCCGCCGGTGCAGCCCGCTGCGCCCCCCGTCGCTGCGTCCCCCGTCGCGGCGCCTTGCTGCATCTCGCCCTCCTGCTTGCCGCCGGTCTTTCGGCCGCTCTGCCGGCTCGAGCCGCCGCCGAGCCGTCGCGGCTCGACGCGCTGCGTGTGCAGGCCGACGCCGACGCGACCCGCGTCTTCGTCGATCTCTCGCGCGCCACCGGCCATCGCTTCTTCGTCCTCGATTCGCCGCGGCGCGCGGTCATCGACATCGAAGGCGCCCGCGACGGGCTCGGCAGAGCGTTGCCGGCGCCGACGGGTGCCGTCGCGGGGGTGCGGGTCGGTGCGCAACCGGGCGGCGTGCTGCGCGTGGTCGTCGAGCTGCGCGAGGGCGCGCGCGCTTCGATGGGCACGCCGTTGATGCGCGGTGCGGGCGCTCAAAGATTGGTGTTGGAGGTGACCGGCGGCGCTGCCGCCGAGCCGCCGCCCGTCGCTGCGGCCGCGGTGGCGGCAGCGCCGTTGAGCAGGGCGGCGGCGCCCGAGGCGACGGCCCCGGAGACCCCGGCAGCCGAGGTCGCGGTGCCGGTCCCGCTCAAGCCCATCAAGGCTGCGCACGCGCCGGCTGCGAGCGGCCGCACGGTCGTGGTCGCCATCGACCCGGGGCACGGCGGACAGGACCCCGGCGCGATCGGCCTCGGCGGTACGCGCGAGAAGGATGTCGTGCTCGACATCTCCAAGACGCTCGCCGCGCGCATCGACCGCGAGCCCGGCATGCGCGCCTTCCTCACCCGCGACCGCGACCAGTTCGTCTCGCTGCGCGACCGCATCCGCCGCGCGCAGGCGGCCGGTGCGATGCTGTTCGTGTCGGTGCACGCCGATGCGGTGCTCGACCGGACGGTGACCGGTTCCTCGGTGTATGTGCTGTCCGACAAGGGTGCGACCGACGAGCAGGCGCGGATGCTCGCCGACCGCGAGAACGCGGCCGACCTCGCGGGCGGCGTCTCCATCGACGACAAGGATGCGGTGCTCGCCTCGATCCTGGTGGATGTCGCGCAGTCGGCGCAGATCGGCTACAGCATGGCGGCCGCCGAGCGCGTGCTGCGCTCGCTGCGCGGGGTCAATGTCGTGCGCAAGCCGCAGGTGCAGCAGGCCGGGTTCGTGGTGCTGAAGAGCCCGGACATCCCCTCGATGCTGGTCGAGACCGCGTTCATCTCGAGCCCGGAGGACGAGCGGCTGCTCGGTCAGCCGGAGCGTCGCGCGGCGCTCGCCGAGGCCATCTTCGAAGGCGTGCAGCAGTACTTCGTCGACCATCCTCCCGACGGTTCGCGTTTCGCGCTCGAACGGAGGTCGGGCGGCGCCGACGCCGATCGCACGGTCATCGCGACCGCGCCGGACAGCGGCGGACCGGCTGCGCGCCCGCCCGGCCGGTTCTGATCCGCAGCCCGCAAGTGCCCATCCGTCTGCTGCCGAGCGCGCTCGTCGACCAGATCGCCGCGGGCGAGGTCATCGAGCGCCCGGCATCGTTGGTCAAGGAGCTGGTCGAGAACAGCCTCGATGCCGGGGCGCAGCGCATCGAGGTCGACATCGAGGCGGGCGGTACGGCGTTGGTGCGCGTGCTCGATGACGGGCACGGCATCCCCGAGACCGAACTGCCGCTCGCGGTGCGACGGCACGCCACCAGCAAGATCGCGAGCGTCGACGACCTCGCGGCCATCGGCACGCTCGGCTTCCGCGGCGAGGCGCTGCCCTCGATCGGCTCGGTGGCACGGCTGCGCATCGCCTCGCGTGCGAGCGGTGCCGACCGTGGGGCCGAGCTGCGCGTCGAGCACGGCGAGCCGGGCGACATCGCACCGGTCGCCCAACCGCAGGGCACGCTGGTGGAGGTCCGCGACCTGTTCCACAACGTGCCGGCGCGGCGCAAGTTCCTGCGTGCGGAGTCGACCGAGCTCGGCCACATCGCGCGGCTGATGGAGCGGTTCGCGCTGGCGCGCTTCGATGTCGCGTTCCGGCTGCGGCACGGCGGCCGCGTGCTGCTCGATGCGCCGCTCGCCGACACCCCGGCGCTGCAGCGCGCGCGCATCGCCGCGATCATGGGTGAGGAGTTCATCGCCGGGGCGCTGCCGATCGAGCGGCGCGCCGGCCGCGTGGCGCTCACCGGCTGGCTCGGTCAACCGCAGGCGGCACGCGCCGCGAGCGACCAGCAGTTCGCGTTCGTCAACGGCCGGGCGGTCCGTGACCGCCTGCTCGCCGGTGCGGTACGGCTCGGCTACCGCGATGTGCTCTACCACGGCCGGCAGCCCGCCTACCTGCTGTACCTCGACATCGATCCCGAGTGGGTCGATGTCAACGCGCACCCGCAGAAACTCGAGGTCCGCTTCCGCGACAGCCGGCAGATCCACGATTTCGTGTTCCGGGCCGTGCACGATGCGCTCGGCGTGGGGGCGGGCGTCGCCGCGCCCACCGCGCCGCCGACGGGCCTCGGCGTCGACGCCACCGCCGGCCTGCTGCCGCTCGCCGAGGCCGAAGGTTTCTGGCCTGCCGCGGGGCCGACCACCCAGCATGAGGGCGCGGCGCCGCTGCCCGCGCCGGCGGCTGTGCCGGGGCCTGCGTGGGTGCGTGACGGGTCGCCGGAGGGTCTCGGCGCCCGTCCGGGTTCGCTCGGCGTCGCCGTCGCGCAGCTGCACGGCGTGTATGTGCTGGCGCAGAGCGAGGCGGGGTTGGTGCTGGTCGATGCGCACGCCGCGCACGAGCGCGTGCTCTACGAGCGCATGAAGCGCGAGTTCGGCGCGCGACCCGCGGTGCAGCGCCTGCTCGAGCCGGTGGTGGTCGAGGTCGCCGCGCACGACACCGAGTCCTTCGCCGACCACGCCGAGGACTTCGCACGCGCCGGTTTCGACATCGGCGTGCTCTCGCCGGGGCGGCTGGCGGTGCGTGCGGTGCCGGCGCTGCTCGCGCACTCGGACCTCGCTCCGTTGGTACGCGAGGTGCTCGCCGACCTGCGTGAGGAGCGCGGCGGCCATCATCTCGAGGCCGCGGCGCACTCCTTGCTCGGCAACATCGCCTGCCGCGCCGCGATCAAGGCGAACCGGCGGCTGACGCTGCCTGAGATGAACGCGCTGTTGCGCGACATGGAGACCACCGAGCGCGCGGGGCAGTGCAACCACGGTCGTCCGACCTGGACGCTGCTCACGCTCGCGCAGCTCGACCAGCTGTTCCTGCGCGGACGCTGAGGCGCGTGGCGGACATGGCGCCCGCGCGGGTCGACGCCATCCTGCTCTGCGGCCCGACCGCGAGCGGCAAGAGCGGGCTCGCGCTCGAACTCGCACGCCGCGCCCCCGTCGAGATCGTCAGCGTCGACTCGGCGCAGGTGTACCGCGGTCTCGACATCGGTTCGGCGAAACCGTCACAGGCGCTGCGCTCGGCGGTCCCGCACCATCTCATCGACCTGCGTGAACCGCAGCAGACCTACAGCGCCGGCGAGTTCGTCGCCGACGCGCTGCGCGCCATCGCCGACATCCGGGCGCGCGGCCGCATGCCGTTGTTGGTCGGCGGCACGATGCTGTACTTCAACGCGTTGCTGCGCGGGCTCGCGCCCCTGCCGCGGGCCGATGCGGCGCTGCGCGCCCGGCTCGACGCCCGCGGCGCGGCGGAGGGTTGGCCTGCGCTGCACGCCGAGCTCGCGGCGGTCGACCCCGAGGCGGCGGCGCGCATCCATCCCAACGACCCGCAGCGCATCCAGCGCGCGCTCGAGGTCTGGCATGCGAGCGGCCGCCCGATCAGCGCCTGGCAGCGCGATACGGCACCCGGTCACGGCCTCGTCTTCGAGCGCTGGGCGCTGGCGCCTGCGGATCGTGCCGTGCTGCACCAACGCATCGCCGAGCGTTTCGAGGCGATGATGGGCGCCGGATTGCTGCAAGAGGTGCGCGGCCTGCGGACCCGGCCCGGCCTCAGCCCGTCGGCACCGGCCCTGCGCGCGGTGGGCTACCGACAGCTCTGGCAGTACCTCGACGGTGCGGAGTCGGCGGAGGGGCTCGCGCGGGCCGTGACGGCCGCCGTCGCCGCCACCCGGCAACTTGCCAAGCGGCAACTGACCTGGATCAACGCCGATCCCGGTTGGCAGCGACTGGATCCTTTCGACAGGGTGGCCACAGACCGCTGGCTGGACGCGATGCAGGACGTGTGCCAGCGCTTTGGAGCGGGAACTTCCGGCATGGTAAATTTGTCCTTACAGACGGGGAAGGATTGAACCCCGCGCGCCGAAGGAGTCTCCATCATGGCCAAGGGCCAATCCCTGCAGGATCCTTTCCTCAACCAGCTTCGCAAGGAACGCGTGCCGGTCTCGATCTACCTCGTCAACGGCATCAAGTTGCAGGGTCACATCGATTCCTTCGACCAGTTCGTCATCCTGCTGCGCAACACCGTCAACCAGATGGTCTACAAGCACGCCATCTCGACGGTCGTCCCGGCGCGCAATGTCCGTCTGCCCTCGGCCGAAGAGCCGGAGGGCGGTGTGGACGCTGCGCCGCCCGAAGCTTGATGCCCGCAAGCCGGTCCCCGTTCCGGTCCATCCGTCGTGTTTGAGCGTCCGCGCGGCGGCGAGCGCGCGGTGCTCGTGCGCTTGGGGCTGGGCGCGCCCGTCGAGCAGGAGGACCTGGACGAGTTCACGCAGCTCGCCGAGTCGGCCGGTGTCACGGTGGCCACCACCATCACCGGGCGACGCGAGCGGCCCGACCCGCGTTTCTTCGTCGGCAGCGGCAAGGCGGAGGAGATCCGGCAAGCCGTGGTCGAGACCTGTGCGGAAGTGGTGCTCGTCGACCACGCGCTCTCGCCCAGCCAGGAGCGCAACCTCGAGAAGCTCACCGGCGTGCGGGTCCTCGACCGCGCTGCGCTGATCCTCGACATCTTCTCGCAGCGCGCGCGCAGCCACGAAGGCAAGCTCGAGGTCGAGCTCGCGCAGCTGCGGCACATCGCGAGCCGC
>DAIMYL010000102.1:0-6593 GCA_036734505.1 Steroidobacteraceae bacterium | reverse complement strand
CGGCGGTCAGTTGCCGTCGCGCCGGACGCGGTGCCTCCAGCGGGCCTCGTGGATGCGCTCGCCGTCGTGCCAGGCCTCGATGCTCTCCTCGATGATGAAGTGCGTCGGTGTCGAGGTCATGGTGGTGGCGACCTTGGCCGCAGCCTTCCAGCCGTCGCGCTCCGAGGCGTTCTCCGAGGTGAACGCGATGCGGTAGGAGTTGACATCGCCCTCGGCGATCGTCGCCTCGACCGACAGGCCGCTGCCCCGGCGCATGGCGACGGCGTCGTAGTTGCGCAGCTGGACCGGGAAGGCCGCACCGAACGACGCGCGGCGGGACGCCGTGGGACCTTCATACGACACCATGCGCATCGCGGGATCCGCCGGTGCGGGCGTCTTGCCGCTCGTGTCGGGCAGCACCTCGACCGGCATCGGCAGCTCGCGCGCGCGCGCGGCGCGCACCGGGATGTCGACCGTGGTGGCACCCGCCACCACCTGCAGCGACACCGCCTCCGGCGACGGCCACACGATCGGCCACTGGCTCTGCGACACCGACAACCGCAGCCGCGAGCCCTTCTTCACCCGGCGCGAGGTGAAGTTCAGCAGGATGTCCTGCGACTGCTCCGTGCCCGCGGCGATGGGCGTCCATGCCGTGTGGTCGGCGTTGTGCGCGAGGTTGCGCACGCCGTAGGTCAGCAGCCACGAGCGGCCGTCCGGGGCGACCTCGTTCAGGCGCACCGCGACCTTGGCGATCGGCTTGTCGGCGACGAACACGAGGCGCAGCGTCGGCCGCCCGACGATGTCGATGTCGGCGGCCAACGGCTCGCTGTCGAACACCAACGACAGCTTGTCGTCGTCCGACTGCTCGGTCGGCGCCATCGACGACATGTCCGTCGGTGACAGCACCGGGATGCAGCCGCCGATCGTCAGCGCCGACGGCACGGCGACGCGCGCGCGCGGCGACGCCGCAGCCTGCAGCGTCTTGCCGGAGGTCAGGTGCAGGCGGCGCGCCGTGATCGAGGGCGCGGGCCAGCGCTCCTCGGCGACCCAACGGCCCGGGATGTCCGCCGGATAGCGCTGCGCGACCGTCGCATCGGCGATGAAGCTGCGCAGCATCGGCTCGTCCATGATCCCGTTGTCGTTGCCGTTGAGCCAACGGTCCCACCAGCGCGTCTCCTCGAACGCCCAGTCGAGCCGCGGACCGGGATCGCCCTCCTGCGGCCAATCGTGGCCCCAGGGTCCGACGATGCCCTTACGCGGGCAGGCGAGCCGCTCGAGCGTGCGCGGCACCGTGTTGATGTAGGAGTCCTCGAGGCCGCCGACCACATACACCGCGCACTTCACCTTGGAGAGGTCGGTGACGATGCGGTCGCGCCAGTACTGGTCGACGAGCTGGTGCCGCATCCACTCCGAGACCACCGGCCCCTGCGCACGCAGCCGCTCCAGCCAGATCCCGCGCCACTGCGGGCCGACCAGCTCGGGGTCCGGCGGGTCGATCATGGTCTGCTTCCATATCGTCCCCCAGACGACCTTCTCGTTGATCACGCAGCCGCCGAGCGTGTGCACATCGTCGGTGTAACCGTTCTCGGTGCCCATCGCGGCGACGATCGCCTTCAGCTCCGGGATGCCCTTGGCCGCGGCCTGGAAGGCGTTGATGGAACCGTACGAGATGCCGCGCATGCCGACATTGCCGTTGCACCATGGCTGCCGCGAGATCCAGCGCACCAACGGCGCCACATCGGCCTGCTCCGGCAGGTCGTATTCATTGAAGATGATCCCGCCGGACTCGCCGGTGCCGCGGACGTCGACGCGGACCAGCGCGAACCCCCGCGGCACCAGCCAGGCCGCGGTCCGGTCATCCGAACGACGGTAACCGACCCGTTTGCGGTAGGGCAGCATCTCGAGGATCGCGCCCACCGGCGCCGTCGTGGCGTCGTCCGGCATGAAGATGCGGGCGGCCAACTCGATGCCGTCCGGCATCGGGATCCAGGTGTTCTCGATCACCTTCATCTTGCGGACCGGCGGCGGCGCCCACACCGGCGTCGCCGACCATGCCGGCCGATGCCAACCGCCGACCGCAGCCGCCACCGCGGCCGTCTTGATGAAGTCCCTGCGCGATCCCTTCATGCGGTGACCCTGCGAGATGTGGTGACCGTCAAGATACCCGACCGGGGTCGCACCGTAGGCCGCCCCCGCCGCAGCCCTCCGTGACCTGCCCGAATCCCTAAACCGCCGGGCCGCCCCTAGGCCGAACGCCGCGCCAGCGGCAGCACATCCACCAGCGCGAGCCGCGCGCGCAGCAGCCGCTCGGTCAGGTCGGCGCGGATGCCCGCCGCTTCCGGATGGTCCCAAAGATTGTGCAGCTCGTGCGGATCGGCGGCGCGGTCGAACAGCTCGCCCCGCGGTGCGCCGTGCCAGAGCGTCAACCGCCAGCGGCGGTCGACGAAGCTCGTGAGCCGGACCGGACCGAGCTCGCCCATGTGGATGCCGAGCTCGTCCTCCTCGATGACCACGCCGTCGCGCTCGGCCTGCGGGTCGAGCAGGTCGATGCCCTGCACGCCGACCGGCACCGGCAGCCCCGCGCGGCCGAGCACGGTGCGCGCGATGTCGAGCGTGCTGGCCGGCCGCTCGACCACCGTCGGCGCCGCATCGCGTGGATCCCGCCACAGCAACGGCACGCGGATCAGACCCTCGTAGTGGAAGCCCTGCTTGAAGATCAACGAGTGGTCGCCCATCAGGTCGCCGTGGTCGGAGGTGAACACCACCACCGTGTCGTCGGCGAGGCCGAGCCGCTGCAGCGCGGCCATGATGCGCCCGACCGCGTCGTCGACCATGCTGATCGCGCCGTAGTTGAGCGCGATCGCCTGCCGCGCGCCGGCCTCCGACACCGGCTGCGTGCAGAACCGCCCCGGCGTGAAGCCCGGCTGCGCCGCGAGCGCGCGCAGCCGCGCGAGCAGCGCGGGCTCGCCGGGGTCGACATGGCCGAACGACGGCGGCAACACGACCTCGGCCGGGTCGTACATGTCCCAGTACCGGCCGGGCGGCGTGAACGGATGGTGCGGGTCGGGGAACGAGCACTGCAGCATGAACGGCGCATCGCCCTCGGCCGCGGCGTGGCGTTCCAGCGCGGCGATGGTGCGCTCCGCGACGAAGGTCGTCGGATAGACCTCCTCGGGCACCGCGGTGCGCCAGGCCTGCGGCGCCTGCGTGGCCGCGGGCAACGCGTGGGCCGGGCCGATCAGCCCCTCGATGCCCGGCAGCCGCGCCTTCGCCCAGGCCCGGTAGTGGCCGCTCACCTGGTCGGCATGGCCGCAGGCGAACTCGACCTGCTCGAAGCCGTAGTACGGCAGGTCGACGCGGCGCGTCGGGTCGGCCGTCCAGAGCTCCTCGCGCTCGGCGAGGTAGCGCGGGTCGTCCGTGTCGTCCGGCAGCGCCGTCGGCCAGCCTTCGCGGCCGGGCTGCGCGGCGGCGGTCGCCGGCCGCATCGCCGGGAACAGCAGCGGATCCGGGACCTCGCGCCGCGACTGCGTCTGCAGGTGCGCCTTGCCGATGAGCGCGGTGCGGTAGCCGGCGCGCCGCAGGCTCTCCACGAAGGTCAGCGACCCGAGCGGCAACGGCACGCCGTTGTGGCGCACGCCGTTGACCGAGGGCATGCGGCCGGTGAGCATCGCAGCGCGGTTCGGCATGCAGATCGGGTTGGTGACATAGCAGCGCTCGAAGCGGCGACCCGCCGCCGCCAGCGCGTCGATGTGCGGCGTGCGGACCACGCGGTCGCCGTAGCAACCGAGATGGTCGGCGCGGTGCTGGTCGGTGATGATGAACAGGAAGTTGGGGCGTGCCACGGACAGACCATAAACCATCTGGTCGCGTCGTTGGACCACCGATGCAGCGCGCGGACGCCGGCGACTTGCGAGGAAGGGCCGTTGTTTTCGGAATTGGGATGCGCGGCGCGCGGGCGGACGCGCAGCCCCGACCGGACAGGCGACACTACACATCCCGGGACCCGTCCCCCCCGAGGATCCCGGCTGCATGAGGTGCGATCGACATGGACCATGACGCGCTGCTCCACGCCTACCGCCGACTGCGGCTGCTGCGCGAGTTCGAGGAACGGACCCGCGTCGAGTTCCAGACCGGCCAGATCGCGGGCTTCACGCATCTCTATGCGGGCATGGAGGCCATCGCCGTCGGCGTCTGCGAGCACCTGACCGACGAGGACCGCATCATCAGCACGCACCGCGGCCATGGCCACTGCCTCGCCAAGGGCTGCGACCCCGCCGCCATGATGCTCGAGCTGTGGGGCTCCACCGACGGCCTCTGCCGCGGCAAGGGCGGCACCATGCACATCGCCGACTTCAGCCGCGGCATGCTCGGCGCCAACGCCGTGGGGGGCGCCGGCGCGCCGATCGCGGTCGGCGCGGCGCTCGCCTCCGCGATGACCGGCGGCACCTGGGTGGCCGTGTCCTTCGTCGGCGACGGCGGCACCAACATCGGCAGCGTCTACGAGGCGATGAACCTCGCGGTCGTGCTGAAGCTCCCGAAGATCTTCGTCGTCGAGGACAACGGCTGGGGCGAGATGACGCCGATCGCCGATGTCGCCGGCAACCGCGATCTCGCGGCCCGCGCCGCCGCGATGGGCATGCCCGCGGTGTCGGTCGACGGCGTGGATTTCTTCGCGGTGCACGCCGCAGCGGGCGAAGCCATCGCCCGCGCGCGGCGCGGCGGCGGCCCGTCGACCGTCGTGGCGAGCGCACCGCGCTTCTACGGCCACCACGAAGGCGACCCGCAGCTCTACCGCAGCCGCGAAGAGGTCGCCGAGCTGCGCCGCCGCGAGGACTGCCTGCCGCGGTTCATCGAGCGCGTCACCGCCGAAGGGACGCTGCGCGCCGACGAGATCGCCGCCGTCGACGCGGACATCGCGCGCATCATGGACGAGGCGGTCGCGAAGGCGAAGGCCGGACCGCGGCCGGTGCCGGCCGATGTGCACGAGCACGTCTACGCGCGTTACCGCTGAGGACCACGGACATGACCATCAAGAGCATGCGCGATGCGCTCAACGAGGCCCTGCACCACGAGTTCGAGCGGGATCCGCGGGTGTTCCTCATCGGCGAGGATGTCGGCGGCTTCGAGAAGGACGGCCAGCCGGTCGAGATCGGCGGCGTGTTCGGCGTCTCGAAGGGCCTCTACCGCAAGTACGGCCGCAAGCGCGTCATCGACACGCCGATCTCCGAGGCGGCGATCATCGGCGCCGCGTCGGGCGCCGCGCTCTGCGGCATGCGGCCCATCGCCGAGATCATGTTCGCCGATCTCACGGCGGTGTGCTTCGACCAGATCGTCAACCAGATCGCGAAGTTCCGCTACATGTTCGGCGGGCAGTGCGCCTGCCCGGTCGTCATCCGCATGACCACCGGCGGCGGCCGCAACGCCGGCGCGCAGCACTCGCAGACCTTCTATCCGATCTTCACCAGCTTCCCCGGCCTCAAGGTGGTCGTGCCCTCCAACGCCTACGACGCCAAGGGGCTGCTGATCACGGCCATCCGCGACGAGGACCCCGTGATCTTCTTCGAGCCCAAGGTCCTCTACCCGGAGAAGTGCGAGGTCCCGGACGAGGCCTACGCCATCCCGTTCGGCGAAGCCGCCATGCCGCGCGAAGGCGAGGATGTCACCCTCGTCGCGTTCGGCCAGTCGGTGAACTGGGCCGTGCAGGCCGCCGACGAGCTGCGCGCCACGCGCGGCATCCGCTGCGATGTCATCGATCCGCGCACGCCCTCGCCGCTCGACGAAGAGACCATCCTGGAGAGCGTCGCGGCCACCGGCCGACTCGTGGTGATCGACGAATCTCCGCCGCGCTGCGGCCTGACCGCCGACATCGCCGCGCTGGTCGCCGACAAGGGCTTCCGCGACCTCAAGGCGCCGATCAAGACCGTCACCGCGCCGCACACGCCGGTGCCGCAGGCGCGCGAACTCGAGCGCGCCTATCTGCCGAACCCCCGCCGCATCATCGCCGCCGTCGAAGAGGTCCTCGCATGAGCGCACGCATCGTGGCCGTCGTGGTCCCCAAGTGGGGCCTCGAGATGACCGAAGGGACGGTGTCGTCCTGGCTCAAGCAGCCGGGCGATGCGGTGACGCGCGGCGAACCGCTGATCGAGGTGGAGTCCGAGAAGATCGTGAACAGCCTCGACGCGCCGGCCGACGGCGTGCTGCGCCGTATCCTGCTCGACGCGGGCAATGTCGCCGCCGTCGGTGCGCTGATCGGCGTGATCGCCGACGCGTCGGCGTCGGACGATGACATCGACCGCTTCATCCGCGATTTCCGCCCGCCGGACTCAGGCGATGCGCCGGCCGCGGCCGGACCGCCCGCCGCATCAGCAGCGCCTGCGCCGTCCGTCGGCGCGCCGCCCGCCGCATCGACGCATACAGCGCCGGACGCAGCGCCGGACACGGGCACCGTACGCGTCAGCCCGCCGGTGCGCCGCTTGGCCGAGAGCCTCGGCGTGTCGCTGGCCGGCCTGCGCGGCAGCGGTCCGAACGGCCGCATCCTGCAAGAGGATGTGGAGCGCGCCGCGAAGGGCGGTGCGGCGGCTTCCGGCGACGCTTCGAGCGGCTCCGCGCCTGCG
>DAIMYL010000101.1:0-6680 GCA_036734505.1 Steroidobacteraceae bacterium | reverse complement strand
CGCTGCCGCCCGCCGAGCCCTGGCCCTCGATGCCCAACACCGGCAGCTGGCAGACCGGTCCGGCGCGCGCCGCCGAGGCGGCGCGATGGTCAGCGCACCGCCGCCTTGCGCAGCGCCGACACCACATCGGCCGACGGCGCGAGACCCTCGACACCGGCCACACGCGACAGCACGCCGTACCGCAGCCGGAAGGCATCAGCGGCGAGATAGCCGCCTGACCCCGCGGACTGCGTGACCACGACCAGCTCGGCTGCGCCGTCGCCGTCGAGGTCCGCGAAGTCGACCTTGGTCAGCGACCCGTCGCGCGGCCGCACGATGCCGGTGGCGTACGCGTCATGCGGTGCCGCACCGCGACGACCGTCGTACAGACGCACCGCATAGCTGCCGATGCTGCGCGGCTCGGCCGCCCCCTCGTCGACCACCACATTGAGCGTGGTGCCCGGCCATGCCGCGCGCAGTTCGCGTGCGCCATCGGCGCCTTGGGCGGAGGCGCTGCCGGTGGCCGTGACGAGCACGGTCATCGCGGTGAGGACGAGGATGCGGCTCACGGGAGCGGGTCGGATGTTCAGCATGGATTCCACCTTCGGGCGTCGGCTGCAGGACACGGCGTCAGGATGCCATATCGACCGCCGTCCAGGCCGCAGGTTCCGTCCACCGCCGGGGCCGATGGTGGAAAACCCGCATGCGCGCCGGCACCGCAGCCGACCTATGATAGAGCGCATGTCCCGCCTGACGGTCCGTGGATCCTGTCTCCTTGCGCTCGCGCTGCTCGCCGTCCGGGCCGGTCCGGTCTGGGCGGACGGTCCCTCGCGCGGCGAGAGCCTCTATGCCACCTGTTCGGCCTGCCACGGGGCCGCCGGCATGGGACAGCCCGACGGTCCAGCGCCGGTGCTCGCGGCGCAGCACGAGAAGGTGCTGATGGCGCAGCTCGCCGACTACCGCGGCGGTTCGCGTTGGGACCCCCGCATGGAGCATGTCGCCCGGCTGCGGATGGTCGAGCGGCCGGACGATCTCGCTGCGCTCGCGTCGTTCATCTCTCACCTCGATCCTTCGCTGCCCGCCGCGACCGGCACCGGCGGGTCGCTCACTGCGGGCGCCCGCGTGTTCGTGATGGATTGCTCATCGTGTCATGGCGCCACCGGCCAGGGCGATGCGGTGCGCGGCATCCCGCGGCTCGCCGGCCAGCATCATGGTTATCTGCGGCGACAGGTGCAGGACGCCGTCGAGGGACGCCGACCGGGTCTGCAGACCTCGCACGGCCGGCGTTTCGCTGCGCTCTCGGCCGCCGAGATCGACGGCCTCGCCGACTACCTGTCCCGCAATGTCCGCCGCACAACCTCCGCGCAGCCGCGCTGACGCGCAGCGCATGCGTACGCCCGCCGCCGTCGCGCCGGTGGTCGCCGCGCTGGCGTTGCTGGCGGGCTGCTCTTCACCGCGCGCGTTCCTCGGCGGGCCGATCACCGGCGCGGCGGGGGAGGACGGTTACCGCGCCTCCGCCGTGCTGCCGCGCCGTGCGCCCGATGACCTGCGGGTGGTGGTGAGCTTCTCGGGCGGTGGGATGCGCGCCTCGGCGCTCGCCTTCGGTGTGCTGGAACAGCTCGCCGCCGACCGGATCCCGCCCGCCGACGGCGGCGCGCCGCGTCGTCTGCTCGACGAGGTGGACCTAGTATCCGCGGTGTCGGGCGGCGCGGTGACGGCGGCCTACTGGACGCTGCACGGCGACCGGGTGTTCAAGGATTTCCGGCGGCGGTTCCTCATGCGCGATGTCTCGGGCGGACTGCAGCGCGCGGTGCTCCTCGACCCCCGTAACTGGGCGCGTCTGGCATCCAGCGAGTACTCGCGCGGCGATGTCTATGCGGACTACCTCGACCGTAAGCTGTTCCGGCGGGCGAAGTTCGGGGATCTCGACCGTTCCGGGCAGCGGCCGTTCCTGATCCTCAACGCCACCGACATCGGGGTCGCGGCGCGTTTCGAGTTCACGCAGGACAGCTTCGATCTGCTCTGCGGCGACCTGGACAGCTACCCCATCGCGCGCGCGGTCGCGGCATCGTCTTCGGTGCCGGCGTTGCTCACGCCGATCACGCTGTTGAACCGGGCCGGCGGCTGCGCGTACCGCATGCCGCGATGGGTCGGGGCCGCTGCCGCGGCGCATGCCGATCCGCGGCGCCATCTGCAGGCGACCGCGATGCAGACCTATGCGGACGCGGGCCGCTACGGTTGGCTGCACCTGGTGGACGGCGCGCTCAGCGACAACCTCGGCGTGCGGGCGGCGATGGATGCGCTCGCCGACCGTGACGATCCCGCTCGGCCCGATCCCATGAGGATGTCCCATGGTCAGCCGCTGGTGTTCATCGCGGTCAACGCCTCGGACTGGCAGGCCGGCCGCATCGGCGGTTCGCGCCGACCGCCGGATGCCTTCGAGATGCTGCGTCTGCTGGGCACCGTGCCGGTCGACCGCTACACCGTCGAGACCAAGGCGCTGCTGCGCGAGACGCTGCGTCGCTGGATGGACGGTCGAGGGAGCGCGGAGCGGTTGCATGTCATCGAGGTGGACCTCGACGAGCTGCGCGAAGACCCGCGTTACGGCAGGCTGACCCGGCTACCGACGGCCTTCGACGTCTCGTCGCGTGATGTCGATGAACTGCGCTGCGCCGCGCGGCAGCTCTTGACCGCGAACCCCGAGTACCGCCGCCTCTTGGCCGTGTCAGGCGCCGCCGAAGCGGCGGCCTCGGCGGAGTGCGCGGCCCCTCCCTGAAGCGGTCGCGCGCCGCGTCACTGGTTGCAGAGGATCTTCACCTTGCGGGTCGCGATGTCGACGGCCTGCGGTGTGGCGGCGTTCACCAGCTGGTCCTTGGCGGCGACGCACTCGGTCGCTTCGCGCTGGAACTCCGGCTGCAGCTGCGCCACCGCCTGCTGCGAGGCGCGGTCGCAGGCCTCGCGCGCGATGCGGCGGACATTGTTGGTCGCACCGGCCTCCTCGACGGCGACGCAATCGCCGACCAGGATGCCGGTCTGGTCGCTGATGACCTTGATCCGCGTGCCGGGCCCGGTGGTGATGGTGTAGGCCATGCCCTCGCGGCTGCCTTGGGCCGCTCCGGCGATCATGGCGCCGCCCGTGGCGCCGATGATGGCGTTGCGGGCCTTCTTGCCGCCCGACTTGCCGGACGCGGACAGCAGTCCGAGCGTGCCGCCGACCAGCACGCCGTTGCCGGCATCCGAGTCGAGGCGTACCCGTTCCGCGCGCTCCACCGTGCCGACCGAGATCTTGGCGGCGGCGCCGGCGCGGTTCTGCGCGGCGGCGCTCGTGATGAGCAGCAGCGCGCTCGCGAGGGTGAGGGCTGTACGGGTGGTGTGCAACATCGTCGCCTCCTGTCGGTCGTGCGGGATCCCGGGCCTCGAATCTACCATGTCATCGAGACGCCCTTGGTCTTGAGGTAGGGCTCGAGACCCTCCTTGCCGAACTCGCGGCCCCAACCGGATTGCTTGTTGCCGCCGAAGGGCATCGCCGGATCGATGGCGGCGTGCATGTTCACGCTCACCTGGCCGGCATCGATGCGCCGCACCATCTGCATCGCGCGGCCGAGGTCGCGCGTCCAGACGCTGCCCGACAGGCCGTAGATGGTCGAGTTGGCCGCGCGCGCCACCTGCGCGAGGTCGTCATCGCCGAAGGACTGCACGCAGAGCACCGGTCCGAAGATCTCTTCGCGCACCGGCGTCATGTCGTCGCGGGTGCGCGTGAGCACCGTCGGCTCGAAGAAGTAACCGGGCCGCGACGGCGCCGCGCCGCCGCAGACGACCTCGGCGCCCTCGCGTCGTCCGGCGGCGACGAAGCCCGCGACGCGCTCGCGTTGCTGCGCGGAGATCAGCGGCCCGAACTCGGAGGAGGGGTCCATGCCGGGACCGAGCTTCATCGCGCGCGCGATCGCGGCGATGCCCTCGACCATGCGGTCGTGCACCTTCTCGTGCACGAAGAGCCGGGTGCCCGCCATGCAGTTCTGGCCCTGCAGGAAGAAGCAGGCGCGCGCGGCGCCGGGGATCGCCTGTTCGAGGTCGGCGTCGTCGAACACCACGACCGGCGACTTGCCGCCGAGCTCGAGGGTCACCTTCTTGAGGTCCGCCGCCGCGGCGCGCACGATCATGCGGCCCACCTCGGTCGAACCGGTGAAGGCGATCTTGTCGACGCCGGGATGCGCTGCGAGCGCGGCGCCCGCGCTCTCGCCCGTGCCGTTGACGAGGTTGATGACGCCGTCGGGCACGCCCGCCTCCTGGCAGATCTCGGCGAGGCGCATCGCGGTCAGCGGCGCGAGCTCGGCGGGCTTCAGCACCAATGTGCAGCCGGTGGCGAGGGCGGGGGCCACCTTGAGCATCACCATCGGCAGCGGCGAGTTCCAGGGCGTGATCGCGCCGACCACGCCGATCGGCTCGCGCAGCGTGAACGATATCGCCTCACCCGGCAGCTTGCCCTGCGGCGCTGCGGGGATGGTCGCGCCCTCGATCTTGGTCGGCCAGCCGGCGTAGTAGCGGAAGAACTCCGGGACCACCATGCCGCAAACATATTGCGCGAGCGGCATCGGCAGCCCGCTGTCGAGCACCTCGAGCTCGCAGAGGCGCTGGAAGTCCTGCTGTACGAGATCGGCCACCTTCCAGAGCACGGCGCTGCGCTGCGCGGCCGTGAAACGCGACCATGGACCCTCGAACGCCGCGCGCGCGGCGCGCACCGCCGCGTCGACATCGGCGGCACCACCGGCGGCGACCCGCGAGATGCGTTCCCCGGTGGCCGGGTCGTGCACATCGATGGTCCCGCTCGAGGCGGGCGTGACCCATCGTCCGCCGATGAAGTGGCCGTGCTCGCGGCCGAGGAACGCGAGCGTCGATGCAGAGGGTGCTGAGGTGCTGGTCATGTGGGTCCTCCGATGCGTGGAGCCATCCTACGGGCGCATCGACGCGAGGCCGGTCACCGGCGTCACGGATGTCCGGAGCGTGGCCATGTCAAGACCGAGCGGAACTGTTCCGCGGAATCGACATAAGGGGATTGAAGGCGGGTGACGGTCTGCCGATACTGCCGGGATACCACGGAGGAGTCATGAGACGAGGAGAGAAGCGCCGGGCCGCGGCGGTGTTCGCGGACGATGCACGGCATGGCGTGCGCGTGGCGCGGCAGCCCATCTTCGACCAGATCTCCCGGGTCCAGGCGTACGAGCTCCTCTACCGTCCGGGTACGGGGGACGGCGCCGATACCTCCGGCGCCGCGGCCACCGCGCGCGTCATCCTCGCAGCGGTCAGCGATTTCGGTCTCGACCACCTCGCCGGCAAGGCGGACATCCACATCAACCTGCCGGGCGAACTGATCCGTAAGCCCATCGACATCCCGCTGCCGCCGGACCGCGTGGTGCTGGAGGTGCTCGAGGATGTCGAGGCCGACGAGGCGGTGGTCGCCGGCATCAAGTCCTACCGGTCGCACGGGTTCCGCGTCGCGCTCGACGACTTCGCTTGGGCGCCCGGGCAGGGCGATCCGCGGCTGCTGCCCCATGTCGACAGCGTCAAGGTCGACATCCTGGCGCAGCCGCCCGAGACGCTCGCCGACATGGTCGGCGAGATACGCGCACGCAACATCCGGCTGATCGCCGAGAAGGTGGAGACCCGTGAGCAGTTCGTGCGCTGCAAGGCGATGGGGTTCTCGGGGTTCCAAGGCTTCTTCCTGCAGCGGCCCGAGACCTTCCAGGGTCAGCGTGCCGAGGGTTTCCAGCCCGCCACGCTGCAGGTGCTCGCCGCCTTGCAGGCCCCCGATTACTCGACGGAGGCGGTCGAGAAGCTGGTGTCGCGCGATGTCGCGCTCGTGCACCGCGTGCTGCGCACGCTGAACTCCGCCTACTACTCGTTCCCGTCGCCGGTGTCCTCCATCCGCCACGGCGTCAACCTCCTCGGCCGTGACAACCTGCTCAAGCTCTGCGCGATCCTGTCGTTGGCGTCGTTCCGCGACCGTCCCACCTGGCTGCTCACCAACACGCTGATCCGCGCGCGGATGGCGGAGCTCATCTACGACCCGGCGGTCGGTGCCGATGCGGGCACCTTCTTCATGACCGGCCTGCTGTCGCATCTCGATGCGCTGCTCGGGATGTCGCGCGAGGAATCCTTGTCCGGTCTTTCGCTTGCGCCGGCCGTGCGGGCGGCCGTGCTCGAGCGCGCCGGGCCCGCGGGTCGTGCGCTGTCGGCGATCGAGGCCTGGGAGCGCGGCGATTGGGATGCGGTGTCCGCCGCAGGCTACGACGACCTGGCCAAGGTGCGTGCCGCCTATCTCGACGCGGTGGCCTGGAGCGAGGAGACGGTCAAGCTCACGGCCGAGTAGAGCGGATCGCTCCGCCCGTCGATGTGCAGACGGGCGTGACGGCGATGCGCGGTGGGGTCGCCGCGCTCAGTCGTTGAACATCTTCCACATGGTGCGGCGCGACGGATCGTAGGCGTTGTAGGTCTTGCCGGCGGTCGAAGGATCGCCGAGCGCCTGCACGACCAGCTCCGCGAGGTCGCCGCGTGCGATGTAGCTGAAGGCCTTCGGATCGTCCGCGAGGACCGCCGTGCCGGTGGCCTTCACATCGCCGAGCCCGCCGGGCCGGATGATCGTGTAGCGGAGCCCGCTCGCGCGCAGGTGGTCCTCCGCCCGGCCCTTGAGCGCGATCACCTCC
>DAIMYL010000100.1:0-6686 GCA_036734505.1 Steroidobacteraceae bacterium | reverse complement strand
GCCGACGAGATCGACTACCTGCTGGCCGCGTTCCGCGCGCTCGGCCGCGACCCGAGCGATGTCGAGCTCATGATGTTCGCGCAGGCGAACTCCGAGCACTGCCGCCACAAGATCTTCAACGCCGACTGGATCATCGACGGCGAGCGCCAGCCGAAGTCGCTGTTCGCGATGATCCGCAACACCCACGCGCGCGCGCCGCAGGGCGTGCTGAGCGCCTATCGCGACAACGCGGCCGTCATCGAGGGCAGCGCGGGTCAGCGCTGGTTCCCCGACCCTGCGACCGGCGTGTACGGCGCGCCCGCCGAGCCGATCGACATCCTCATGAAGGTGGAGACGCACAACCACCCGACCGCCATCTCGCCCTTCCCGGGCGCCTCCACCGGCTCCGGCGGCGAGATCCGCGACGAGGGCGCGACCGGCATCGGCGCCAAGCCCAAGGCGGGGCTGGTCGGTTTCTCGGTCTCGCATCTGCGCATCCCCGACTTCCCGCAGCCCTGGGAGACCGCGCCCGGCGTCGCCGATCTCGGCAAGCCGGACCGCATCGCCTCGGCGCTCGACATCATGCTCGAGGGGCCGATCGGCGCGGCCGCCTTCAACAACGAGTTCGGCCGTCCCTCGATCTGCGGCTACTTCCGCACGCTCGAGGTCCACGCGCCCGGCGATCCACCGGGCCGCGCGCGCGGCTACCACAAGCCCATCATGATCGCGGGCGGCATGGGCAACGTGCGCCGCGACCATGTCGAGAAGCGCGACTGTCCGCCGGGCGCCAAGGTCGTCGTGCTGGGCGGGCCGTCCATGTTGATCGGCCTCGGCGGCGGCGCGGCGTCTTCGGTCGGCGCGGGCACCTCGTCCGCGGACCTCGATTTCGCTTCGGTGCAGCGCGGCAACCCCGAGATGCAGCGCCGTGCGCAGGAGGTCATCGACCGCTGCTGGGCGCAGGGCGAGGCGAACCCCATCCTGCTCATCCACGATGTCGGCGCGGGCGGGCTGTCCAACGCGGTGCCCGAGGCCGTGGCGCACAGCGGTCGTGGCGCCGTCATCGACCTGCGCGCCATCCTGAACGACGAGCCCGGCATGTCGCCGATGGAGCTCTGGTGCAACGAGTCGCAGGAGCGCTATGTGCTCGTCGTGGCCGCCCCGGCCATCGACGGCTTCGCGGCGCTCTGTGCGCGCGAGCGTTGCCCGTTCGCGGTCATCGGCACGCTCACGGACGACGGCCGTCTGCTGGTGCGCGATGCGCAGCTCGGCGACACGCCGGTCGACATGCCCATCGAGGTGCTGCTCGGCAAGGCGCCGCGCATGACGCGCGATGTGCGGCGGCTCGCGCCGGCGACGCAGGGTTTCGATACCGCCGGTCTCGATGCGCGCGAGGCGCTGCGCCGGGTGCTGCGTTTCCCGGCGGTCGCCGACAAGACCTTCCTCATCAGCATCGGCGACCGCACCGTCGGCGGCATGATCTCGCGCGACCAGATGGTCGGTCCCTGGCAGGTGCCGGTCGCGGACTGCGGCGTCACCACCGCCGACTACTTCGGCCACGCCGGCGAGGCCATGGCGATGGGCGAGCGCACGCCCGTGGCGCTGCTCGACTCGCCCGCGGCTGCGCGGCTCGCGGTCGCCGAGGCGGTCACCAACCTCCTCGCGGCCGATGTCCGCGCGCTCGGCGACATCCGCCTCTCGGCCAACTGGATGGCGGCCTGCGGCGAGCCCGGCGAGGACGCCGCGCTCTTCGCGGCGGTCAAGGCGGTCGGCGAGGAGCTCTGTCCCGCGCTCGGCATCGCCATCCCCGTCGGCAAGGATTCTTTGTCCATGCGCACCGCCTGGCGCGGGCCGTCGGCAGGTGGTGAGGCTGCGGCCGATGCGGCCGTCGCCAAGTCGGTGGTCGCGCCCGTGTCGCTCATCGTCTCGGCGTTCGCGCCGGTGGGCGATGTGCGCCGCAGCTGGACGCCGCAGCTGCGCACCGACCAGGGCGACACCGTGCTCGTGCTCATCGATCTCGCGCGCGGCCGTGACCGGCTCGGCGGATCGGTGCTGGCGCAGACCCATGGTCTGCTCGGCGGCGCGCCGCACGCCGCGCCCCCCGACCTCGATGAACCGCAGCTCCTGAAGGGCCTCGCCGTTGCGCTCGCGCAGCTGCGCGAGGAGGGCAGGGTGCTCGCCTATCACGACCGTTCGGACGGCGGCCTCGCGGTGACGCTCGTCGAGATGGCCTTCGCCGGCCATTGCGGGCTCGAGGTCAACCTGATGGGGGCGCAGGGCGACGGGCTCGCGGCGCTCTTCGCCGAGGAACCGGGGGTGGTGCTGCAGGTGCGTGCCGCCGACGCGCCGCATGTGCTCGGCGTGCTCGATGGGCACGGCGTGCAGCGCTGCAGCGCCGTAATCGGGCGGCCGCTCGTCGGCTCGGACCGCATCCGCCTCAACGCCGGCAGCACACGCATCGACGAGTCCTGGGCGGCGCTCAAGCGCGAGTGGTCCGAGACCTCGTCGCGCATGCGCGCCCTGCGCGACGATCCGCAGTGCGCGCGCGAGGAGGCGGACGCCGCGTCCGCCTTCGATGCGCCGCCGCTGACGGTCGACCTCACCTTCGATCCGCAGCACGACATCGCGGCGCCCTACATCGCGCGCGGCGTGCGGCCGCGCATCGCCGTGCTGCGCGAGCAGGGCGTCAACAGCCAGTCGGAGATGGCGGCGGTGTTCCACCGCGCGGGCTTCGAGGCGCATGACCTGCACATGACCGACCTCATCGCCGGCCGCGCCACGCTCGAGGGGTTCCACGGTCTCGTCGCCTGCGGCGGCTTCTCCTACGGCGATGTGCTCGGCGCCGGCGAGGGCTGGGCGAAGTCCATCCTGTTCAATCCGCGCCTGCGCGAGATGTTCGCCGCGCACTTCGCGCGCAGCGACGCCTTCGCGCTCGGCGTCTGCAACGGCTGCCAGATGATGGCGCAGCTCGCCCCCATCATCCCGGGTGCGGCGCACTGGCCGCGCTTCGTGCGCAACCGCGTCGAGCAGTTCGAGGGGCGGCTGTCGCTCGTCGAGGTGCTGCCGTCGTCCTCGGTGCTGCTCGCCGGCATGGCAGGGTCCGTGCTGCCCATCGTGGTGTCGCACGGCGAGGGCCGCGCCGAGTTCCGCGATGCGGCGCAGCGGGCGGCTTGTGAGGCTTCAGGTACGGTCGGTCTGCGCTATGTCGAACGAAAGGGCGTCATCGCCGCGCGCTACCCTGCCAACCCCAACGGTTCGCCGGACGGTCTCGCCGCGCTCAGCAACCTCGACGGGCGCGTCACCATCGCCATGCCCCATCCCGAGCGCGCTTTCCGCAACGCGCAGCTGTCGTGGCGGCCCGACGGCGCCGACGCCGCGGGCGAGGATTCCGGCTGGATGCGCATGTTCCGCAACGCGCGGGTCTGGCTCGGATGACCCCCGCGCGCCCGCCCGTCTTCGAGGTGCGGGGGCTCGAGCGGACCTATGGTGAAGGGACCGCTGCGGTGCACGCCCTGCGCGGCATCGACCTGCACATCGACCCCGGCGAGCTGCTCGTGCTGCTCGGGCCCTCCGGCTCCGGCAAGTCCACGCTGCTCAACATCTTGGGCGGGCTCGACCGCCCCACGGCGGGTTCGGTGCGTTTCGGCGACCTCGACCTCGGCGAGGCCGACGATGCCGCGCTCACCGACTACCGCCGTCACCATGTCGGCTTCGTTTTCCAGTTCTACAACCTGATCGCGAGCCTCACCGCGCGCGAGAACGTCGAGCTCGTGACCGAGGTGGCCGACGACCCGATGCCCGCCGACGAGGCGCTGCGCCTCGTCGGGCTCGGCGAGCGGCTCACGCACTTCCCGGCGCAGCTCTCGGGCGGCGAGCAGCAGCGCGTCGCGATCGCGCGCGCCATCGCCAAGCGGCCGACCGTGCTGCTGTGCGACGAGCCGACGGGCGCGCTCGATGTCGCGACCGGCGTGCGCGTGCTCGAGTCGCTGGTGCGCATCAACGAGACGCTCGGCACCACGACGCTGCTCATCACCCACAACGCCGACATCGCGCGCATCGGCGACCGCGTGGTGCGCTTCGCCGACGGCCGGGTGCGCAGCGACGAGGCCAACCCGACGCGGGTGCCGCCCTCGGAACTGCATTGGTGAAGCCGCTCGACCGGAAACTGTGGCGCGACCTGCGACGGCTGTGGCTGCAGGCGCTCGCGGTGGGCCTCGTGCTCGGCAGCGGCATCGCGCTCTTCGTGATGTCGACCGGCATGTACGGCTCGCTCGAGCGCGCGCGCGACCGTTACTACGCCAGCTCGCACATGGCCGATCTCGCGAGCGCGCTGGTGCGCGCCCCCGACCGCGTGGGGCGCGAGCTCGCCGCGGTCCCCGGCGTCGGCGCCGTCGAGGCGCGGGTGACCGGCATCGGTCTCATCAGCCTGCCCGAGGTCGTCGAGCCGGTGAGCGCGCGGCTCGTGTCTCTGCCTGTCGGTCGTCGGCCGACGGTCAACGATCTCGTGCTGCGCGCCGGCGCGTGGCCCGATCCCCAGCGCCGCGACGAAGTGCTCGTCAACGAGGCCTTCGCCGAGGTCCACGGCCTGCGTCCAGGCGACCCGCTCGACATGCTGCTGCGCGGCAAGAAGCGGGTGCTGCGCATCGCGGGCATCGCGAGCAGCCCGGAGTTCGTGTTCGCGGTGGCGCCGGGCGACATCCTGCCCGAGCCGCGGCGGTTCGGCGTGGTGTGGATGGGTCGCGAGGCGCTCGGTCGCGCCCTCGACCTCGACGGCGCCTTCAACGATGTGGTGCTGCGGCTCGCACCCGATGCCTCGGCGCGCGCCGTCTCGGCCGATGTCGACCGGCTGCTCGCGCCGCACGGCGGCCGCGGCGTCTACGGCCGCGACCGGATGCTCTCGGCGCGCTACCTCTCCGACGAGCTGTCGCAGCTGCGCACCATGGCGAGCGTGCTGCCGCCGGTGTTCCTGCTGGTGGCGGTGTTCCTCATCAATGTCACGCTGTCGCGCCTGGTCGCCACCGAGCGCTCGAACATCGGACTACTGAAGGCCTTCGGCTACCGCAACGGCGCCATCGCGCTGCACTACGCCGAGTTCGCGCTGGTGTTCTGCGCGCTGGCGGCGGTGCTCGGGCTGGTGCTGGGCGGCTGGGTCGGCGGATACATGGCGGACATCTACCGCGCGGTGTACCGGCTGCCGGTGCTGGAGTTCGAGGCGGGTTGGGCGACCTGGCTCGGCGCGCTCGGGGTCGCGCTGCTCGCGGCCGTGCTCGGCGCAGCGGTCGCGGTCGGGCGCGCGGTGTCGCTGCCTCCTGCGACGGCGCTGTCGCCGCCTGCGCCGACGCATTTCGGTCGTTTGGGTGCGGGCGTGGAGCGCGCCGCGCGCCGGCTCGATGCGCGGGCACGCATGCTGGTGCGGCGTATCGTGCGCTTCCCGCGGCGCTCCGCCACCACCGTGGCCGGCATCGCCTTCGCGCTCGCGCTGCTCATCCTGTCCGACAACTTCCCGGCCGTGGTGGACCGCATCATCAGCATCAACTTCGGCTTGGCGCAGCGCATGGATGTCGGCGTGACCTTCGCCGAGCGCCAGCACGAACGCGTGCTGCGCGAGCTCGCACGATTGCCCGGCGTCGAGGCCGTCGAACCGCTGCGCACCGCCGAGGTGATCCTCTCCGCAGGACCGCGGCGGCAGCGCGACGCGCTCATCGGCGTTCCGGAGGGCGCATGGCTCAACCGCATCATCGGCGAGGACGAACGGCCCGTGCAGCCGCGCGCCGACGGCGTGACGCTCGCAGAGGGGCTCGCCGGCAAGCTCGGGGTCGGCGTCGGCGACATCGTGCGCATCGAGGCCACCGACGGCCGGCGCGTGGCGGCGGAGGTGCGGGTGGTGGCCCTCATCAAGCCCTTCATCGGCGGCGCCGCGTACATGGACCAGCGCGCTCTCGGGCGCCTGCTGCGCGAGCCCGAGCGCATCGACTCGGCGTATCTCAGGATCGATCCGGCGGCGCGCGATGTCCTCGCGGCGCGCCTCAAGGGGATACCGGCCATCGTCGGCGTCACCTTCGCCGACAACGCCGAGGCGTCGCTGCGTACCTTGTTCGACCAGGGGACCGGGTTCTTCGCCTTCATGTTCCTGTCGTTCTCGTTGGTGATGGCGGCCGGCGTCGCGTTCTCCGCGGCCCGCGTCACGCTGGGCGAGCAGGAGCGTGATCTCGCCACGCTCCGGGTGCTCGGCTTCCGCCGCAGCGAGGCGTCGTGGGTGCTGCTCGGCGAGCTCGGGCTGCTGCTCGCCGTCGCCATCCCGATCGGGCTGGTGCTCGGCTTCGCGCTGTCGCAGTGGCTGATGTCCGAGTTCGAGACCGAGATCTTCAGCTTCCCGTTCGTCTTCGATCCGCCCACCTACGCGCGCGCCGTGCTGTTCGTGGTGGCGGCCGTCGTCGCGGCCGCGCTGTGGGTGCGCCGCGATGTGGATCGACTGGACCTCGTGTCCGTGCTGAAATCACGCGAATGAGCGCCGCCGCCTCCGCCACCGCCCGCGCCGCCCGCCGCCGACTGCTGCTGTGGGGCGCGGTCGCGATCGCGCTCGTTGCCACCTTGGCCGTCGCGTTCTGGCCGCGCGCCGTGGAGGTGGAGCTCGCGACCGTCGACCGCGGCACGGTGCGCGAAGAACTCGTCGACGAGGGCCGCACGCGGATGCGCGAGGTGTACGTCGT
>DAIMYL010000099.1:4055-6713 GCA_036734505.1 Steroidobacteraceae bacterium | reverse complement strand
CGACCTCGCGCGCGAGCTGGGCGGTGAGGCACTCGGCGGCGACCGTCGCACCGACTCCGGCGATGATCGAGTCGCCGAGGCCGACGAGACGCAGCGGCGGGGCGGGATCAGGGTCGCCCGGCGGCTCGATCCGCCCGCCCTCCGCACCCGCTGGCGCCGCGACGCGCGGCGCGCGCCGCCGGACCCACAGGGCCTGCGGCAAGAGCAGCGGCAAGGTCGACCAGAAGAGCAGGCGGCGCATGGGGAGGCTCGGTTGCCGCACGGCCGCGGCCGCCCGTATCATGCCACCGACGCATCGGCCCGGCGTCGTCCGGGCTCCCGGTCGCGGGTGTAGTTCAATGGTAGAACTGCAGCTTCCCAAGCTGCTAACGTGGGTTCGATTCCCATCACCCGCTCCATCCTTCGCGCTCGATCTGATAGACCGCCGCCGCGGCCTCGCGGTCGTGCAGCGTCAGCCGCTCGGGGAAGACACCCATGAACCGTGCGCCGAGGGCCTCGGCGACACGGCGGCTCGCGGTGTTGTCCGGATGGACGAGGATCTCGAGGCGCAAGAGCGCGAGCTCGTCGAAGGCGAAGGTGGCCGCTTGCGTCGCCGCCGCGCGTGCGACACCTCGTCCGGTCCAGGGCGTGCCGGTCCAGTAGCCGAGATTGGCGCAGCGCGCCGTGGGGTCGATGCGGTTGATGCCGACACCGCCGCACACCGCCCCCGTGCTCGCCTCGAATACGCCCATCGGGAACTCGCTGCGTGTCGCCCATGCGTCGTGGCACTGTGCGATCCAGTCGGCGGTGTCACGATGCGAATAGTCTGGGCGGCACCACGGGAGCCAAGCCCCGAGCTCCGGCAACGACGAGCGCACCAGCCGATAGAGGTCCTCGACATCATCCGCTGTCCAAGGTCGGATCTTCCAGCGCACTTCCGTCATCTCTTGTCGACCTCGCCCCCGACATAGCGGAACACTTCTTCGAACTCCTTGCCGAACGCGCGGGCCAGCCGGAACGCGAGCTCCAGCGACGGCGAGTACTTCTCCTGCTCGATCGCGTTGATGGTCTGCCGGCTCGCGCCGACGGCATCGGCGAGCTCCTGCTGCGACCAGCCGCGCTCGAGGCGCAGCTCGCGGATGCGGTTGTGGACCTTGCCGTCCTCGCGGCTCATGTCCGGCGGTGCAGCACGAAGGTGGCAGCACCGCGCACGATCTCCTGCACGAGGAGCACGGTCAGCAGCGCGAGCAGGATGCCGGCCGGCGAGGTGAAGTCGAGGGCGACGACGGCCGATCGGTTGAAAAGCTCGGACAGCAGCACATGGCCGATCACGAGGTGGATCGCGACGAGACCCGCCCAGTACGCCACCTGGTCGGCTTTGCGCTCGATGAAGCGCTCGCGTTCGTCCGCGGGCGCGTCCTTCTCCTTGCGGAAGACCACCGCGCGGATGATGAGTTGGCCGATGGCGGCGATCACGCCGGCCGCGACATAGGTCCACAGCAGGCGTCCCGGCGGTTGCTCGACGATGAAGGTGCCGAGACTCTGGCCCAGGATGACGGTGCCGTCGGTCAGGCGCATCCAGACGAACAACAGCAGCGCGCCCCACAGCGCGATCTCGGCGGCGGCACGGCTCTCTTGTGGACTCATGGCAGACACTCGAAGCATGTAAAAGATGTTTTACAATCTGCCACGGCCTGCGCGACATGTCAAACATCTTTTACATCCGGGGCGTGGGTCCGGTTCGAGGGTGGAACGGCGGTTTCCCGAACTGCTACCGTGGGTCCGATCTCCATCAGCCACTCCATCCGCCATGAACCAGACAACGCAGCAACCCGTCCTTCCCGATCGTCTCAGCGTCGATCCCTCCAGCCGTCACTACGACGAGTCGTTGTTGGCGCGTGGCGTCGGCATCCGCTTGAACGGTGTCGAGTTCACCAATGTCGAGGAGTACTGCATCTCCGAGGGGTGGATCCGCACGAGTCTCGGCAAGACGCTCGATCGTCGCGGCAGGCCGTTGTCGATCGTCCGCAAGGGGACCGTGGAGCCGTTCCTCAAGGACCCTGCGCCCTGACGGCGACACGACTCCCCCAGCGACCAGAGGTCCACGCCATGCGTCATCTGATCTCCGCCATGTTGGTCATCGTCGGTGTCATCCATCTGCTGCCGCTGTCGGGCGTGCTCGGCGGTCCGCGGCTCGCGGCGCTGTACGGCATCGCCGTCGACGGCCCGGACCTCGCGATCCTGATGCGCCATCGCGCGGTGCTGTTCGGTCTGCTCGGCGCCTTCCTCGTGGTCGCGGCGTTCCGTCCCGCGTGGCAACCGGCGGCGCTGGTCGCGGGCTTCGTCAGCGTCCTGTCGTTTCTTTGGCTGGCCTGGGCCACGGGCGGCTACAACGCGCAGGTCGCGCGGGTGGTGACGGCCGATGTCGTCGCGCTCGTCTGTCTGGTCGTCGCCGTGGTCGCGTACGGGGTGCAACAGCGCGCGGGTGCCGCGCCGTGACGCTCAGAGAGCGCCCAGACCGTTGACACAATTGGTGTTGTAGTTCACCATATCACTTGTTCAAATCTGTGATATGGAGGCCCCCATGACCCGCCTGTCCCACATGACCCTCGCGACCGTGCTGTTGGCGCTGCTGCCGGTCGTCGCGCCGGCTGCCGAGAAGGTCACCCGTACCCGCAT
>DAIMYL010000099.1:0-3955 GCA_036734505.1 Steroidobacteraceae bacterium | reverse complement strand
TGGCGCTGCTGCCGGTCGTCGCGCCGGCTGCCGAGAAGGTCACCCGTACCCGCATGCTCGCGTCCGAGGGCATCAACGCGATCCTCGTCGAGGCGAGGGTCGGTTCAGTAAGGCTCGAGCAGGGCGAGGGCAACGCCATCGAGGCGAAGGTCACCCTGGAGGCGAAGCGCAACTCCGACCCCGTGAGCAAGCTGCCCGATGTGACGAAGGTCCAGATGTCCGCGACCACCCGCGGCGATCAGCTGCGGCTCGGTGTCGACGAGACGAACATCGAGGAGCACTGGGTCGTCCGCATCCCGAAGAAGGTGTTCTCGGAGTTCGAGGTCAAGCTCGGCGTCGGCGAGGGTGTGATCAGCGCGCCCGCCCGCCGGATCACCCTCGATGTCGGTGTCGGCGACGCGAAGGTCGACTCCGCGAGCGGTGCCATCACCGTGCGTGTGGGCACCGGCAACGCCGAGATCCGTACCGCGCGCGCCAACGCGGGCGCCGTCGAGGCCGCGACCGGCGTGGGCGGACTCACGGTGAAGGGCGTCGACGGCAAGGTGGACCGCCACATGGTGGGCGGCAGCATCGACGGCAAGGGCCGCGGCCGCGAGCCGATCGCGGCGAAGGTCGGCGTCGGCGATGTGACGGTGACGCTGACGGAGTGATCAGCGCCCCAGGCGCTGCGCGATGAGTTCGGCCGCCTCCGCGGTGGCGGGATCGTCGCGCAGCCCCTCGAGCGCGCCGCGCTGGTCGGCGGGCGTGCGGTTCTGGCTGGCCTTGGTCTTGGCCACGACCTCGCTGATGGTGAGCGTCAGGCCGACGAGGCCCTGCAGCATCTTCTCGATGTAGTCCGCGGGCGCGTCCGTCACCGCCCACGGTTCCTGCCGCGGCGTCTCCAGGTGGCGCGTCAGGCGCTCAACCATCAGGAGCTTGGCGTCGCGGTCGTGCGTGCAGACGAGCGTGCCTCGCACATGCACCGCGCGGTAGTTCCAGGTGGGCACCACCTGATGGGTCTCGCGCTTGCTCGGATAGAACGACGGCGAGATGTAGGCCGACGCGCCCGTGAACGCCACGACGACCTCCGCGCCGCGCTCGCCGAGCCGCCATGTGGGGTTGCTCTTCGAGGTGTGCGCGATCAGGGTGCCGCCCGGCGCGAGGCGGTCGGCACAGATCACCGGCAGATGGTCGACGACCGGTCGGCCGTCCTCGACGCTCGCCACGGTCGCGAACGGATGCGCGGCGACGAAAGCCGCGATCTGCGCCTCGTCGCTTTCCGAGAACATCGACGGGATGTACATTCACGCCGACGATATCACGGGGGGAGGGACTGCGATGCGTACCGGACTCTACGCGGGCCTCTGCGGCCTGCTCTTCATCTGGTTGTCGTGGAAGGTGATCGTCGAGCGTCAGCGATCGAAGGTCGGCCTCGGCGATGGCGGCGACCCGGACCTGCAGCGCGCCATCCGCGTACACGCCAACTTCATCGAGTACACGCCGCTGGCGTTGGTGCTGCTCGCGCTGGTCGATGTGATGGCCGAATACGATTGGCTGGTCCACGCCTTCGGCATCGCGCTCGTCGTCTCACGACTGCTGCATGCGCAAGGCCTCGGCTCCACCGCCGGATATTCGCGCGGCCGCTACTTCGGCACGCTCGGCACCTGGCTCGTGATCGTGGGGCTCAGCCTGCTGCTGGTCGCGGACCAGCTGCTCGCATTGGTCGGCTGACGCCGTCCCAGCGGCGACGAGCTCGCGCCATGTTCCGCAGCGTGACGCTCCTGACCGTGCTCATCTCCGTGGCCGCCTGCGGCGGCGGCGGGGACAGCGCGCCGTCGCCCACGCCGCCCGTGCCGCCGACGGTGGAGCGCAGCTTCGACTTCGCGCAGGGCAACGGTGGTTGGCTCAGCGGTCAGGCCGACTACACGCCGCAGACCGCGCCCACCGGCGTGGTGTTCGACATCCGCGCGCTGCCGACGGGCTTCACCGGGTCCGGCTTCTACGTCGCCGGGCGGAACAACAGCGACGACGCGTTCCTCTACATCAAGACGAAGATCAACGGTCTCGTCGCTTCCACGACCTACTCCGTGTCGGCGCGGGTCGAGTTCCTCAGCGCCGCACCCACGGGCTGCGTCGGAGTCGGCGGCGCGCCGGGGGAGAGCGTGTGGGTGGTGTTCGCGGTGTCCGCGGTGGAGCCCCTCACGGTGTTCAACGGCACCGATTACCGTGTCAACCTGCAGCGCGGCAACCAGAGCGTGGGCGGTCCGGAGGGCATCGTGCTCGGCGACATCGCCAACGGAAGCACGGATTGCAGCAATCCGCCGTGGCGCGAAAAGACCCTGTCCTCGCCGGAGCCCGCCGCGCTCTCGGTGCGCGCCGACGAACGCGGCGAGGCCTGGGTGCTGGTAGGCATCGACTCGGGTTACGAATCCTTCAGCAGCGTTTATCATCGCCGGATGATGTTCCGCTTCACCCCGCGATGAGCGCAGCACTCCTGCAGCCGACGCTGGTCGGCGATCTCGTGCACCTCTCGCCGATGCAGGCGGGGGACCACGACGCGCTCTACGAGGTCGCGAAGGATCCGCTCATCTGGGAGCAGCACCCTTCCTGGGACCGCTACAAGCCCGAGGTCTTCCGGCCGGTCTTCGACAGCGGACTCGCGTCCGGCGGTGCGCTGGTGGTGCGTGATGCGGCCACCGGCGAGGTCATCGGCTCGACGCGCTTCTACGACCATCGGCCGCAGGAGCGTTCGGTCGCCATCGGCTACACGTTCCTGGCGCGGCGTTGCTGGGGCGGTTCCTACAACCACGAGATGAAGCGGCTGCTGCTCGCGCATTCGTTCCGCTTCTGCGACCGGGTGTGGTTCCACATCGGCACGCAGAACCTCCGCTCGCGCACCGCGATCGCGCGCGTCGGCGGCGTGTTCAGCCATGAGGTCGCGGCCGATCCCGCGTTCGGCCACAAGGACATGGCCTACTACTTCATCGACCGGCCGGCCTGAGCGGCCGTCCTGAGCGGCCTCAGCCCGTGGTGAGCGTCGCGAACTTCGCGCGCAGGTAGAGCGCCGCTTCGCGGCACTTGGCAGGGATCGTCCCCGCCGGCGGCAGCGCCGGATCGAGCGGCGCGAACGGCACCACCAGCATCAGCACGGCGTAGAGCAGGATCATGCCGCCGCCGGTGATGAACAGCAGCACCAGGGCGAGCGCGCGGATGAGCGTCGGGTCGATCCCGCTGTAGCGGGCGAGGCCGAGGCAGACGCCGCTGATCCACGCGCCTTGGGTCACCTGCTGCAGCGTGACGGTCTGCGGCGCGGCCGTCGCAGCGGCGCTGCCCGGCGCCGCATCGGGCGTGGCCGTCGCGGGACCGGCCTCCGCCGTCTCCACGCGGCCGACCTGGTCCAGCGCCGGCTGCAGTTCCTCGAGCGTCACCACCTGCTGGTGCGGCCGCAGGCGCTGCGTGCACTGGTCGGCGATGGCCTGCTCGAGATCGGCGAGGATCTCGGTGCGGTCCGGGTCGCCCGCTAGGCGCTCGCTCGCTTCGGCGAGCCAGGCCTCGAGGCGCAGGTAGGCGTCCTCTTCGAACTGATAGGGATTGCGGTTCAGGCTGGCGGTGATGACGCGTTTCATGGGTGTGGTCCGGGTGGTCGTCGTCAGCGGCCGAGGGTCGCGACGGTGTGGTTGAGTCGGGTCCAGTAATCTTCGAGCACGGCGAGCTGTGCCTCGCCCGCGGCCGTGAGCCGGTAGTACTTGCGGGGCGGCCCCGCGTCCGACTCGCGCCATTCGTACTGCACGAGGTCCTCGCGACGCAGTTTGCTGAGCAGCGGGTAGAGGGTGCCCTCCTGCGTGGCGAACTCGGTATCCGCGAGGCGTCGCAGGATGTCGGGCACGTAGACGCTGTCGCGCCCCACGATCTTGAGCACGAGGAACTCGAGCAGGCCCTTGCGCAGGGGGGTGAGTTTGGATTCGGGGTCTGTCAC
>DAIMYL010000098.1:0-6762 GCA_036734505.1 Steroidobacteraceae bacterium | reverse complement strand
CGCTCGACGCGCAGCCTGGTGCGCTGACGCCCGCGGGACATGGCGAGCACCCCTCCGGTCATCGCGTTGGTCGCAGGCGAGGCCTCGGGGGACAACCTCGGCGCCGCGCTCATCGCCGCCCTGCGGGCGCGCCTGCCCGAGGCGCGCTTCATCGGCGTCGCGGGGCCGCGCATGCGCGCAGCCGGCTGCGAGCCGATCGCCGATGCGAGCGAACTCGCGCTGATGGGGCTCGCGGAGATCGTGCGGCACCTGCCGCGCCTGCTGCGTCTGCGCCGCCGCGTGACGGCGGAGATCGTCGCCGCCCGGCCCGCCGTGTTCATCGGCATCGACGCGCCGGAGTTCAACCTCGGGCTCGCCGCGCGGCTCAAGGCGCAGGGCATCCGCACCGTACAGTATGTCAGCCCGCAGGTCTGGGCCTGGCGGCAGGGGCGGGTGAAGGGCATCGGCGCCGCCTGCGATCGCATCCTCTGTCTGCTGCCGTTCGAGCCGCCCTTCTATGCCCACCACGGCGTCGCGGCGCGCTTCGTCGGCCATCCGCTCGCCGACCAGTTCCCGATGGACCCTGACCGCGCAGCCGCGCGCGCAGCGCTCGGGTTCGCGGACCACGACACCGTGGTCGCCGTGCTGCCCGGCAGCCGCGAGGGCGAGGTGTCGCGGCTCGCCGCGCCGTTCGCCGGCGCCTGCGCATGGCTCGCCTCGCACCGTCCCGAGGTGCGCTTCGTCGCGCCCATGGTCGACGCGGCGGTGCGGGCGCGGTTGGAGGCGGAGTGGGGCGCGCGCGCGCCGGGCCTGCCGGTGCAGGTGACCGACGGCCGCGCCCGCGAGGCCTTGGCGGCGGCCGATGTGGTGCTCGTCGCCTCGGGCACGGCCACGCTCGAGACGCTGCTCTCGAAGCGGCCGATGGTGGTCGCCTATCGGCTCGCGGGGCTGACGGCCTTCCTGTTGCGGCGGCTAGGTCTCGTGAAGGTGAAGCATTTCTCGCAGCCCAACCTGCTCGCCGGGCGTGAGGTGGTGCCCGAGTTCTTCCAGGAGGCGGTGACGCCGCAGGCGCTCGGTGCGGCGCTGCTCGCCTGGTTGGAGCAACCGGACCGCGTGGCTGACGCGAAGGTCGCGTTCACCGCGGTGCACGAGCAGCTTCGGTGCGGCGGTGCGGACCTCGCGGCGGAGGCGGTGATGGAGGTCCTCGCTCCGCGAGCAGCTTCATGAGGGTCGCGGGGGTCGATGAAGCCGGGCGCGGTCCGCTCGCGGGGCCGGTGGTCGCGGCGGCGGTGATCCTCGATCCTTCCCGGCCCATCGAGGGGCTCGCCGACTCCAAGGCGCTCGCGCCCGAGGTGCGGGTGCGGCTCGCGCTCGAGGTGCGCGGGCGGGCGCTCGCCTGGTCTGTGGCGCTCGCGAGCCCCGCCGAGATCGACACGCTCAACATCCTGCAGGCGACGCTGCTCGCCATGCGCCGCGCGCTCGCCGGCCTCGCGGTGCCGCCCGATCATGTGGAGATCGACGGCAACCGGCCGCCGCGGCTCGAGGGGCTCGTCTGGGCGCAGGGCGCGCCCGTGCCCACCGTCGAGACGGTGGTGCGCGGCGATGCCAGCCGTCCGGCCATCAGCGCCGCGTCGATCCTCGCCAAGACCGTGCGCGACACCCTTATGGAACAATTGGATACGCGACATCCTGGATATGGATTCGCGGTCCACAAGGGTTACCCCACGGCGGCGCACCTCGCGGCCTTGCGCGTGCAAGGCATCTCACCCGTGCACCGCAGGAGTTTCGGCCCGGTAAGATTGCTCGCGCCATGACCCCCTTCGTCCACCTGCGGCTGCACACCGAATACTCGCTGGTCGACAGCGTGGTGCGGATCCCGGAGCTGGTGAAGGCGGTGGCCGAGGCCGGCATGCCGGCGGTGGCGATCACCGATCAGGTGAACCTGTTCGCGATGGTGAAGTTCTACCGCGATGCCATGGCGCGCGGCGTGAAGCCCATCATCGGCGTCGACCTGTTGGTGGCCGAACGCGGCGAGCGCGCCCAGCCGAGCCGTATCGCGCTGCTGTGCATGGACGATCGCGGCTACCGCAACCTGACGGCGCTCGTCAGCCGCGCCTACATCGACGGCCGTCAGCGCGACCTGCCGCTCATCGAGCGCGACTGGTTGGATGCAGAGGGGCTCGGCGGGCTGATCGCGCTGTCCTGCGGCGCCGACGGCGATGTCGGCCGCGCGCTCGCGCTCGGCAGATCCGCCGATGCGGCGCGGCACCTCGCGTTCTGGCGCGAGCGTTTCGGCGACCGCTACTACCTCGAGGTCTCGCGCGTCGGCCGCGAGGGCGAGGAGGCGCTGCTCGCCGCCACGGTGGCGCTCGCCGCCGCCGAGCGGGTGCCGCTGGTCGCGACCAACGATGTGCGCTTCCTCGCGCCCGACGATTTCGACGCCCACGAGGCACGGGTCTGCATCCACGAGGGTGTGCAGCTCGCCGACCCCGGTCGCTCCCGCCGCTACACGCAGCAGCAATACCTGCGCACGCCCGACGAGATGGCGGCGCTCTTCGCCGACCTGCCGGAGGCGCTGGCCAACAGCGTGGCGATCGCGCGCCGTTGCAGCCTCGCGCTGCATCTCGGCGAGTCGCGGCTGCCCGCCTTCCCGGTGCCGGACGGCATCAGCATCGAGGACTTCCTGCGCAAGGAGGCGGCGCTCGGTCTCGCGGCGCGCTTCGAGCGGCTGACGCAGCTCGCGGAGGCCGACCGTGCGGCCTACCGTTCGCGGCTCGACAGCGAGCTCGCGGTGATCTGCCAGATGGGGTTCTCGGGCTACTTCCTCATCGTCGCGGACTTCATCCGCTGGGCGCGCGCCAACGGTGTGCCGGTGGGGCCGGGGCGCGGTTCGGGCGCAGGTTCGCTCGTCGCCTACTCGCTCGGCATCACCGACATCGACCCGCTGCAGTACGACCTGCTGTTCGAGCGCTTCCTCAACCCCGAGCGCGTGTCGATGCCGGACTTCGACATCGACTTCTGCATGGACGGCCGCGACCGCGTCATCGACTATGTCGCCGACAAGTACGGCCGGCGGCGCGTCTCGCAGATCATCACCTACGGCACCATGGCGGCGAAGGCCGTGGTGCGCGACACCGGGCGCGTGCTCGGCCACCCGTTCCCCTGGGTCGACCGCATCGCCAAGCTGGTGCCGTTCGAGCTCGACATCACCCTCGATTCGGCGCTCGAGAAGGAGCCCGAGCTCAAGCGGCTCTACAAGTCCGACGACGAGGTGCGCGCCCTCATCGACCTCGCACGCTCGCTCGAGGGCCTGACGCGCAACGCCGGCAAGCACGCCGGCGGCGTGGTGATCGCGCCGTCGGTCATCGAGGACTTCGCGCCGCTCTACTGCGAAGCGGGCGGCGGTTCGGTGGTCACGCAGTTCGACAAGGACGATGTCGAGGCCGCGGGCCTCGTGAAGTTCGATTTCCTCGGCCTGCGCACGCTCACCGTGATCGACCATGCGGTGCGGACCATCAACGCAGCGCGCATCGCGGCGGGGGAGCAGGGACCGCCGCTCGACATGGCCGAACTGCCGATGGACGACGCCGCGACCTTCGCGCTGCTGAAGTCCTGCCGGACGACCGCCGTGTTCCAGCTCGAATCGCGCGGCATGAAGGACCTCGTGCGCCGGCTGCAGCCCGACTGCTTCGAGGACATCGTGGCCCTCGTCGCGCTGTTCCGGCCGGGTCCGCTGCAGTCGGGCATGGTCGACGACTTCATCGCCCGCAAGCACGGCCGCATCGACGGCCCGATCGACTACCTGCACCCCCGGCTGGAGCCGGTGCTCAAGCCGACCTACGGCGTGATCCTCTACCAGGAACAGGTGATGCAGATCGCGCAGGTGCTGGCCGGCTACACGCTCGGCGGCGCCGACCTGCTGCGCCGCGCCATGGGCAAGAAGAAGCCCGAGGAGATGGCCAAGCAGCGCAGCATCTTCGTCGACGGCGCCAAGGCGCAGGGCGTTCCGGAGTCCCAGGCCGCGCACATCTTCGACCTGATGGAGAAGTTCGCCGGCTACGGCTTCAACAAGTCGCACTCGGCCGCCTATGCGCTGCTCTCCTACCAGACGGCCTGGCTCAAGGCGCACCATCCCGAGGCCTACATGGCCGCGGTGCTGTCGGCCGACATGGCGCACACCGACAAGATCGTCACGCTGAAGGACGAGTGCGACAGCATGGGTCTCGAGGTGCTGCCGCCCGATGTCAACGCCTCGGGCTGGGCCTTCGTGGTCGCGGGGCCGCGCCGCGTGCGCTACGGCCTCGGCGCGATCAAGGGCGTGGGCGAGGGCGCGGTCGAGTCCATCGTCGCGCAGCGCGAGGCGGGCGGACCCTACCGCAGCCTCGAGGACCTCTGCCGTCGCCTCGACCTCGACAAGGTGAACCGGCGCGTGTTCGAGGCGCTGATCCGTTCGGGCAGCCTCGATTCTTTGGGTGTCAACCGCGCCACGCTGATGGCGCGCCTGCCCGCCGCGGTGCAGCTCGGCGAGCAGTCGACGCGCGCCGCGGAGACGGGGCAGGTGGACCTCTTCGGTCTCGCCTCGGCGCCGGGCGGCGGCGGGGGCGACGATGCGGCGGGCGCAGCGCCGGCCGCGCCCCAGCAGCCCGAGTGGAGCGAGGCGGTGCGGCTCGCCGGCGAGCGCGAGACGCTCGGCCTGTATCTCACCGGCCATCCGATCACCCGCTACGAGCGCGACCTCGGCCGCTTCGTCACCGGCCGCATCGCCGACCTGGTCAGCGACCGGCCCGCGCAGGGCGCGGCGGAGCGCGGTTTCTTCGGCGGCCGCAGCGCCGCCGTCGCCGGCTACATCCACGAGGTCCGCAAGCGGGGCAACCGCACCTCGCTGGTGCTCGACGACCGCACCGGTCGCATCGAGGTCACGCTGTTCGACGAGGTGCTGCAGCGCCACCGCGAGCTCGTCGTGAAGGACGCGATGGTGCTGGTCGAGGGTCAGCTGCGCTTCGACGAGGTGGGCGATGCCTGGCGCATGTCGGCGAAGCGCATCGTCGATCTCGATCGTGCCCGCGAGGAGCAGGCGCAGCGCATCGTGCTGCTGTGGCCGCGCGCGCCGGGCGCCGACCACGGGCTGCTGCTGCAGCGCCTGGCCGATGTGCTCGCACCGCACCGCCCGGGGCCTTGTGCCGTCGGCGTGCGCTACGCGGGCGAGAAGGCGAGCGCTGCGCTCGAGCTCGGACCGGAGTGGCGCGTGCGCGCGAGCCCGGCCCTGCTCGAGGCGCTCGAGCAGCTGGTGGGCGCGGAGGGGCTGCGGGTGGCCTACGGCCCCCCGGGCGGTACCCCGGGTTCGTCCTACGGTGTAGTCTGACCGCATGGGACTCAACTTCCTCGATTTCGAGCAGCCGATCGCCGAGCTGGAGGCGAAGATCGACGAGCTGCGCCATGTCAACGCCGACGCCGGCGTCAACCTGCAGGACGAGATCCGCCGCCTGCAGTCGAAGAGCGACCAGCTGACCCGGAGCATCTTCTCGGGCCTCTCGCCCTGGCAGATCACCCAGCTCGCGCGACACCCGCAGCGGCCCTACACGCTCGACTACCTTTCGCAGACCTTCAGCGACTTCCAGGAGCTGCACGGCGACCGCATGTTCGCGGACGCCCCCGCGCTGGTCGGCGGTCTCGCGCGGCTCGGCGGCGAGGCTGTCGTCGTCATCGGCCACCAGAAGGGCCGCGACACCAAGGAGCGCGTGCGGCGCAACTACGGCATGCCGAAGCCCGAGGGCTACCGCAAGGCGCTGCGCCTGATGCGCCTCGCCGAGCGTTTCGGTCTGCCGCTCATCACCTTCATCGACACGCCGGGCGCCTATCCCGGCCTCGACTCCGAGGAGCGCGGGCAGAGCGAGGCCATCGCGCGCAACCTGTTCGAGATGTCGCGGCTGCGCGTGCCCGTGGTCAGCGCGGTGATCGGCGAGGGCGGCTCGGGCGGAGCGCTCGCCATCGGCGTCTGCGACCGTCTGTTGATGCTGCAGTACAGCACCTACTCGGTGATCTCGCCCGAGGGCTGCGCGTCCATCCTCTGGAAGAGCGCCGACAAGAAGGAGGCGGCCGCCGAGGCGATGGGGCTCACCGCCGATCGGCTGCAGAAGCTCGGTCTGGTCGATGAGGTCGTCCCCGAACCGCTCGGCGGCGCGCACCGCGATGTGGCGGCCACCTGCGCGGCGCTCGGCGCCGCGTTGCAGCGCCACCTCGGGGAGCTGCGCGCCCTGCCGCCGGAGCGTCTGCGCGCCGCGCGCCGTGAGCGCATCGCCGGGTTCGGCGTGTTCAGCGAGGACAAGAGCTGAGCCGGCGCGATCCGCTCGTCGTCGCGCTCGGCGAGCGGCTCGGCGTCCTGTCGAGCGAGGCGCCTGTCTCCCGTCTCTGCGTCGCGTTGAGCGGCGGTCCTGATTCGGTCGCGCTGCTCGGGGCCTTGGTCGCCTTGCGACGGTCGTCGGCGCGTTGGCGGGCGCTGCCGCTGCGCGCGCTGCACATCGACCATCGACTGCAGCCGGCGTCCGCCGCCTGGGCGCGACGGTGCCGCCGTCTCGGTCGCGCGCTCGGCGTACCGGTGACCGTGGTCCGGGTCGAGGTGCGGCGCGGCAAGGGTCTTTCGCTCGAGGCGGAGGCGCGCAGCGCCCGCCGTGCCGCGTTCGCCGCAGCGCTGCGCCCCGGCGAGGCGCTGCTCACCGCCCATCATCTGGACGACCAGCTCGAGACGATGCTGCTGATGCTGATGCGCGGCGCCGGCGTCGACGG
>DAIMYL010000097.1:2584-6769 GCA_036734505.1 Steroidobacteraceae bacterium | reverse complement strand
AGCCGATGCGGATGCCGGCATCGGCGCGCCAACCGTACTGGCGCTCCCAACGCACCACCGGCTGCACGGAGATGTACAGCCAGTCCGAGTGCACGGGGCGTTTGTAGAACGGCCCGAGTTCGTAGTAGTCGACGGTGGAAGCCTCGTAGCCTCCGGCCTGCACACGCAGACCCCAGGCGTCGGCGAGGTCCTGGCCGCGCAGCCGCGCAGAATACTGGTCCGGCTCGAGCAATCCGTCGACGCGCGCGAGCGACAGCGACTGTCCCCATTCGGTGGCGCGGCGCTCGCGCAGCCACTTCGCCGACGATACGGACCGCGCCAGTGTGCGGCCGCGCCAGTGGTTGACGATCACCGCCGCGGAGGCGCCGACCCCGTCGTCGGTCTCGGCGAACAGCTTGGCGTAGGGCTGCAGATCCCAACGCCCGCTGCGCCAACGCTTGCTCCAACGCAGCGCCGCATAGCCGACCGGCGGCACATCGAGCTTGGCGCCGACCTCGAAGTCGAAGGCCCGCAACGCCTCGAAACGCACACCGCCGCGCACCGATCGCTTGCCGGATTCGCTGGTCTCGCTGATCTCGGCGAGGTCCTCGGTGGTGAGGAACAACGACAGCCGGCGTTCCGCGTTGGGCAGCCGCAGCGTCACATCGAACTCGGCGTCGATGTCGGACTGCAACCCATCGGTACGATCGATGCCCTGCAGACCGAGCGCGATGCGGAACGGCGAGGCAGGGATCGGCACGGGCCCGGCGGTCTCGTCGACGAACCGGAGGTCGAGCCACTGGAACCCGCGCTGCATCACCGCATAGAAGTCGTCATGCCAGGCGTCGAGGCGCTCGGCGAGCGCATCGCCCGGCAGCGGCTGCGCGGCCTCGAGCGCGAGCACCTCGTCGATGGTCTGGTCGGTGGGTTTGACCACCGCGGTGCGAGGGCCGGGCTCGTCCGGCGCAGCGGTCTGCGCGCTCGCGGGGCCAGCCAGCAGGAGATGCAGCACGAGCGGCAACACCGCTGCGAGCCGTCCGATGGTCACAATAGGCTCTCGATCGGCAGCAGCTTCAGGAACCCGACGGAGAACCGCTGCATGACGGAGGCGCCCGGTTCGCGGTCATGGCGCCGGATGCTGCCATCCGGCATCCGCTCGAGCCACACCAGCCGTCCCTGATCGTCGAGCACCGGCTGATAGGACGACCTGGGGATGACGCCGTCGAATGCGGAGGACAGGGCCTGCGCCATCGCGGGCGAATCGATCACCACGCCCATCTCGGTGTTGAGCCGCGCCGAGCGCGGATCGAAGTTGAACGAACCGACGAAGATGCGCTCGCCGTCGAGCGCGAAGGTCTTGGCATGCAGGCTCGCGTTCGAGCTGCCGGGCATGCCCTTCCCGTCCTTGTCGCGCCGGCGGTCACCGGCACGGCGGCGCAGCTCGTAGAGCTCCACGCCGGCCGCCAGCAACCGCTTGCGGTAGCGCGCATAGCCGGAGTGCACCGCCGCGACATCGGTGGACTCGAGGGCGTTCGTCAGGATGCGCACCTTGAGCCCCTTGCGCGCATAGCCTTCGAGGAGCGCGGCGCCCCGCGGACCCGGCACGAAGTACGGCGACACGATGACGAATTCGCGCTGCAGCGGATCGCCTAGCACCGACTCCAGCCGACCGAGCATCAGATCGCCTTCAGCGGCCTGACCCAGCGCCTTGGCCGGATCATCGACCACGAGCTCTGCCTTCGACCATTCGAGCGGCAGCCGTCCGGCACGCAGCTCGCGCATCATCGGCGCAGCGGCGGCCGCCGCGACATACGGCGCAGCGGCCGGGAGCCGGTCGATCTCGGCTCCGAGACGCGCAAGCCGCTCACGATCGGCCTCGCTGGCCGGCGTCACGAAGGCCGCAGCGGGATATGCGGAGCCGCTGCCCCAATAATCCTCGAAGGAATCGGCGACCGCCGGCACCACCGACCCGACCGCGAGCACATCGAGGTCGAGGAAGCCGACCTCCGTCTGCGCCTCGAAGTACTCGTCACCGATGTTGCGCCCGCCGAGCACCGTGACGGCGCCGTCGGCAGTCAGGGACTTGTTGTGCATGCGCCGGTTGAGCCGCCGGAACTCGGTGAGGTAGCCGAGCGGCCGGAAGCCGCGCTGGCGGAAGGGATTGAAGAGGCGCACCTCGACGCGCGGATGCGCGTCCATCGCCGCGAGCAGACGGTCGAGCCCGCCCGTGTTGTTGTCGTCGAGCAGCAGCCGCACCCGCACGCCGCGGTCGGCGGCGCGGCGCAGCGCATCGATCAGCAACCGACCGGTGAGGTCGTTGCGCCAGATGTAGTACTGCACATCGAGCGTCGAGGCCGCCGCGTCGATGAGCGCCATGCGGGCGGCGAAGGCATCGAGGCCGCTGCCGAGCGTATAGAAGCCCGACAGCCCCGGGTGAGCGTCCGTCGCTGCGCGCACCGCGACGGCGATCGGTGCATCAGCCACGGCGGCCACCGGGATCGGCGGTGCGGAATGGTCGGGCGGCGGCAAGGCGGCGCACCCTGGCAGAGCCACCAGGATGAACGCCGCCCAGCGAAGCCTGCACCGCTTCACCGCGGCTTGAGCGTGCCCCCGGCCTGTCGCACCGGGAAGTCCTTCAGCGACTGGAAGTGCGCCGCGAGCGCATCCTGGACCTGACCGCCCCAGGCGACGCCGAGCCGCATGGCGATCTCCTCGGACTTCCAACCCTCATGGCGCTCGATGGGGTCCATGCGCAGGTTGAAGATCAGCGCGCTCGGCTTGTTGTAGTCGAAGAAGCCTTCGCGCTGCAGGAAATGTGACTTCCACGGTCCGATGCGGATCGCGGCTAGCTCCTTCTCGTTGTAGTAGTAGACGATGTTGCGCTTCGACGGCGCATCGCCCGTCCAATGCTCGAGGTTGTCCACGCCGTCGATGTACACCTTGTGGCTGTTGCGCAGCTGCGCGGCGATGTCCGGCGCACCCGCGGCGGCGGCCAGCGTGGTGAACACATCCATGTTCTCCTGGATGCCGTTCGAGACCTTGCCCTTCGGGATGCGTGCGGGCCAACGCACGAGGAAGGGCACGCGCACGCCGCCTTCCCAGGTGGTCGCCTTCTCGCCGCGGAACGGCGTCGTGCCGCCGTCCGGCCACCAGCGCGCCATCGCGCCGTTGTCGGTGGTGAAGATGACGATGGTGTCGTCGGCGATGCCGAGCTTCTGCAGCTTGTCGAGCAGCGCACCGACCTGCATGTCGAGCTCCATCATGCCGGCGCCGTAGACATCGTCGCCGGAGCCGGTGAAGGGCACCGACAGGTCGCGACGCTCGGGACGCAGATGCGTATAGATGTGCATGCGGGTCGGGTTGTGCCAGACGAAGAAGGGTTCGCCCGCCTTGACCGACCTCTCCATGAAGGCGTTGGTACGCTCGAGGAACTCGTCGTCGACCGTCTCCATGCGCTTCGGATCGAGCGCGCCGGTGTCGCGGCAGCGCTGCTTGCCCCACTTGCCGAAGCGCGGATCCTCGCCCGGCGTCTCGGTCGCGGTGGCGACGCAGTCGAGCACGCCGCGCGGACGGTAGCGCTGGTTGAAGCCCGGATCCTTCGGCCACTCCTTGAGGAACGGCTCTTCCTCGGTGTTGAGGTGGTAGAGGTTGCCGTAGAACTCGTCGAAGCCGTTCACCGTCGGCAGGTGCTCGTTGCGGTCGCCGAGATGGTTCTTGCCGAACTGTCCGGTGCGGTAGCCGAGCGACTTCAGCACCGTGGCGAGCGTCGGGTCCTTCTGGCTGAGACCGATCGGCGAGCCCGCCATGCCCACCGTGGTCAGACCGGTGCGGATCGGCAACTGGCCCGTGATGAACGCCGCGCGGCCCGGCGTGCAGGTCGGCTGCGAGTAGTGGTCCGTGAAGAGCATGCCTTCGCGTGCGATGCGGTCGATGTTCGGCGTCGGGGCCATCAGGCCGTGGCTGTAGGCGCCGACGTTCCAGTAGCCGACATCGTCCGTCATGATGACGAGGATGTTCGGCCGCTTGGCCGGGGCCTTCGTCGCCGTCTGTGCGCTGGCCGGCGCGGCGAGGGTGCCTAGCAGGGCGAGCGCGGACAGCGCCGCGAACTTCGATGCGATCCGTCGCAGGGTTGTCTTGGTCATGGTGTCGAGACTCCGTTCAGAAAGAGATGAACCGGATGCCGCCGCCGACGGTCCAGTCGCTGCG
>DAIMYL010000097.1:0-2484 GCA_036734505.1 Steroidobacteraceae bacterium | reverse complement strand
ACTCCGTTCAGAAAGAGATGAACCGGATGCCGCCGCCGACGGTCCAGTCGCTGCGGTCCCAGCTGCCGCCGAGGCGACCGCCGGCGCGCAGCCAGATACCGGTCGTCTGGGCGATCATGCGGCCGTATTCGGCTTCGAACACGAACTCGGCGCGATCGCCCTCACGGCGGTCGATGAAGTACTGCGGGTCTGCGAGGACCCACCAGCCCTTCGGTGAACTGTAGCCAAGCAGCGTGCGCAACTGCACCTGCCGAAGGTCAGGCCGGTCGTCCTCGCCGGCGACCGAGTTGATGCTCTTCACCACGCCGGCGAGGAAGGTGGTCTTGCCGAGCGGGTAGACCATCGCCAGCGTCGGGTTCAACTGCCACTTGCCGGTGCCGAGCAGGTCGTCGCTGGCCGCGGGCAGCACCGCCTCCGCACCCACGATGACGATGGTGGGACCGAGACTCGTCTGGTACCGGCCGCGCAGGTTCACATCGCCGATGCCGTTCGCCGAGAGTCCGGCCCCCTCGAACCGGGCGAGGGGCAGTTCGATGTTGACCCCGAAACGCCCCTGGATGGCCCGGTCGTACTTGAGCGTCAGCGTCGTGGTGGAGATGCCCGCCGCGTCGTCGATGACGCCGAGGCGCGGCTGCACCTCGAACTTGGTGAGGTTGTCTGCGGGGTTGACGCCGCGGACCCCCCCTTCAGCCGTCTCGGTCGCTCGCGCGGAGCCCGGGCTGCCAAGGCTGGCAGCGGACAGGAGCAGCGGCACGATACGACGACAGGAGAAGCGTGCAGACATCAGGGTCTCCCGTTAGGGACTTAAGTCTAATCACGCAAACCATGACCGCTGGTCTCCTATACCCATGATGGGTATTCTGGGCTCATGAAGCGCCGTGCGGACCCCCAATGGCTGGCCGATAACCGGGGACATCTCGCCTTCTTGCTGGCGGAGTTCACCGTCCCGCACCTGCTCGGCGTCCACAAGATGTTCAAGGGGGACATCGCGCTGGCGATCGTCCTCGGCGAGATCGCGCAGCACAATGTGCGGCGATTCTTCCTCGACCCCAAGTTCAAGCCGGGTACGGGTGCGGAGATGGTGCTGCGCACCCGCCTGCTGCGCCATCCGATGGTCAGCGGCTGCAACGCGCTGTCCATCAGCCGCTCGACGGGCCTCCCCCGCGAGACCGTGCGCCGCAAGGTCGTGACCCTGCTACGCCGCGGATGGATCTACCGCGACGAGCGGCGCAGCCTCTATGTGGCGCCGGACATCATCGAGATCTTCGCGGAGTCCAACGAGACTTCGCTCGCCGCGTTCCTCGATGTCGCCGCCGACATCCGCCGCGTGCTCGACGCAAGAAGCGACAGCAGCGGCGCGACGACCACCGGCGACGGACTCACGGCAGATAGTTGAAGCCCACGGTGATCGCGCCGCCCTCGAAGCGGTCGCGCGCACCGAACTCGCGGCTGATGCGCGCCGTCGTGCCGAGCTTGCCCGGCACCAACCACCAGGTCGCTTCGGCGCCCGCGGAGTAGATGCGGTCACGGCCGTCCTCGGCGACATCGGAACCCGAAGCGCTGCCCGTCTCGCGCAGCCCGCTCAACAGCACGCCGAACATGAAACGCTCGGAAACCGCTTTGGAATAGCCCAATTCCAGCGTGGTGTGCGCCGCGGGCCGCAGGTCGAACCCTTTCTTGCGGCCGTTGACCTCGTGCACCACCGACGCCGACAGCAGCACGCCGGGATGGCCCAGCGGGAAGTACGACACCGTGCCGCGCAGGTCATGGCTCCAGTAGCCGAGACCGACGTTGTCGGCGCGCTTCGCGTCGTAGCTGCCGGTCGGCGCCCACACCGCGTACTGCGCGGACAAAGAAAGCTTTTCGCTGCGCTTCCAGGTGAGCGTCGCCGGGACGATGTAGGTGTCGCCGACGGCCTTGCGGTCGTTGTCGAACAGCGTGATGTTCTGGCCGGCGGCGCGCAGCCGCGCGTTCGCGCCGGCCTCGCCGTAGGAGGGCACCAGCACCATGGTCCAGTCGGCGCCCAAAAGTTTGCGCTTCGGCGCGTAGACGATGACGGGCGTGAGCATCCAGGAGTCCGCACCCACCGTCAGCGGCCCGCTGCCGCCCACCGCGGTGCCATCCCCCGTGCGGGCGCGGTCGGCCGAATAGAAGGTGAGGTAGGGCGCGACCGCCAGCATGCCGGGCGGCGCCGACAGCAGGTCGCGCGGCGACCAGGATCCCGGGGTGTAGTGCCCCATCTCGCCGGCCTGGGCGGCGGTGAGCGACAACGCGAGCGATGCCAGCACCGCGCGCGACCCGAGTCTCATCCATGAGGTGTCCATGGCGGCAGTATGGTCCAAAGCCCGGGATGGTAAAATGCAAGGTCGTCCGCCATCGGGTGGACCCCTACCCGGCCGACCCCCATGCGCCTCAGCTTCCAAGAACTGATCTTCGCCCTCCAGAAGTACTGGTCCGACCAGGGCTGCGTCGTGCTGCAGCCCT
>DAIMYL010000096.1:0-6786 GCA_036734505.1 Steroidobacteraceae bacterium | reverse complement strand
CGCTCCAGCACCTCGACCAACGCCGACCCGACCACCACGCCTTCGACGGTGCCGCTCAGGCGCGCGACCTGCTCGGCCGATCGGATGCCGAAGCCGGCGCAGACCGGTACGGGCGACGCCGCACGCACGCGCGCAAGGTACTCGAGCACGCTGTCGGGCACCGCCACGCTCTTGCCGGTGGTGCCGGTCATGGTGACGGCGTAGACGAAGCCCTCGCTCGCCGCGCAGACCTGCGCGAGGCGCGCGGGCGTCGTGACGGGCGTCACCATCTGCACCAGCGCGACGCCGGCCTGCTGCAGCGCGGCGCGCAGGTCGTCGCCCTCGTCGAACGGCAGATCGGGGACGATGAAGCCACAGACGCCGACCGCAGCGGCCTCGGCCGCGAGCTTCTCGTAGCCGTACTGCAGCAGCGGGTTGAGATAGCTCATCAGCACCAAGGGCGCCGCGGGGCGCTGCATGGCGCCGAGCTCGGCGAGGATCCAGCGCAGGCTGACGCCCTGCTTCAGCGCGCCCTGGCTCGAGCGTTGGATGGTCATGCCGTCGGCCATCGGGTCGGTGAACGGCACGCCGATCTCGACCACATCGGCGCCCGCGGCCACGGCGAGCAGATGCTCGCGGAACTTGGGCGCGCTCGGGAAGCCCGCCGTCATGAACGCGACGAGGGCCGGCCCGCCGCGCGCGGCGGCGTCACGGATGGCGGCGCTGAGACGATCGTGCGGCTTCACGAGGCGGCTCCCGGGGTCTTGGCGGCGTCACCCGTCGCTGCGGATGCCGGTGCGAGCAGCGTGCGCTGCAGCGTGGGCATGTCCTTGTCGCCGCGGCCGGACATGCAGAGCAGCGCCTGCTTGCCGGGGTTGCGCTCCGCCCAACGCTTGGCGCCGTGCAGCGCGTGCGCCGTCTCGAGCGCGGGCAGGATGCCCTCGAGATGCGCGCATTCCTGCAGCGCCGCGAGCGCCTCGTCGTCGGTGGCGGAGCCGTACTGCACACGGCCCGCGGCGAGCAGCAGCGCATGCTCGGGTCCGACGCCCGGATAATCGAGACCTGCGGAGATGGAATCGGTCTCGTGGATCTGCCCGTTCTCGTCCTGCAGCAGCAGCGAGTAGCAGCCCTGCAGCACACCGGGCCAGCCGTAGGAGAGGCTCGCGGCGTTCTGGCCGAGCCCGCTGCCGCGGCCGCCCGCTTCGATGCCGATGATCTCGACATCACGGTCCGGCACGAAGGCGTGGAACATGCCGATGGAGTTGGAGCCGCCGCCCACACAGGCGAACACGGCATCCGGCAAGCGGCCCTGCCGCTTGAGGTATTGCGCGCGCGCCTCGCGGCCGATGATGGCCTGCAGCTCGCGCACCAGCACCGGATAGGGGTGCGGTCCGACCGCCGAGCCGAGCAGATAGAACGTGCCATCCGGGTCGGACACCCAGTCGCGCAGCGCCTCGTCGATGGCGGCGCGCAGCGTCTGGTCGCCGCCCGTCACCGGCACGACCTCGGCGCCCATCAGGCGCATGCGCCCGACGTTCGGCGCCTGGCGCTCCATGTCGATGGCGCCCATGTACACCGTGCAGGGCAGACCGAGGCGGGCGCAGGCCGCAGCGCTCGCCACGCCGTGCTGGCCGGCGCCGGTCTCCGCGACGATGCGCTTCGCGCCGAGCCGCTTCGCGAGCAGCGCCTGTCCGAGCGCGTTGTTGATCTTGTGCGCGCCGGTGTGCGCGAGGTCCTCGCGCTTGAACCAGATGTCCGCGCCCCAGGCGGCGGAGAGCCGCGGCGCGTGCGACAACGCGGTCGGACGGCCGACCCAGGACTCGAGCTGGTCGGCGAGCTCGCGCTGGAAGTCCGCGCGAGGCAGGTGCTCGCGCATGCCGGCCTCCAGCCGCTCGAGCGCGGGGATCAGCGTCTCGGGGACATAGCGCCCGCCGTAGGGGCCGAAACGGCCGCGCGCGTCGGGGAACCGGCCGCCGATCTCCGCTTCCAGCAACCGCTGCTGCTCGGCCGGCGTGAACTTGACGTTGGCGTTCATGGTTGAAGACCTGTGTTCAGGACATCTTTGGGATCTTTGGTCCAGGCTTGCTCGACGGCCGCTGCGCGCGCGGCCGCCAGGAAAGCGGATATCTTCGTCGGCGACTTCACGCCGGGCGCCGACTCGACGCCGCTCGACACATCGACGCCCCAAGGACGGACCGTGCGGATCGCCTCGGCGACGTTGTCCGGGTTCAGGCCGCCCGCGAGCAGCACCTCGGTGCGCCGCGCCACCGCATGGGCACGCGTCCAATCGGCGGTGCGCCCGCTGCCGCTCACCGCACCTTCATAGAGTACCCGGACGGGCAGCGGCACGGGCAATCCGCCGCCTTCTCGCAGCACGGGCAGCAGCCGCATGCGGGCGCGGGACGACAGGCCTGCGGCGTCCTCGAGATCGGTCTGCAGCAGATCGGGGGCGAACACATCGAGGATCTCTTCCACCTCCGCGGCCGCCGGATGCAAGGTGACCGCGACGCAGAGCGCCCGGCCGCGTGCCGGTGCCGCGAGGGCCGCCGCCGCCGCGGGCGTGACGCGCCGCACCGAGGGCGCGAACACGAAGCCGACGGCATCGACGCCCGCCTCGAGCGCGGCCGCCACGCCTTCGGCGCTGGTGAGCCCGCAGACCTTCACGAACATCAGGCGTCCCCCACGGTGGCGCCGCCCGCGACGGTCCCGCTGCGGCGCGCGCGATGGCCCAATGCGCCCCGCGCGGCGGCGAGCATCGCCCCGGCGAGTTCGCGCGGCGCACCGCCCGTCATCAGCGCGCTGCCGACCAAGGCGAGGTCGTAGCCGCGGACGGCGAGCCGCGCGGCGTCCTCCGGCGTCGCGACACCGCTCTCGGCGACCCGCGCGACCCAAGTGGGCAGCCGATCGACCATCTCCTCGAGACGACCGGGCACGACCTGCAGCGTCACGAGGTCGCGGCAGTTGATGCCGAGCAGCAGCGACTCGCCCGCGTCAGCGCCCGTCGCGCGTGTTCGCCGCGACGCCAGCAGACGCTCGGCGAGGGCGATGTCCTCGTCGTCGAAGGCCTCGAGCAGCACGAACAGGCCCTGCTCCAGCGCGGTGTCCAAGCGCGCCTCGAGCGCGGCGCGCTGCAGCATGCGCAGGATCAGCAGCACGCCGCCCGCACCCGCGGCGCGGGCCTCGAGCACCTGATACGGGTCGACGAGGAAATCCTTGCGCATGGCGGGCACGCCGTGCGGCGCGAGCGCCGCGGCGGCCTGCGCGAGATGCACGAGCTCGCCGTCGAAGCGCGAGGGCTCGGTGAGCACCGACACCGCGGCGGCGCCCGCATCGGCATAGGACAGCACGCGTCGTGCGACATCCTCGTCGCGCGCGTCGCGCAGCGCGCCGACCGCGGGTGAGCGCAGCTTCATCTCGGCGATGAGATCGAACCCGCCGGGCGAGAGCCGCAGGCGCGGCGCAGAAGGCAGGTCGCGGAGGCGCGCGCGCAGTTCCGTCTCCGGCAGCGCCGCGCGGGCCGCCTCGGCGCGGACGCGGCTGGACGCCGCCATGCCGGCGAGGAAATCGCCCGCGCTCATGCGCTGCGCGCCGTGGCGCCGAACGCTGCGAGCGCCTGCAGCACCGCCGCGGCGCGACCGTCGTCGAGGGCGGTGGCCGCGCGCGCGAGGCCGTCGGCCGGGCCGTCCGCGACACCGGCGATCTCGAGCGCGAGCGCAGCGCCCAGGCAGAGCGCATCACGGTGCGGTCCGCGGTCACGGCCCTCCACCACCGCACGGAGCGCGGCGGCGTTGGCGGCGGCATCACCGCCGGCGAGGTCCTGCGCGCTGCACAGCGCGAGCCCGTAGTCAGCGGGCGACCGGACGCTGCGACGCACCGCGCCGCCCTGCGCAGCACCCTCCTGCGCGGCACCGCCCCGCACGTCGAACAGCGTGAACGGCCCGATGGGCGTGGGTTCGTCCCATCCGCCCGCGCCGTGCACCACGAAGGCGCGACGCACACCGGGCAGGCCGGCGAGCGCCGAGGCCATCAACTCGGCCATCGGCTCGCTGTAGGCACCGACCAGCATGTAGGGCGGCGCGGCGGGGTTGGTGAGCGGCCCCAACACGTTGAACAACGTGCGCACGCCGAGCGCCTGGCGTACGGGACCGATCGCCTTCATCGCCGGGTGGTAGTGCGGCGCGAACAGGAACGTGAAGCCGGTGGCGGCGAGGCAGGCGCCCGCGCGGTCCTCGTCGAGCGGCAGCGGCAGGCCCAGCTGCTCGAGCACATCCGCGCTGCCCGAGCGGCTGGAGATGGAACGATTGCCGTGCTTGATGACCGGCAGGCCGCAGGCGGCGACGAGCAGCGCGGTGCCGGTGGAGATGTTCACGCTGCCCGAGGCATCACCGCCCGTGCCGACGACATCGATGGCGCGCGCCTGCAGCGCGGGATCGACGGTCGGCCGGCGCGCGAGGTCGCGCATGGCCCGCGCGAAGCCGCGCAGCTCGTCGGCGACCACGCCCTTGCTGCGCAGCGCCGCGAGCAGCGCACCGGCGAGCGCCGGCGGGAACGCGGGGTCGGTGAGCGCACGCAGCGTATCGGCGGACTCGGCTTCGGTGAGATCGCCGCGCTCGAGCACGCGCTCGAGCAGGCGGCGCAGGTCGGGCAGTTCAGCCATCGCGCCGACCTCCCCGCTGCCGCAGGAAATTCGCCATCAGCGCCGGCCCCTCGGGCGAGAGCACGCTTTCGGGGTGGAACTGCACGCCCTCGACCATCAGATCGCGATGGCGCAGACCCATGATCTCGCCCTCCGCGGTGCGCGCGGTGACGATGAGGTCCGGCGGCAGCGACTCGGGCTGCGCGATCAAAGAATGATACCGGCCGACCTCACACGGATCGGGCAGCCCGGCGAAGAGCCCTTTCCCGTCGTGCGTGACCATCGAGGTCTTGCCGTGCATCAGACGACCCGCGCGCACCACCTTGCCGCCGAACACCTCGGTGATCGACTGGTGGCCGAGACAGACGCCGAACACCGGCACGCGGCCGGCGAAGGCGCGGATCATGTCCATCGAGGTGCCGGCGTCGTAGGGAGTGCCCGGACCCGGCGAGATGCAGACATGGGTGGGCGCGAGCGCAACCGCCTGCTCGACGCTCAACTGATCGTTGCGGTGCACCGCGACCTCGGCGCCCTGCATCAGGAAGGCCTGCACGAGGTTGTAGGTGAAGGAGTCGTAGTTGTCGATGAGCAGCAGCCGCACGCCGCGGCCCGCGTCGCCCATCGCCACACCCGTCGCTGCACCGACGCTCATGACCCTTCTCCCGCCATCTGCAGCGCCCGCGCCGCCGAGCCGCTCTTGGCGAGCACCTCTTCGTACTCGCTCTGCGGCACGCTGTCGGCGACGATGCCCGCACCCGCCTGATAGCTGTACTCGTCGCCGCGGAACACGAGCGTGCGGATGGTGATCGCCTGGTCCATGTCGCCCTGCGCGCCGAAATAGCCGACGGTGCCGCCGTAGAGCCCGCGGCGCACCGGCTCGAGCTCGTCGATGATCTCCATCGCGCGCACCTTCGGCGCGCCGACCAGCGTGCCCGCCGGGAACGCCGCCGCGAAGAGGTCGAAGGCATCGCGGCCCGGCGCGAGACGCCCGCGCACGCCGCTGACGATGTGCATCACATGGCTGTAGCGCTCGATGGAGCGGTACGGCGCCACATGCACGCTGCCCGCCTCGGCGACGCGTCCGAGGTCGTTGCGCGCGAGATCGACCAGCATCACATGCTCCGCGTTCTCTTTGGCATCGGCGAGAAGCTCCTGCTCGCGGCGCCGGTCCTCGGCGTCATCGTCGGCGCGCGGGCGCGTGCCCGCGATCGGGCGCAGCTGCGCCGTGCCCTGCTGCAGCTTCACCAGCGCCTCCGGCGAGGAACCGACCACGGTCACGTCGTCGAGCTCGCAGTAGTACATGTAGGGCGAGGGGTTGATGAGGCGCAGCGCGCGATAGGCCTCGAAGGGGTCGATGTCGTGCCGGCCGCCGAAGCGCACCGACAGCACGAGCTGGTAGACGTCGCCCGCGGCGATGTAGTCCTTGGTGCGCGCCACGCCAGCGAGGAACTCGTCCCGCGACATCGAGGCACTGGCGGGCGAGGACCCGCCGCGGGCGCGCGGCCCCGGTACCGCACCGCGCAGCGCCGCGATCACCTCGCGCCGCAGGGACAAGCGCTCGGCTTCGCTGCCGGCGTGCAGCAGCGCGATGCCGCGCGTCAGGTGGTCGAAGACCAGCAGCGACGCCGGCGCGACATAGTGCATGTCCGGCATGGCGAGAGGATCGGGCGCGCGCGAAGGCAGACGCTCGAAATAGCGGACGATGTCGTAGGACGAATAGCCGACGAGCCCGCCCGCGAGCGGGAAGTCCGGCCCGGCACCGGGCGCCGTCGGCCGCGGTGCACGGGCGAGCGCCGCGCGCCAGTGCGCGAGCAGCGCCGCCTGATCGGCGGGCACGGGCGACCGCTCACCGCCCGCCCAGAGCCCGGCCGCGTCGAGGCGCAGGCTGGAGGAGACATCACCGAACCCGATGAAGGAGTAGCGCCCGACCCGCTCCCCGCCCTCCACGCTCTCGAGCAGGAAGGCCGGGCGCAGCGCGCGCAGCTTCAGGTACGCCGAGACGGGCGTGTCCAGATCGCCTGAGATGTCGAATGGCGGCTTCATAACGCAAAAACCCATCCCGGAGACTCTCCGGAGATGGGTTCGGGTGGCTTGATCCTCGTGTCTGGGATTCGAACAGCGGCGCCCGCGCCCTCTCCGTCAGGAGGGACGCCACCACCACCAACGGCCGA
>DAIMYL010000095.1:2381-6798 GCA_036734505.1 Steroidobacteraceae bacterium | reverse complement strand
CGACGGCCGATTCGGCCAAGCGCTTCTCCAACCTGCAGCTCTCGCCGAACACGACCACCCAGAACTTCGCGTTCCCGCGCAACAGCGCGTCCGCGGCGGTCTACGACCGCGTGTTCAACCAGCTGGTCGCGGTGTTCCCGACGCTCGAGGCCCGTCGCGGCCTGCCGATGGGTTACCGCTGGCGCTGCATGGAGTGCGGACGCCGCGAGATCGAGACCACCACCGACACCTTCCGCGCCTTCGTCGGATCCGATGGTCCGCTGCCGCTCGAGGGCTGGACCTACCGCGCCGGCGTGTCGCACGCCTTCAGCGAGTCCGAGTCCCAGCTCGGCACCGGTTACTACTACCGCAACACGACGCGCGACGCTTCAGGCACTGTCATCGCCAACGGCATCATCGACGCGCTGAACACCGGCGTGATCAACGTCTTCCTGCGTCCGGGCGAGACCCAGTCGCAGGCGGCGCTCGACCTGCTCAAGGGCGCCTCGGCCGAGGGCGTCATCCTCTACGGCGGCAAGTTCTCGGTGACCCAGGTGGACGCGTCCATGTCCGGCCCGGTGTTCGCGCTGCCGGCAGGCGATGTGCTCGCCGCGGTGGGCGTCGACTGGCGCCGCGAGGAGTACGAGTTCAACGGCGACCAGCGCGCGGCTGCTGCGCGTCCGGTGATCATCGCGGCGCCGTTCGACGACGGCAACGCGCTCGCGGGCGTCAAGCGCGATGTCAAGGCCGTCTACGCGGAGGTGATGGTGCCCATCATCGCCGGCATGGAACTGACCGGTGCCGTGCGCCGCGACCAGTACGACGGCTTCGGCTCGACCGTGAACCCGAAGATCACGCTGAAGTGGCGGCCGATCGATGCCGTGATGCTGCGCGGCTCCTACAGCACGGGCTTCCGTGTGCCGTCCTTCAACCAGATCTACAACGCGTCCTCGACCGCGCCCTACACGGGGCGCGACATCGCGGATCCGGGCAAGTGCCCGGGCGGCCGTCCCGATGCCACCAAGCCCGAGTGCGCGGTGGTGCAGCCGAACATCATCAACGGCGGCAAGCCGGACCTCGGTCCGGAAGAGGCCGACCAGCTGAGCTTCGGCATGGTGTTCGAGCCGCTCGACGACTTCACCATGTCCGTCGACTGGTGGCGCGTCAACCGCACCGGCACGCTGCAGATCCTGACGCTGCAGCAGCTGGCCGCCAACTACTCGACCTTCCAGGACCGCTACGCCCGCGACGGCGCGGGCAACCTCGTCTCGATCGACCAGCGTTGGATCAACGCCGGCGAGACCAAGACGCAGGGCCTCGACCTGACGATGGCGCTGCGGGGCGAGGCCTGGGGCGGCAACTGGCGCGCCGGGCTCGACGGCAGCAAGATCCTCGAGAAGCGTTCGCGCATCGCGCCGAGCCTGCCGTTCGGTCCGAGCGAGGTGGGCGCCTTCACCTTCGCGGGCGACCTCGGCCTCGACTGGAAGCACAACGCCTACTTCTCCTTCAGCAAGGGGGATTGGAGCGCGACGCTGTCGCAGATCTATCGCTCCGGCTACACCAACCAGGAGCTGCCGGGCGTGACCGCGGGCATCGTCTCGCCGCCGCGCGTCGACCGTCAGGTCGACTCCTACATCACCTACAACGCCGCGCTGACCTGGCGCGGCATCGAGGGGCTGTCGGTGACGGCGGGCATCAAGAACCTCCTCAACAAGGATCCGCCGTTCGCGATCACCTACGACAGCAACACCGGTGCGGGCAGCTCCTGGGAGCCGCGTGTCGCCGATCCGCGCAACCGCAGCTTCACGCTGCTGGCGGAGTACCGCTTCTGAGGCGCGCCGCGGCGTGCCTTCGGGCGCGCCGCGGCCGCCTTCCGCGATGCGCCTGACATCCGGCCAGGTCGATGACTTCTTCGGCCGCGGCTGGGTGGTCGTGCCCGCATTGTTCGGGGCTGACGAGCTCGCTGCGGCCCGCGCCGCGTTCGAGCGCCTGCACGCCGTCGCGCAGCGGCTGCGCACCACCCAGGACCATGCCGGCGCGCGTTTCGTGCTGACGGAGCGCGGCGACGGTCCGGCGGGCGAGGGGTCCGCGGGCGGCGTGGTGGTGCAGCGCGTGGTGTGGGCGGGCGGCGCCGAGCCCGCGCTGCTCGACATCGGCGCCGATCCGCGGCTCGTGGGGCCGGCGCTGCAGCTGCTCGGCAGCGAGCGCTGCGAGCAGCTGCTCTGCCAAGCGCACTTCAAGATGCCCGGGGACGGCGTGTCCTTCGATTGGCACCAGGATGTGCAGCACCGCGACAAGGGTCCCGGCACCTGGCAGGACCTCAACGGCCGCGGCTCCTATGTGCAGACATTGCTCGCGGTCGACGAGATGCGCGCCGACAACGGGCCGCTGCAGTTCGTGCCGCGCGAGGCGGTGCGGCTCGACGACCGAGGCCGGCTGCGCGATGCGCACTACGACTACGGCACGCCGATGGCGGGCGGCGACGAGGCGGTCGACGCGGGCCGTGCCGAGACCATCACGGGCCCCGCCGGATCGGTCATCTTCTTCGGGCCGTACGCGGTCCACGGCAGCACGCCCAACACCTCGTCGGTGCCGCGTCGCGTGCTGATCAACGGCTATGCCTATCCGGGCGCCAACGGCCGTATCTACCCGGGCGAAGGCTCGGGTCGCACGCTGCCGCTGGCCTCGGCATGAGCGCGCCGTGAGCCCGGCATGACCGGATACTTCAGCACGCTCGACTGGGCGGTGGTGGCGGGCTATTTCCTGCTGGTCACGCTCATCAGCCACCGTCTGCAGGGCAGGCAGTCGGACGTCCATGAGTATTTCTTGGGTTCGCGCAGCCTGCCGTGGCCCGCGGTGGCGGCGTCGATCGTCTCGACCGCGATCAGCGGCGTGACCTTCATCGGCGTGCCGGCGCTGGTGTTCGCGCAGGGCGGCGATTACCGCTACCTGCAGTTCGCGCTCGCCGGCGTGATCTCGAAGTGGGTGCTCGGCATGTTCATCATGCCGCGCCTCTACGAGAAGCAGTACGCGAGCCCCTACGACTACATCCGCGACCGCCTGGGTCCGGTGGTGGGACGCGTCTCGGCGCTCCTGTTCTTCGTCGGCGCCGTGCTGGGGCAGGGCGTGCGCGTCTACGCCGTCGCGCTGGTGCTCGAGCTGCTCACCGGTCTCGGCTTCGCATGGTGCGTCGCGCTGTCGGTGGGCGTCGCGGCGGTCAGCACCTGGCTCGGCGGCGTGCGCGCCGTGGTGTGGACCGATGTCCTGCAGTTCGTGATGCTGGTGGCGGGCGGCGTGGTCGCGGTGCTGTATGTCACGCAGGTGTATCCGGGCGGTCTCGGCGCGCTGCTCGAGGCCGGCGCCGAGGCCGGCAAGACGCGCGTGTTCGACTTCACCGTCGATCCGCGCCTGCAGTTCACCTTCTGGGCGGGCGTGTTCGCGATGCCGTTCCAGAACCTCGCGGCCTACGGCACCGACCAGCTCAACACGCAGCGCATGCTGTGCTGCCGTTCGGTGCGCGAGGCGCGGCTCGCGCTGTGGTGGAGCAACGCCGGCGAGCTGGTGGTGGTGCTGTTCCTGACGGTCGGTCTGGCGCTCTGGGGCTACTACCAGCACAACCCGCTCGATCCCGCGTTCGCCGGGCTGGTCGCCGAGAAGGGCGACCGCATCTTCCCGGCGTTCATCCTCTCGGAACTGCCCGAGGGCCTGCGAGGGTTCATGGTCGCGGCGCTGTTCGCGGCGGCGATGGCGAGCCCGGTGCTGTCGGCGCTCGCCGAGACCACGCTCACCATGTTCCATGACGGTCACCGCGCGGGCACGCTCGCGCCCGCCCGTGCGCTGTGGCTGTCCCGGCTGTTCGTCGTCGGCTGGGGCGTGGTGCTCGGCGGCTTCGCGGTGCTGCTTTCGGGTCGCGGTGAGCAGTTGGTGCCGCTCGCGTTCCAGATGACCGCCTATACCTACGGGCCGATGCTCGGTCTCTTCCTGTTGGCCTTGTTCGTGCCGCGCGAGCGCATCCACAGCATCCCGCTCGGCGTCGCGGCCTCGATGCTCGGCGTGCTCGCGGTCGACAACGCGGCGCGGCTCGGTCTGACGGACGGCGGTCCGTTGGTCGCCTTCCCGTGGTTGTTCCCGCTCGGCGGCCTGCTGTGCGTCGCCGTCGCGATGTTGCCGGTGACCTCCCGCCGTTGAGCCCCGTCGGACCGGGTCGCCGGGGTCGTCGCAGCCGGTTCTACGCGGTTTCGGGTAGGATGCCGTCCGTGCCGACACCGACCCCCGACCAGCCGGGACCCGCTCCGGCCTCCGAGACCTCGCGCATCGTCGGCATCGACGGCCTGCGCGCGCTCGCCGTGCTCGGCGTCATGGTGTTCCACGCCGACTGGGTCCACGCCCAGGGCGGGTTCTTCGGCGTCGACCTGTTCTTCGTCATCTCGGGCTTCCT
>DAIMYL010000095.1:0-2281 GCA_036734505.1 Steroidobacteraceae bacterium | reverse complement strand
ACGCCCAGGGCGGGTTCTTCGGCGTCGACCTGTTCTTCGTCATCTCGGGCTTCCTGATCACGCGGCTGCTGCTGGCCGAGCTCGAGCGCAGCGGCACCATCTCGTTCCGCGGGTTCTATCTGCGCCGCGCCCGCCGCATCCTGCCCGCGATGCTGCTGGTGATCGCCGGCGCCGCGCTCGCCGCGGTCGTGCTCGCGCCGGACGCGCTGCCGTTGCTGCGCGTCGACGCGCTGGCCTCGGCGTTGTTCGTCGTCAACTGGCACTTCATCTTCCAAGAGCTCTCCTACTTCGAGTACATCGGTCGCCAGCCGATGCTGCAGCACCTCTGGTCGCTCGCCATCGAGGAGCAGTTCTACCTGCTCTGGCCGCTGATCGTGCTCGCGCTCGCCTCGCGCGGTGGTCGGCGGCTGCTCGGCGTCGTCGCGGTGGCGCTGGCCGCCGCGTCGGCCGTCTGGATGGGCGTGCTCGCCGACCGGCTCGGCTTCCCGGAGTCGATGGACATCGGTCGCGTCTATTTCGGCACCGACACGCATGCGATGGGTCTCCTGGCGGGCGCGGCGTTGGCGGCGGCCGCGCCGGGCATCTCGGCGTGGGCACGCGCCGCGGTCGATGAGGGGGACGGCGTGCGGCGCACAGGTACGCTGCTCGGCGTCGCGGGGCTCGCAGGCACGCTGTTCCTGTTCTCGCAGGTGAGCGAGAACCATCCATGGCTCTACCCGTGGGCGTTCGTCGCGTCGGCGGTGTTCAGCATGGCGGCGATCGTCGCCTGTCTGATGCCCGGTCCGTTCGGTGCGCTGCTGGACGCACAGCCGCTGCGCTGGATCGGCGAGCGGTCCTACGGCATCTATCTTTGGCACTGGCCGGTGTTCATGCTCACCCGGCCGGGCGTGGACATCCCGCTCGAGCAGGGACCGGCTTTCGCGCTGCGCTGCGCGCTGACTTTCGCGCTCGCCGCGGCATCCTACCGCTTCATCGAGGCCCCCATCCTCGGACGCAGCCTGCGGCCGATGCCGGTGACGCCGCAGTTCGCGCGCGGCGCGCTGGCGGCGTTCGCCTGCGCCGCCCTCTTCATCCTCGTGCCGTCGCCGCAGGGCGCGGGATCGCCGGGGACCAAGGCCGCTGCGCAGGGGGCCGCAGGCGTGGTGACCGGTACGGCGCCCGCCGCCGGGACGCTGACGGACCCGTCGCCGCCCGCCGCGCCCGCGACGGCCGCCACGACGACCGATCGCGCACCGCCGCCGCTCATCGGTCGCCGCAGCGGGCAGTTGACGGTGGTCGGCGATTCGGTCGCGCTCGGCGCACGCAGCGCGATCGAGCGGGGCATCGATGGCGCCGCCGTGTATGCGATGGTGGGTTGGCAGGCCGCCGATGTGCTCAACATGCTGCAGCGCATCCGCGACGCCGGCGAACTGCGCTCGAAGGTGCTGATCCACCTCGGCACCAACGGTTATGTCACCGAGAAGCAGCTGCGCGCCATGCTCGAGCTGCTGCGCGACCGCGAGCGCGTGCTGGTGATGAACTCGCGCGTCCCGCGGCGCTGGATGGCGGCCAACAACCGGTTGTTGGCGACGGTGGTGCCCCAGTATCCGAACGCCGTGCTGATCGACTGGCACGGCATCGCCGATCCCAAGCCGGAGTTCTTCGTGCAGGACGGTGTGCACCTGACCGGCTCCGGCATGCGGGCCTTCGTCGCTGCGGTGGTCGCGGCGGGCGATTTCAGCAAGGCGCCGCCGCCGGATACGGCGCCCGACGAGCCGCGACAGCTGCTCTCGCCGATCATGCCCGAGGCCACCGAGCCTGAGGACTACGCGCCCAGCCTGGTGCGGCATACCCGACCGATGGCGCCGGACTCCTTCTGGCAGACGATGGCGCGCTGCGAGACCGGCAACAACTGGCAGAACGGCGGCGAGTACGCGGGTGGTCTCGGCATCTATGTCGGCACATGGCGGCAGTGGGGTGGCCGCGAGTTCGCGCCGACCCCCGATGCGGCGACGCCGGCGCAGCAGATCATCGTCGCCAACCGCGTCTCCACGCAGGGGTGGCAGCGGCCGGACGGTCGTTTCGAACCGCCGGTGGGGTTCAGCGGCTGGGGTTGCCTCAAGACCATCGGTAGACCGACGCTGATGATGTTCACGCCCGAGAGCCTGCTCGCGCAGCGTTTCCGCTGGCTGCAGCGCGGCCAAGCGGTGCGCGATCTGCAACTGTTGCTCGGCCTGCCGGTCGACGGCGTCTACCGCGACCGCACCGCCGTCCGGCATCGCGAGATCCTCGAGCAGCGCGG
>DAIMYL010000094.1:0-6817 GCA_036734505.1 Steroidobacteraceae bacterium | reverse complement strand
CGACGGAAGTTGGCGCGGCAGTTCTCCGCCGTCTCGCGCGACCAGTCGGTGTAGGGACGCGCCGCGCCGCGCTTGTTGCGGCGCCACTCCCAGGGCGCGACGCGGCGCTGCGGCGGCAGGCTCCACAGGCCGTCGCGGGCGAGGCGGGCCTGATGCTCCAGCCGGCAAAGATCGCCATCTTCGGCGCCGGCGTACTGCCGGTACACGAAGGCGTGACCCGCGCGCACGAGCCAGTCGTTCAGGTCGACGCCGTCGACCGACACGCGCGCCACCATGCGCCCATAGCCGTCGCTCTGGTCGGTGACCTCGAGCTGCACCGCGCGGCCCGCGGGCAGGCGGCGCGCCAGCGCGTCACGCGCTTCGCGACCCCAGGGCTGGCCGAGCTCCGGCGTGTCCACGGCATGCAAGCGGACGTTGATGGGACCGGAGGAGAGCCGCACGCGGATGGTGTCACCGTCGGTGACGCGGAGCACGCGACCGGGTAGCACGAGGTCCTGCGCCGCCGCGCGCGGTGGCGCCGCTGCGATCGCGAACGACAGCAGCGCCGTCGTCAGTGCGGTGGACAGGCTCCCAAAAAGACATCGGGGCGCTTTCACGCCCCGATGCTAGCAACAAAACCCTCGTGAGGATTATTTTGGCGCTTCGCGCGACATGCCCCCATCCTGGCGGCCGGGACCCGCGCCCGGACCGTCGTCCGCATCCTCGGGGATCGCCATGCGCGACACGCCCGGCGGTGCGAGGCCGGCGCCGTCGTAGTTGCTGCGACCCGCGTACGGACGGCCGCCCTCGACCTCGAAGATCGCGCGACAGCCGTCGCTGACCCAGATGGCCTCGTTGCGGATGGTGCCCCAGGTCATGCCGCGGCTGCAGGGTGCGTGGCTCTCGCGGCGCACGAGACGCACGCGACCGCGGATCTCGACCGGACAAGCGCCCCATCGACCGCCGATCGACTGGCAGCGGATCTGCATCGGCGGGCCGTAGTTGTTGTTGCCCCAACCGCCGCCGCCACCGCCGTTGTTCCAACCGCCGCTACCGCCGTTGTTCCAGCCGCCGCCGGTCTGCTGGTTGGTACGGGCGAGGAACACGCCACGGCAGCCGCTGCGGACATAGATGCCCCGACCATCGGCGCGCCAGGTGTTGCCCTCGACGCAGGGCGCGCGCGACAGGGTACGCACGAGCCGCACGCCGCGGTTGGTGACGCCGCAGAACGCCTCGCGGCCGTCCTCGGAGTCGCAGCGCACCTCGACCTCGCCCATGTTGTTGTTCGGATTGCCCCAACCGCCTCCCATGTCACCGGAGGTGCCCATGAACGAGAACTCGCCGCGGCAGCCCTCGCGGACCACGATGCCGTTGCGGTCGGCGCGCCAGTTGCGGCCTTCCACGCAGTAGACATTGCTGAGGTTGCGCACGAGGCGCACGCGGCCGTCGTTGGGCGCGCGGCAGAACTGCTCGCCCTGGCCATAGGACTCGCAGCGGATGCGCTGCTCGGTCACGCCCCACTGTTGCGCGCTGGCCTGCGGCGCAGCGGCGGCCATCAGCGCGGTGCCGAACACCGCCAAGGCGGCGAGGGCAGCGGGACGGCGACGGAAAAACGCTGTTCTCATCGTTATCTCTCCTTCCGTACGGTCGAACGGACTAATCGACCCCCTGCCGACAGTATACTTACGGTCAATAAGAAAGGATGACCATGAAGACCATCGGCCGGATCCTCCTAAAAGGGCTGCTGACGATCCTGCCCATCGGGCTGACGCTCTATTTCGTCTACTGGCTCGGGGTCACCACCGAATCCCTGCTGTCCGGCCCCCTGAAACTGGTGCTGCCGACGGGGTTCTACCGTCCGGGCATGGGCCTCATCGCCGGGTTCATCGTGTTGTTCGCGGTCGGTCTGCTGGTCAACGCCTATGTCGTGCGCCGGCTGCTCTCCTTGGGCGAGTCCCTCGTGTTGCGGGTGCCGGTCGTCAAGACGGTCTATGCGGCGCTGCGCGACCTCACCGGACTGATGAAAGGGGGCGAGGGCGGCCGCGAACTCGAACGGGTGGTGCTGGTGCGCTTCGGCCCCGCCCGGGTGCTCGGGTTCGTGACCCAGGAAAATGCGACAATCCCCGGTGTCGGGTCCGACGCGTCGCTGGTCGCCGTGTACCTGCCGATGAGCTACCAGATCGGCGGCTACACGCTGTACCTGCCGCGGGAGCGCATCGAACCCACCGATCTCACGGTGGAGGCGGCGATGCGGATCGTGCTCACCGGCGGCCTGCAGAACAAGTAAGTCGAGGAGAACTTCATGGCAACGGTCGATTATTCGCTGCGCGGACGGATCGCGGTGGTCGCGTTCCAGGCTCCGCCGGTCAACAGTCTCGGGCACGCGATGCGCTCGGGCCTCGTCGCGGCGCTGGACCGCGCCGCCGCGGACGCCGCGGTGGACGGTGTGGTGCTCATCGGCGGCAACGGCACGTTCAGCGCCGGCGCCGACATCCGCGAGTTCGGGACGCCGGCGATGATCCGCGGCCCCTCGCTGTGGACGCTCAACAACGCGCTCGACGCCATGCCGAAGCCGGTGGTGGCCGCGATCGAAGGCGTGGCCCTCGGCGGCGGTCTCGAGCTCGCCATGAGTTGCAACCACCGCGTGGCGCTCGCCACCGCCAAGGTGGGCCTGCCCGAGGTCAAGCTCGGTCTGCTGCCGGGCGCCGGCGGCACGCAGCGTCTGCCGCGCCTGGTGGGCGTCGAGAACGCGCTCAACGTCATGCTCTCCGGCGAGCCGCTCGCCGTGCAGCTGTTCGCGAAGTCGCCGCTGTTCGACCGCGTGGTCGACTCGGACCTGCTGGGGGCCGCCGTGGCCGTCGCCGAGGCCTCCGCCGCCGCGCTGCGCGAGGGCAAGAAGCTGCCGCGCACCCGCGACCTGAAGGTCCGCGAGCCCGACCTCGACGGCATCTGCCAGTTCGCCCGCAACACGGCCAAGACCGCTTTCAAAGATTATCCGGCGCCGCTCGCCATCATCGACGCGGTGCACTTCGGCGCGACGCGGTCCATCGACGCCGGCTTCGCCGAGGAGGGGCGCCTCTTCAAGCAGCTGATGGACGGTGACGTCTCGAAGGCCATGCGCCACCTGTTCTTCGCCGAGCGCGCGGCCTCGCGCGTCGCGGGCCTGCCCGAGGGCACGGCCCCGCGCGACATCAAGGCGGTCGGCGTCATCGGCGCCGGCACCATGGGCACCGGCATCGCCATCAACTTCCTGAACGCCGGCATCCCGGTGCGGCTGCTCGAGGTCGGGCAGGAGGCGCTCGACAAGGGCGCGGCCCGCATCCGCCAGACCTATGAAGGTCAGGTCAAGAAGGGCAAGCTCGACGCCGCCAAGCTCGAGGCGCGCATGGGCCTGCTCACACCGACGCTCTCCTATGCCGACCTCGGCGCGGTCGACCTCGTCATCGAGGCGGTGTTCGAGGAGATGGGCGTCAAGGAGAAGGTCTTCCGGCAGCTCGACGCGGTCGCGAAGCCGGGCGCCATCCTCGCCACCAACACCTCCACGCTCGATGTCGACCACATCGCGGGCTTCACCGCCCGACCGGCCGATGTCATCGGCCTGCACTTCTTCAGCCCCGCCAATGTGATGCGCCTGCTCGAGGTGGTGCGCGGCGCGAAGACCGCGCCCGATGTGCTCGCCACCGCGATGGCGCTCGCCAAGAAGATCCGCAAGACCGCGGTGGTGTCGGGCGTGTGCGACGGCTTCATCGGCAACCGTATGATCAACCAGTACTCGGCGCAGGCGCTGCAGATGCTGGACGAGGGTGCCAGCGTCGAGCAGGTCGACGGCGCCATCGAGAAGTTCGGCTTCGCGATGGGTCCGTTCCGCATGAGCGACCTCGCGGGCAACGACATCGGCTGGCACATCCGCAAGCGCCAGTACGCCGAGGGCAAGCTCACGCGCAAGGCGGTGGTCGCCGACCGGCTGTGCGAGATGGGCCGCTTCGGCCAGAAGACGGGCGCCGGCTGGTACGACTACAAGCCGGGCGACCGCAACGCGCAGCCCTCGAAGGTCGTCGCCGACCTCCTCGAGCAGACGCGCAAGGAGGCGGGCGTGACGCCGCGGCGCATCGACGACGCGGAGATCGTCGACCGGCTGGTCTTCGCGCTGGTCAACGAAGGCGCGCGCATCCTCGAGGAGAAGATCGCACAGCGCGCGTCGGACATCGACCTCGTGTACCTCACGGGCTACGGCTTCCCGATGTACCGCGGTGGGCCGATGCAGTACGCCGATTCGCGCACGCTCTACGAGGTCGCGCGCCGCATGCAGGCCTTCGCGGCGCTGCCCGGCGCCGACAGCGCGTTCTGGACCCCCGCGCCGCTCCTGGCGCGGCTCGCCGCCGAAGGCGGCTCGTTCAACGGAGGTGGCGCATGAGCCGCACCACATCGGGCCGCGAGGCCCTCATCGTCTCGACCGCCCGTACCCCGCTCACCCGCAGCTGGCGCGGCGCCCTCAACATCACCCACGGCGCCACGATGGGCGGCCATGTCATCAAGGCCGCGGTAGAGCGCGCCGGCATCGACCCGGCGAGCGTCGAGGATGTGGTGATGGGCTGCGGACTGCCCGAAGGCGCGACCGGCTCCAACATCGCGCGCCAGGCGGCGCTGCGCGCGGGGTTGCCGGTGTCGGTGTCGGGCGTGACGGTCAACCGCTTCTGCTCGTCCGGCCTGCAGGCGATCGCGCTCGCCTCGCAGCGCATCATGGCGGGCGAGGGCGACATCTATGTCGCCGGCGGCCTCGAATCCATCTCCTGCGTGCAGGGTGAGCTCAACAAGCACATGGCCTTCGAGGGCTGGCTGTCGCAGAACGTCCCCGGCGTCTATCACCCGATGTTGCAGACCGCCGAGACGGTCGCCGCGCGCTACAAGATCCCGCGCGACGTGCAGGACGCCTACGGCGCGCGCAGCCAGCAGCGCGCGGCCGCGGCGCTCGCCGCCGGCCACTTCAAGGAAGAGATCGCGCCGATCACCGTGCGCATGGCCGGCGTCGACCAGGCCGCGGGCGGCAAGCTCTACACGCGCGAGGTCACCGCGTCGCAGGACGAGGGCATCCGCGAGGGCACCACGCTCGAGGCGGTCGCGAAGATCCGTCCGGCGATGCCGGGCGGCGTGATCGCCGCCGGCAACGCGAGCCAGCTCTCCGACGGCGCCGGCGCCTGCGTGGTCATGAGCGCAGCCGAGGCGGAGCGCAGCGGCGCCAAGCCGCTCGGCGTGTTCCGTGGTTTCGCGATCGCGGGCTGCGAGCCCGACGAGATGGGCATCGGCCCGGTGTACGCGATCCCCAAACTGCTCGCGCGCGCCGGCCTCAAGGTCGAGGACATCGGTCTCTGGGAGCTCAACGAAGCCTTCGCGGTACAGGTGCTCTACTGCCGCGACAAGCTCGGCATCCCCGACGATCGCCTCAACGTCGACGGCGGCTCGATCGCCGTCGGCCACCCGTTCGGCATGACCGGCCAACGGCTCGTCGGCCACGCGCTGCTCGCCGGCAAGCGGCTCGGCGTCAAGCATGTCGTGGTCACGATGTGCGTCGGCGGCGGCATGGGGGCAGCAGGGCTGTTCGAGGTGCTGTGATGCTGCGGATGTCGTCGGTGCGGCGCCGCGCCGCGCTCGCCGCGCTGGCGGCATCCTTCCTGGCGTCACCGGAGGTCGCGATGGCGATCGAGCAGCCGGAGTACACGGTGGTGCGGCAGGACGGCGCGTTCGAGCTGCGCCGCTACGCGCCCTACCTGCTCGCCGAGACCGAGGTCGAGTCGGGCTTCATGGAGGCGGGCAATGTCGCCTTCGGGCGGCTGTTCCGCTACATCAGCGGCGACAACACCGCGCGCGCCGAGATCGCCATGACCGCGCCCGTCGAGCAGGCGAAGCGCGGCGGCGGCGAGAAGATCGCGATGACCGCGCCCGTCGAACAGGCACGGGCGGGCGGGGTGTACCGCGTCGCGTTCGTGGTGCCGCGCAAGTACACGCGCGAGACGGTGCCGCAGCCTACCGATACCCGGGTGCGCATCCGCGAGGTGCCGGCCCGCAGCATCGCCGTCTGGCGCTACTCGGGCCGCTGGACCGAAGAGAACTTCCGCGAGCACGAGCGGGAACTGCGCGGCAAACTCACCGCGCTCGGGCTCAAGCCGGAGCCCGGCGACAGCGCGATCATCGCGCGTTATGACGCGCCCTTCATGCCGTGGTTCATGCGGCGCAATGAGGTGTTGATCCCGGTCACGGAGCCCGCGGCGTCGGTGCGACCGGCGCCTTGACCGGCGCGCGGGGCGGCGCAGGGGCAGCGACCGCCGGCGCCGCCGGCAGCGCACCGCGCCACACCTCGATGTCCTGCGCCGTCGCCTTGCGCGCCTTGCGGTCGTAGAGACAGAGCATCACGGCCTTCGCGCCCTTCATGTGCGGCGGCTTCCAGGTGCCGGTGACGAGGCGCGCGTCCATGCCCGTTGTGTCGTCGAAGAGCACGGCCTTCGGGTGGACCACCGGATCCTTGAGGTCCGATGCCGCGGCGCAGGCCTGCTTCGTGTCCTGATCGTGCTGCGTCCACGCCGCCGGTGAGGAGGCCTTAGCGGTCGGGCTGGAGCCGAAGGCCACGGCGAGCGCGATCACCATGACCGTCGCGAGCGCGAACGGCACGGCCGATGCGAAGGGTGCGGACGGGTGACGGGATGCGGTCATGGAAGGTTCTCCGAGCGGGACAGCCGACGGCGATGATATCGTTTCCGCCCGCGACACCGCTATGCCGGGAGGGACGGCCATGAAGGAAGACCTGCGCAGCCTGCGACCGCTCGCCACGCTGGACCGGCGCGGC
>DAIMYL010000093.1:3252-6830 GCA_036734505.1 Steroidobacteraceae bacterium | reverse complement strand
GGCTTGGCGCCCTGCGATTTGCGGAACTTCACCAGCGACCAGATCATCCAGCCGAACACGAACACGCCGATCGCGACGCACCACCAGAAGATGGTCATGTGCAGCGCGTGGATGTCGCGCGACAGCGGCGTGACGCCCTCCGTCATGTTGATGTTGCTCCACTCGGCGCGGGCGGCGGGGGCCAGCGCGGCGACGGCGAGGAGGGCGAGGGAGCCGAGGGCGGTGCGGATGTTGCGGGTCATCGTGCGTCCAGTCGTGTGTTCAAAGATCGAGGTCGCGGCGCCCGCGGACCTGGACGGACCCGTCAGACGGGACCGCCGGGAGACAGCGGGGGGGATTCTTCGAAGCGCCCGATCAGTTGCTTGAGCCTCTGCGCGAGTCCGCGCCGTTCCTGTTCGTTGAGGAACGACCCGATCTCGTGCCGGCGCCCGTGCGATTCGACGGTCAGTCGAGTCGGCTGCAGCGGCGAACCCCCACCGCGGATTCTAACTTGTGCCCAGTGTCGCGGGAACACGACGCGGTCATGCCGTGGCGGGAAGCAGTCCTCGATCTCGATGTCCTGCTCGGTGATGGTGATGACCTGGATATGGTGCCGCCGGGCCATGCTGTCGCGCAGCGCCCACCACAACAGGCCGAGTTCGAGCCCGGCGAACGGCAGGATCGGCCAATAGCCCATCAGGCTGAGGGGCAGGGCGATGGACAGCGAGGCGACGCAGGCGCTGGCGAAGAACCACCGGGCGCCGCGGGGGCTCAGCGAGCAGTTCGGGGTGATCTCGATGCGGGTCGCGGCTGGCACCGGCGGATTATCCCGTGCCGGACACAAAATCTAAATTTTTCAGAGGGTTGCGGTCAGCGACCGAGTGTCAATTTGTCCACCAGGCGGTCGAATAAGGTCTGACCAGCGGCCGCCATCACCTCCGGCGGGTCCCGGAACCCGAAGCGCGCGAGCGGCGGCTCCCCGAACCGGTTTGTCAGCATGCTGACATTCTCCTCGCGCCGAGCCATCTGCGGGTCGACGGCGTTCGCCACCCAGCCGACGAGCGTCAGGCCGGAGCGCCGGATCTCCCGGGCGGTCAGTTCCGCGTGGTTCAGGCAGCCGAGACGCAGCCCGACCACCAGCAGCACCGGCAGCCCGACCGCCATGGCGAGGTCGGCGATCGACCCCCGGGGGCTGAGAGGGGCCAGCCATCCGCCGGCACCCTCGACCACCAGCCAGTCGTTTTCGGGACGGCCACCGGTGAGCCGTCCCCGGGCCATCGTCGCGATGCGGGCGAGGTCGACCTCGACCCCGGCCTCAGCCGCGGCGATGTGCGGCGAGACCGGCGGCGCGAAGCAATAGGGGTTCACGGCATCGTAGTCGGCCGGGGCGACGGGCGCATCGAGCGCGGTGCCGCGCGCCGCGGCGATGAGCGCCAACGCATCGTCGTTGCGCAGGCCGAGCGGCGTCGCCTCCGCGCCGGCGGCGATCGGCTTCATGGCGCCGACACGCCGACCGCGCGCGCGTGCCGCCGCGCGCAGCGCGCAGGACACGTGGGTCTTGCCGATCTCGGTGTCGGTGCCGGTGACGAACACACCGACGGGCGCCGTCATCTCTGCGGTGGTCATGGACCTCGGTCTCCTGCGCGGGTCGACGACGGACGACGACGGCCCAGCTGGTCGAGCGGGATGACGGTCTCCGCGGTGGCGGCGTCGCCCGCGCCGCGTCCGCGCGTCCCGCCGGCGAACGCCGCGGCGTGGATGACCTCGACGATCGCGCCCGAGGCCGTGCGATGCCGGTCGACATCGAGCACGGGTTCGGCGAAGCCCGCGCGCGCGAGCGCGCCGCCGAGGTCGTGCATGTCGAGCGGTTCCGCCGCGGCGCCGAGGCCCGGCGTTGTCCAAAGAAAAAGTCCGCCCGGAGCGAGCACGCGGCGCGACTCGGCGAGCACCCCGTCCAGCGCGTGTGCGCCCGGCGCGAGCCAATGCGCGAGCACGACATCGACGCTGCCGTCCTCGAGCGGCAGCCGGTCGGGCGTCGCGGTCAAGCGCTCGACCGGCGACGCGGCGCCCGGCAGCAGCCGGCGCAGCGCATCGAGCGCGCGCCGCACGGGGCCGGGCCCGCGCGACGGCGCACCCTCCCCTTCGGCGGGATCGCGGGTCGTGATGATGCGTGCAGCGGGCAAGGTCCGTCGCAGCGCACCGGCGTCCGCGGCGGTCGTGCCGCCGCCGACATCGAGCACCACGCGCGGCGTCGTCCTGAACTGCGCGAGCCGCTCCAGCAGCTCGCCGCGTGCGGCGTCGGCGGGCCCGGTCATGTCAGGCGCCCGCCCGCGCACCCTTGATGACGCGGCGCATCGCGTAGCCGATCCACGCCGGCGACAGCAGCGCGATGATGCCGAGCGCGACCACCGTTGCGCCGTCGCGGCCGCCGGCGTCCGACCCGGCCACGCGGTAGACCGTCCAGAGCAGCAGGTTCAGCACGATGCCGAGCCGTGCCGCGCGGCCCACCGCCGCCGTCCAGCCCGGGGTCGCCGCCCTGCGCGCGTAGGTGGCGACCATGGCGAGCACCAGGAACGGCAGGGACACCAGGATCGCGCGCAGCATCAGCGTCTGCGACAGGGGCATGAAGCGCTCCGGCCGGCCGACGAGGTTCCAGTACGCCCAGTCGACGCCGTGCACGCATAGCAGCGGTGCGAGGGGCACGAGCGACCAAAGAAACCACAACGGCATCCGGTCATCTTACTACCGCGGCGGCGCCGGCGTTATGCTCGCGGCGTGGCGCAGCCGACGGACAGCGTGGATGGGCGTCCTTTCGTGGTGCCGTGCGCGCGGCTCGGGTACGGCGCGCCGCTGCGCTGGCTGCGCCTCGGCTGGCGTGACCTCCGCCGCGCGCCGGCCGTGACGGCCGTCTTCGGCGCGGCGGTGGTCGTGGTGAGCGTCGCGGTCGGCGCGCTCGCTTGGCAGCTCGGACGGTTCGCGCTGCTCGCCGCGCTGCTCTCCGGCTTCGTGTTCGTCGCGCCGCTGCTGGCGGCCTGCCTGTACGGCGTGAGCCGCGCCCTCGAGCAGGACCGCGCGCCGCGACCCGCCGAGTGCCTGCGGCTCGCGCGCAGCGTGGTCGGGCAGGCGGCGGTGTTCGCATTGCTGCAGTTGGTGGTGCTGTTCACCTGGTCGCGGGCGGGGATGCTGGTCAGCGCCTTCGTGCCCGTCGAGTCCGGCGACCTGCGCTCGCTCGTCGAGTTCCTCGCCGTCGGTTCCGCGCTCGGCACGGTGTTCGCGGCCTTCACCTTCGCGGCCACCGCGTTCAGTCTGCCGATGATCGCCGACCGCGATGTCGACATGGTCACGGCCGTGGTGTCCAGCATCAACGCCGTGCTGCGCAACAAGCGGGTGGCGCTGCTGTGGGCGCTGCTGATCGTCGCGATCACGGTGGCCGGGTTCGCGACGCTCTTCATCGGGCTCGGCGTGTTGATGCCGTGGCTCGCCTACTCGGCGTGGCACGCCTACCGCGAGACCCTGGACGCCTCCGGCTGGCCGCCGCTGGCGGTCAATCCGGCGCCGGCGGACCGAAGCCGAGCGTGAGCTGCGGCGTCGCGGCCTCG
>DAIMYL010000093.1:1704-3152 GCA_036734505.1 Steroidobacteraceae bacterium | reverse complement strand
GCCGGTCGCGGCTGCCGAGCTTGCGGAACACCTCGCGCGCTTCGTCGCCGCAGCCCTCGCCGCGGCGGTAGGGCGTCATGCGCCGCCGCGCCTCGCGCGCCGCCTGCTCGTGGTCGACGACGGGCGCGGGATATCCGGGCGGCGGCGATGCCGCGCGCCACGGCTCATGCAGCGCGTCGAGCGGCAGGTCGCGCAGCTCGGGCAGATAGCGGCGGATGAACCGGCCCTCCGGGTCGTGGTCGAGGGACTGCTTGACCGGGTTGTAGATGCGCACGGCGTTGATGCCGGTCACGCCCGATTGCATCTGGAACTGGCTGTAGTGGATGCCGGGCTCGTAATCGGTGAAGAGCCGCGCCAGCACCGGCGCGGTCCGACGCCAGTCGAGCCACAGGTGGTAGCTCGCGAACGCGACCAGCATGGCGCGCATGCGGAAGTTGATCCAGCCGTTGGCCGCGAGCGAGCGCATGGAGGCGTCGACCAGCGGATATCCGGTGCGGCCTTCGCACCAGGCGGTGAACAGGTCGTCGCGGTGATGCGGCTCGCGCATGCCCTCGAAGGCCGGATGCATGCAGCGGAACTCGATCGACGGCTGTTGCTCCAGCTTCTGCACGAAGTGGCAGCGCCAGGCGAGCCGCGAGCGGAACGCCTGCAGTTGGCGCGCCCAGTCGTGCTGGCCGTCGCCGAAGAGGCCGTCGATGCGCGCCGCGGCCGCCTGGTCGATCTCGCGCACCGACAGCGTGCCGTAGGCGATGTGCGCGCTGAGCCGGGAGCAGTGCCGCGCCGACACGCCGGGCTTGGAGATGGTGCGCATGTAGCGGTCCGAGCGCGACGCGAGGAACGAGCCGAGCACGGCCAGCCCTTCGCGGCGTCCGCCGCGCTGCACCGAGGCCTGCAGCGGCTCGGGCAGCGCCTCCGGCGCGACCGCCGCGAGCGTCGCGGCGGCCTCGGGGATGTCCGCCGCCGCCGCCACGAAACGCAAGGCCTGCGGCAGCGCGCGCTGCGGCGCCCGCATCACGGCGTCACGCTTCGCGGCCCAGCCGTCGCGGCTGCCGAGGCGCCGCACGACGCCGTTCGACGGCGTCTCCGTCCAGACGACGCCGCGCTCGCGGCACCACGCGGCGACGCGCCGGTCGCGCTGGAAGCTCCAGCCGTTGCCGGTCTCCTCGTGCGACCAGAGCGCATAGCGTCCATGCCGCCGCTCGATCGCTTCGAGCACCGCGAGGATGTCGCCGCGGCGCAGCGCCAGCGCGCCGCCGAGGCCGCGCAGCGCCGTATCGAGGTCGACGAGCGAGTCGCGGATGAAGCGCCAATGCCGGAACGACGCGTCATGCTGCCGCCAGAGATCGGGCTCGACGACGTACAACGGCAGCACGGGGCCGCGTTCGGCCGCGGCGCAGAGCGGCGCGTGGTCGTGCAGACGCAGGTCGCGCTTGAACCAGACGACCTGC
>DAIMYL010000093.1:0-1604 GCA_036734505.1 Steroidobacteraceae bacterium | reverse complement strand
CGAGCAGCCCCTCGACCTGCTGCGGCGTGTGCGCCGCCGACAGCGTGATGCGCAGCCGCGCGGTGCCCGCCGGCACGGTGGGCGGGCGGATCGCGGTGACGCGGTAGCCGGTCTCCGCGAGGCGCGCGCTCGCGGCGAGCGCCGCGGCCTCGCCGCCGAGGACCAGCGGTTGGATCGGCGTGCCGGAGGGCATCACCGCCAGTCCGCGCCGGGCCGCGCCCTCGCGGAACTGCGCGATGCGTGCATGCAGCGCCTCGCGCCGCCATGCCTCCTCGCGCACGATGCGCAACGCACGCCGCGTCGCCGCCGCGACCGCCGGCGGCAGCGCGGTCGTGTAGATGTAGCTGCGCGCGCGCTGGATCAGGAGCTCGACGACGTCCTCGTCACCGGCGACGAAGGCGCCGAAGCTGCCGAGCGCCTTGCCGAAGGTGCCGATCAGCACCGGCACATCGCGCGCGGCGAGCCCGAAATGCTCGCAGCAACCGCCGCCGGCGGCCCCCACCACGCCGATGCCGTGCGCGTCGTCGACCACGAGCCAGGCGTCGTGCGCGCGGGCCGCTGCGGCGAGCGTCGGCAGCGGCGCGAGGTCGCCGTCCATGCTGAACACGCCGTCCGTGACGATGAACGCGCCGCCGCCCTCGGCCGCCGCAGCGGGCGCGTGGACATCGAGCAGCGCGCGCGCTGCGGCTGCGTCCGCATGTGGATACCGCAGGTTGCGCGGGCTGCGCACGAGGCGCGCCGCGTCGATGAGCGAGGCGTGGTTGAGCTCGTCGGCGAGCAGCAGGTCGCGCTTGTCGGCGAGCGCGGCGAGCACGCCGAGGTTCGCCATGTAGCCGGTGGAGAAGACCACCGCGCGTGCACGACCGGTGAACTCGGCGAGCTCCCGCTCCAGCGCCTCATGTTCGGCGCCGTGCCCGCTGACGAGGTGCGAAGCGCCGGAACCCGACCCGTACCGCTGCGCCGCCTCGGCCATCGCCGCGGCGACGGCGGGGTCGCGGGCGAGACCGAGGTAATCGTTGCTGCAGAAGTTGACGCGGCCGTCCTCCGCGGGCGTCCGGCGCCGGCGCAGGTTCCGATCGTCGATGTCGCGCAGCGCGGCGGCGCGGGCCTCAGGCGTGCAGCGCACCGGGCGCTCCGGCGGCGGTGCGCATGCCGAGCCGCGTGAGCAGCGCGCGGTCGTGCTCGACATCGGGGTTGCCGGTGGTCAGCAGCTTCTCGCCGTAGAAGATGGAGTTGGCGCCGGCGAAGAAGGCGAGCGCCTGCAGCTCGTCCGACATCTGCTCGCGTCCCGCCGAGAGCCGCACCGCCGACTTCGGCATCAGGATGCGCGCCACGGCGATGGTGCGCACGAAGTCGAAGGGATCGATGGGCGCCTGGCCTGCGAGCGGCGTACCCGGCACGGCGACCAGCTGGTTGATGGGCACGCTCTCGGGGTGCTGCTCGAGGTTCGCCAGCACCTGCAGCATGCGCGCACGGTCGCGGACGGTCTCGCCCATGCCGACGATGCCGCCGCAGCAGACGTTCATGCCCGCCTCGCGCACGGCCTCGAGCGTGTCGAGCCGGTCCTGGAACTCCCGCGTGGTGATGATCTCGCCGTAGAACTC
>DAIMYL010000092.1:0-6875 GCA_036734505.1 Steroidobacteraceae bacterium | reverse complement strand
TGGCAGGCGGTCGCCGTGGCGGCCTGCGAGCAATGCGGGCGCAACCGCGTGCCCGGGATCACCGCACCCATGACCCTCGTCGAGGCCTGCCGGCTCGCCGCCGCCGATGCCGGGACGAGGCTCTGGGCGCTCGACGCCGAGGGCGGGACGCCGCTCGCCGCGGCGCCACCGATGCGCGGCGAGCGCATCGCGCTGCTCGTCGGCCCCGAGGGCGGCCTCGCCGACGAGGAACTCGAGACCGCCGCGCTCATCGGTTTCACGCGCCTGCGGCTCGGGCCGCGGGTGCTGCGCACCGAGACGGCGGGCCCCGCCGCCCTCGCCGCCCTGCAGGCGCTCGCCGGCGATTTCGGCGATCGAGCCCCGTCGGCCGACTGACGCGCCGCCCGGCGCGCATTACACTCGCGCCATGAGCGCACGCCGCACCCTCGCCGTGGTGATGGACCCCATCGCCGACATCAAGTTCGCCAAGGACACCTCGCTCGCGATGCTGCTCGCGGCGCAGGCCCGCGGCTTCGAGCTCTGGTACCTCGAGCAGGGCGACCTCTGGCTGCGCGACGGCGTCGCCTGTGGGCACGCCCGCCCGCTCGCGGTGCGCGACGACCCCGCCGACTGGTTCACCCTCGGCGAGCGGCGCGTGACGCGCCTCGGCGATCTCGACGCGATCCTGATGCGCAAGGACCCGCCCTTCGACACCGAGTACATCTACTCGACGTACATCCTCGAGCGCGCCGAGGACCAGGGCGCGCTGGTGGGCAACAGGCCGCGCGGGCTGCGCGACATGAACGAGAAGGTCTACACCGCGTGGTTCCCGCAGTGCTGCGCGCCGACGCTCGTCACGCGCGACATGACGGACATGCACGCCTTCCTCGCCGAGCACGGCAAGGTGGTCTGCAAGCCGCTGCACGGCATGGGCGGCCGCTCGATCTTCGTCGTCGAGCAGGGCGACAAGAACGCCAATGTGATCCTCGAGACGCTCACCGATTACGGCACCCGCTACGCGATCGTGCAGCGCTACCTGCCGGAGATCGTCGAGACGGGCGACACGCGCGTGCTGCTGGTCGACGGCGAACCGATGCCGTTCGCGCTGGCGCGCATCCCGAGCGGCAGCGACAACCGCGGCAACCTCGCCGCCGGCGCCACCGGCGGCGGCCGGGCCTTGAACGACCGCGACCGGTTCCTGGCCGCCCAGATCGGCCCCGCGCTCGCCGCGCAGGGGATGCTGTTCGTCGGCATCGATGTCATCGGCGGCTTCGTCACCGAGATCAATGTCACGAGCCCGACCGGCGCGCGCGAACTCGACAAGCAGTTCGGCATCGACATCGGCGGCGCGTTCATCGACGCCGTGCTGCGGCGGCTCGACGCCCGCGCGTGAGCGCCGGTACCGCAACCGCGGGCGGTGGCGTGCTGGCCGCCGACACGCCGCCCGAGAAGGACCGGCTCGCCACGACATTGTTCATCGCGCTGCTGTTGCACGGGATGGTGATCCTCGGCATCACCTTCGGTCGCCAAGGACCCTCGCAGGACGCCGCGCCGACGCTCGATGTGCAGTTGGTGGTGGACGCGCTCGACGAGGCGCGGGACGACGAGGCGGCCTATCTCGCCGAGGTCGACCGCAAGGGTCGCGGCAGCACCACCCAGCGCCTGCCCGCCCTCACGCCCCGCGGACTGCCGCCGCGGCCGCTGCAGGAAGAAGGCCCGCTCGACCCGACGGAGACCAGCCCCGACGGCCGCCCGACCCGCGAATCGGTGCTCGCCGCGCGCGTGCCCCGAATCACCGTCCTCTATTCCGGCCCGGCCGCGCCCGACCCGGTGACGCCGAGCGACCGCCTGGCGCGCCGACCGACCGCTCCCGCCACGCCGCTCACCGAGACCGGCGGCGAGGACCGGGTCGACCGCGCCCGGCTCACCGGTCCGCCGGCGCGGGACGGCGAGATGCTCTCGCCCGACACCCGAGCCGCGGTCATCGCGCCGTGGTTGGACGCGTGGCGGCGCAAGGTCGAGCGCCTCGGCACGCTCAACTTCCCCGAACGACTGGTCACCGGCCGCGAGACCGCGCCGGTGCTCGAGATCGAGGTGCTGGCGGACGGACGGCTGCGCGACGCGCGGGTGCGCCGCAGCAGCGGCAACCCCGCGCTCGACCAGGCCGCGCTGCAGATCCTGCGGCAGGCCGCCCCCTTCCCGCCCTTCCCGGAGGCGCTGGCGGAGAGCGCGCCGAGCGTACGCTTCGCCTACGAGTGGCGTTTCGAGGCTGGCGGCGGCGGCGGGTGAAGCCGCATACTGCGCGCATGGCGGACGGCACCAGCCTCAGCAACCACCTGCTCGTCGCGATGCCCTCGCTCGACGACCCGAACTTCTCGCAGTCCGTCACCCTCGTCTGCGAGCACAGCGCCGAGAAAGGCGCGCTCGGCATCGTCATCAACAAGCCCCTGCCCATGACGCTCGACGAGGTCTTCGAGCAGATGCGCCTCGAAGCGGTGCGTCCGGAGATCGGCGCGCAGGCCGTGCTGCGCGGCGGCCCGGTGCACCGCGACCGCGGCTTCGTGCTGCACCGCCCGGGCGGCGACTGGGACTCCTCGCACCGCGTCGCCGAGGGCATCCAGGTCACCACCTCGCGCGATGTGCTGGCCGCGATGGCCTGCGGCGACGGTCCGCGCGACGCCTTCATCGCGCTCGGCTATGCCGGCTGGGAGGCGGGGCAGCTCGAACGCGAGATGCACGAGAACGCCTGGTTGTCGCTGCCGGTGGACGAGCAGATCGTGTTCGCGACGCCCTTCGAGGACCGTTGGCATGCGGTGTGGCGGCAGCTCGGCATCGATGTCGGCCGGGTGAGCCATGTCGCCGGGCACGCCTGAGACGCCCGAGCCCGGCGCCACGCCGCCCGCCCCCCGCACGACCGACCCGCGTGCCCCCTCCCGACCCGAGATCGTCCTCGCCCTCGATTACGGCCTGCGCCGCATCGGCCTCGCCGTCGCCGACACGCTGACGCGCTCGCCGCGACCGCTGCCTGCGTTGCAGGTGATCGGCGACGCCGGCCCCGGCGAACGCGAGCTCACCGCCCTCGATGCCGTGGCGCGCGAGCTCGGCGCGCACAGGCTGATCGCCGGTTGCCCGTATAATGCCGACGGCGGCGCCCACCCGCTCGCGGGTCGGGCCCGCAGCTTCGCCGCGGCGCTCGGCGCGCGGCGCGCGCTGCCGGTGCACACGGTGGACGAGCGTTACTCGTCGTTGGAAGCCGAGGACCGCCTGCGCGAGCGGCGCGCCGCGGGCCGCAAGCGCGGGCGCGTCTCGAAGGGCGAGGTGGACAGCGTGTCCGCCGCGGTGATCCTCGAACGCTGGCTGTCGGGAGAAGGACGGACCGATGGGTGAGATCGCGCAACTGCGCAGCGACGGCTCGCTGCGCCATCTGCTGACCCTCGACGGGCTGCCGCGTCCGCTGCTCGAGCGGCTGCTCGAGCGCGCCGCGCACTGGTGCCGCCCGCTCGGCGCGCCGGCGGCCCGCGGCGACGCGCTCGCCGGTCGCACCGTCGCCGTGATGTTCGCCGAGCCCTCCACCCGCACCCGCGTGTCCTTCGAGCTCGCCGCGCGCCGCGTCGGCGCGGATGTGGCGATCATCGAGGTGCAGCTCTCCTCCCGTCTCAAGGGCGAGAGCGTGCTCGACACCGTCGCCACGCTCGAGGCGATGCATGTCGACGCCTTCGTGCTGCGCGATGCCGACGCCGATGTGCCGGACCTCGTCGCCGCGCATGTCGCACCGCATGTCAGCGTGCTGTCGGGCGGCGCGGGCAGCCGCTCGCATCCGACGCAGGGCCTGCTCGACGCCTTCACGGTGCTGCAGCGCAAGGGCCGTGTCGAAGGTCTGCGCATCGCGATCGTCGGCGATGTGCGCCACTCGCGCGTCGCGCGCTCGGCCTGGCAGGCCTTCGCCGCGCTCGGCGCCGGCGAGATCCGCCTCGTCGCACCGCCCGGCCTGATGCCCGATGCGGGCGAGTTCGCAGGCTGCACGCGTCACGGCGCGCTCGAAGCGGGCATCGAGGGCTGCGATGCGGTGATGATGCTGCGCATCCAGAAAGAGCGCATGACCGCCGCCGCCATCCCGGGCGAGGCGGCGTACTTCGCCGAGTGGGGCCTCACGCCCGAGCGCCTGCGCCGCGCGCAACCCGACGCGCTCGTGATGCATCCCGGCCCCATGAACCGCGGCGTCGAGATCTCCTCGGAGGTCGCCGATGGACCGCAGTCGGTGATCCGCGACCAGGTGCGCCACGGCGTCGCGGTGCGCATGGCGGTGCTCGAGGCCGTGCTCGGCGCGAGGACGCGTGCATGACCCTACACCCGAAGCCACATCCGACCGTACAGCACCCCGCGCACCGCGGCAGCATCGCGCTCGAGGACGGTCGCGTGCTCGGTCAGCACGCCTATCCCGGCGACCAGTACATCATCCGCATCGAGTCGCCGCGTTGCGCCGCGCGTGCGCAACCCGGCCATTTCGCGCATCTCACGGTCGATGACGACATCCCGATGCGCCGACCGCTGTCGATCATGCGCGCCGATGCCGAGGCCGGCTGGATCGACATCCTCTACAAGGTGGTGGGACCGGGCCTCGCCGCGCTCGCCCGCCGCCGCGCCGGCGACACGCTGTCGGTGCTGGGTCCGATAGGTCAGGGCTTCACACCGCATGCCGAGCGGCCGCGCGCGCTGCTGATCGGCGGCGGCGTCGGCATCCCGCCGATGGTTTTTTTGGCCGAGCGCATGGTCGGCACGGCCTTCAGGCCGCTGGTGCTGATGGGTTCGGAGATCCCGTTCCCGTTCACCGCGCGCCCGTCGACGCATCTGCTGCCCGGCATCCCGACCGGCGTGATCGCCGCCATGCCGCTGCTCGAGGAGATGGGCGTGCCGAGCCGCCTCGCGAGCCGCAGCGGCTTCGCGGGCTGCTACGACGGCTTCGTCACCCAGCTCGCCGAGGAGTGGCTGGCCTCGCTCGCACCTGACGCGCTCGCCGAGGTCGAGGTCTTCGCCTGCGGGCCGACGCCGATGCTCGAGGCCACGGCACGCGTGGCGGCGCGCTTCGGCCTGCCCTGTCAGGTGTCGCTCGAAGAGTTCATGGCCTGCGCCGTCGGCGGCTGCGCCGGCTGCGCCGTCCGCGTCAAGACGCCCACCGGCCCGGCGATGAAGCGCGTCTGCGTGGATGGACCGGTGTTCGACGCCTACGCCGTGTTCGATGCCTGAGACGGCGGCGAGCGCCGCCCCGACACCGACGACCCGCTTGGGCGCGGTCCGTGCCCGGATCGCGGCGGCCGCAGCCGCTGCCGGACGCGACCCCGCCGGCATCACGCTGGTCGCGGTGTCGAAGACCCAGCCCGCCACAGCGGTCGCCGCGCTCGCCGATCTCGGCCAAAGGGATTTCGGCGAGAACTACCTGCAGGAGGCCCTGCCCAAGATCGAGACGCTGCGCGCCCGCGGCCTCGTCTGGCACTACATCGGCCAGCTGCAGTCCAACAAGACCCGGCCCGTCGCGGAGCGCTTCGACTGGGTGCACACCGTCGACCGCATGAAGCTGGTCGAGCGGCTCGCGGCGCAACGGCCGTTCCATGCGCCGCCGCTCAATGTCTGCGTGCAGGTCAAGCTCGGCGACGAGACGACCAAGGGCGGCGCGGACCCTGCGGAGCTGCCGGCGCTGCTCGCGGCCGTCGCGGCCGCGCCACGGCTGCGGCTGCGCGGCTTGATGGCGCTGCCGCCCGAGGAGACCGACCCCGCGCGGCAGCGGCGCTGGTTCGGGGAGTTGGCGGCGCATGCGGCCGCGGCGCGGCGGGTGCATCCCGGCCTCGATACGCTCTCCATGGGCATGAGCGGCGACCTGGAAGCCGCGGTGGCCGAAGGCACGACGATGCTGCGCATCGGCACCGCCCTGTTCGGCGAACGCATACAATCGACCGCATGACGCAGACCGCGGCGATCGCCGACGACACGATCGGCTTCCTGGGCGGCGGCCACATGGGACGCGCGCTGGTCGCAGCGCTGCGCCGACATGGCCATCCGGCCACCTGCATCATCGTCGGCGAGCCCGGCGCCGACGCGCGTCGCGCGCTCGAGCACGACTTCGCCGTGCGCACGACCGCCGACAACACCGAAGTGGCCGACGCCGCCGACATCCTGGTGCTGGCGGTCAAGCCGCAGGACATGGCTGCGGCGCTGCAGCCGCTGCGGGCGACGCTCGCCCGCAGGCGGCCGCTCATCGTCTCCATCGCCGCCGGGCTGCCCGTCGCGCGGTTGCGCGAGCTCTGCGGCGTGGCGCTGCCGATCGTGCGGGCCATGCCCAACCGGCCCGCCCTGCTCGGCATGGGCGCGAGCGGGCTCTACGCCCCGCCCGAGGTGTCCGTCGAGGACAGGGCGCGGGCGGAAGCCGTCCTCGCGACCGCAGGCCTGGTCGCCTGGATCGACCTCGAAACGCTGATGGACGCGGTCACCGCCGTCTCGGGAAGCGGTCCGGCCTATTTCTTCAGGCTCGCGGAAGCGTTGGCCGATGCCGGGCGCGCCCAGGGCCTGCCGGCGGAGGTCGCCTCGCGGCTCGCCGCCGCCACGCTCGCGGGCGCCGGCGCCATGGCCGCAGCCGACGCCGACCTCGCGGGCCTGCGCGCCGCCGTGACCTCGCGTGGCGGCACCACCGCGGCCGCGCTCACCACCCTTGAAGCCGGCGGTCTCGAGCGCCTGGTCGCGGAGGCGGTGGAATCGGCCACCCGCCGCGGCCGCGAACTCGCGCAGGCCGTACCGGACAGCACCGTCAAGAGAGGCTGACATGATCGACGCGCTGGCGTTCCTGGTCGACACACTGTTCTCGCTGCTCTTCTGGGCGTTCCTGCTGCGCTGCCTGCTGCAATGGG
>DAIMYL010000091.1:0-6911 GCA_036734505.1 Steroidobacteraceae bacterium | reverse complement strand
GCTTGATCTTCAAGCCGAATTTCGCCAGATCGTTGACTACTTCGTCGAAGAGTACGGCGCTGGCCGCGCCCCTAACCCGTGCGGTGCTATCACCGCGACCTGCTGCGCCTTCGGTATGGCCGTGTCTAACTCGGGCGCCGGCGCGCCGGCGCGGCGCAGGGCGAGCAGCGCGATCGCGACCGCGAGGCCGCCCACCACCGGTCCGGGGATGCTGAGCCGCGACAGCCATGCCACACGGCGGCAGACGACCTGCCCGAACCAGGCGACGAGGCCCGCGACCGCCAGGGTCTGTACTGCGTCGAGTGTCATGGGATCCCCCTCGCCGTCACGCCGCTATCGCTGCGCCAACGCACGCAACGGCGCGAACTTCGCCCAGGCTTCGGCCCACTCCGCCTCCGCCTCCGAATCTTGCACGATGCCACCGCCGATGTCCCAACGCGCTTCACCGGCCCGCGACTGCAGCGAACGGATGACGACGCTGAACTCGGCATCGCCGTCGGGTTCGATCCAGCCGAGCACGCCGGCATAGAGCCCGCGCGGAGCGGTCTCCAGCTCGCGGATCATCCGGCAGGCCTCGATCTTGGGCGCACCGGTCATGGAGCCGGGCGGGAACGCCGCGGCAAGGGCGTCCCACACATCGAGCCCGTCGCGCAGCTCGCCGCGGATGGTGGAGGTCATCTGCGCGACGCTTGCATAGCGCTCCACCTCGAACAGCGCCGCGGGCAGCACGCTGCCCGGCACGCAGACACGACCGAGATCGTTGCGCGCGAGATCGGCGATCATCACGTTCTCGGCGCGGTCCTTCACCGAGGTCGCGAGGTCCTGCATCGCGGCCGCGACCGCGGCCTCACCGGCCTGTGCGAGCCCGCGGGTGCCCTTCATGGGGCGCAGCGTCACCGTACGCCCGCGCATGGACAAGAAGCGCTCGGGACTCGCGGACAGCAGCTCGAAGCCGGGCAAGGACACCCAAGCCGCGTAGTCGACGGGATGACGGGACACCAGCCACGCGAACAACGACGCCGGATCCTCAGGCGGCGCGAAGCGCACGGGGAAGGTCAGGCACAGCTGGTAGAGACGACCCGCGCCGATGGCGGCGAGGACCGACCCGACGGAGGCCTTGTGCCAGTCCGCCCGCGCCGACGCCGCCAGGTCTTCGCGCGGTTCGAGCCGCGGCGGCGAGGCCGGTTCGCCCCATGCACCGCCCTGCTGTCCTCCGGCGGTCGCGGCCACATCACGCGCCGACCACAGCTGCAGCCGCGGCAGACCGGCCCAATCGCCATGGACGGGGATGCGATCGAACTCGGCCGCCGCCTCATGCGTGGCGAGCAACAACAGGCCGCGCGCGCCACGCGCAAAAGCCGCCTGCGCCGCGCCGCGCAGCGCCGCGACCGTCGCGGCTACAGCGGCGGGATCCGCACCGTCCTCGTCGCCTGCATGCGGCGGCGTCTGCCATTCGAGCGAGAGGCCCGTCGCGAGACGCGAGCGTCGGCCAAGTTCGGCATGACCGCGTGCCGACACGAGGCAGGCGAACGCTTCGTCGTTCCTGCGCGCGCGCTCCGCCCCGCGGCGCAGCGCCGCGAGACCGGGCGCCTCGGCAGCGATCTCCGGACCGCCGCCGCTCATCCCTCGCCCCTGGCGTGGGTCGCGAGCAACGCCTCACGCCACTGCGCCGCCGCGGCGAGCGATGCCGCGGTGGGCAGCGCGCGCCCATCGACCTCGCGGACCGCGACCGCCAGACGCAGCGCGCTGACCAGCACCAGCCCCTCGATCACGCCGCCCGTCGCCAAAGCATCCGCACCCAGTCCGTCGGATCCGATCTCGAAGCCGCCGCCGCGCAGCACCGCGAGCGTGACGCTCGGCAGCACCGCCTCCGAGTCCTCGGTGTACCACCGCCCCGCACGCAGCCACACAAGTGCGCCTGTCGACCCTTCCAGCACGCGACCGTCGCGCACGAACAGCGCCTCGCCGGCGCCGCGCGCCAAGGCCTCGCGCCGCGCTGCGATCGACCAGTGGTAGCTCGCCGACTTGCCGAGCCGTCCGAGTCCGGGGTGCGGGAAGGAGGCGGTGACGGCGCCGATCCCGTCCGTCAGCGATGCGGGTGACGACGCATGAGGACCCCACTCGCCGAGCGCCTGCCACGCCTCGCCGGAGGCATCCAGCGCGAGCAGCAGCCGCAGCCGACCGATGGTGAAATCCGGGAACGACGGCTGCATCGCCGCCAGACATCGATGGGCCGCATGGAGCGCGTTCCCGGCCTGCGTGACGCCGAGACCGGTTGCGACCGAGCGTTCGAGCCGGGCCAGATGCGAATCGAGGAACATGGGGCGACCGCCCTCGACCCGCAGGGTCTCGAACCAACCCTCGCCTGCCATGACGAGCCCGCTCGTCGGCGCGAAGGCGGCCTCGCCCGGGGCGAGCCAGCGACCGTCTAGGCAGTAGCGGATGGGGGTGGTGCTCACGGGTGGATGCGCCGGAGGGATTGGTCGGGACGCCGAGATTTGAACTCGGGACCCCTTGCACCCCATGCAAGTGCGCTACCAGGCTGCGCCACGTCCCGTCCGACCTGAACCGAGGAGTCCAATCATACCGCGGAACGGGTTGCCGTGCCCGACACCCGATTCAGTCGCGGCTGTGCAACCCGAGGCCGAGGCGCAAGGCGGTATCGATGTCGAGCGCGTGGGGTACCGTGGAACGCCGCAGCGCCTCGTACCGATCAGCACCGACGGCGGCGATGATCCGGTCTCCCAGACCGGGGTCCACATTGGCCGCGATGGCGACCGGTAAACGAAGGATGGATGCAGCCGCCCACAATCGGGCCGCGTCCTCCGGCCTGGAGTCGTAGAGCGCACAGGCCGCCAGACCCGGACCGCAAGACACCGGCAGCATCTTGCCGACTGCGCGGTGGATCCGACCGATCAGGACCGGGAGCCGCGTGTTGCCGATGGCATCGCCGGCTTTAGCGCACTCCAACAGCGTACGGTTGGTCAAGGTGACCAGCGCGGCCACACTGGTCCTTGCGAACCAGAGCAGCAACCCTTCCTCGAGCAATCCGAAGGCGCGATCACGAGCGGTCAGGTAATCCGATTCCCAGGGCAGATGGCGGCTGACGCCCGCCGATAGCGCATGATACTCGAACGAGCCACAGCCGGTGGCACGCGACCCGTCGACGAGCGTATCGGTACGCGCCTCGATCTCGGCGCGCCCGATCGAACATCTATGGCGATCCACCAACAGCATCGGCCAACGGGACCAGAACTGCAGGCGGAACCTCGGCCCCTCTCCCAGTTCGATGACTTCGCTCTCGCAGCGACGGACCGTCGCGACATCGCCCGCGATGGCCGCCGCGAGCCCCCTCGCGATCGTGGCGATGGCGCGGGTCGCCCACCGACGGCTCCCGGCGACAGCGCGCTCGGCTTCCGCGACCTGGTCGCCGCTGATCGCCCCCCATGCGAAGCCACTGAACGCATTCCCTGCCCTGACCCGCCAGACCGCTTCATCGAAGAGCGAAGCGCTCATCGGCAACACGCGCGCCTGCAGCTCTGTCACTTCACCGTACCGCCCTCCGACCAGCATCAGCGGGAGGCAGTCGCCGACCAAGGCGGCGGCGAGTTCCGCTTCACCGTCCGGCCCGAGCGCCCATTCGATCGCCCGATCGACATTGCCGAGCTCGACGACGTAACGATCGGCGAACTCACGGTCGGACATCGCCGACCCGAGGTAATCCTCCAACGCGTGATGGTTGGCGGCGGCGTAATGCTCGGCGTGCCGGCGTTGCCACGCCGCTGTCTCGCCGGCCTCCGCGAGCTTCTGCTGCGCATAAGCGCGCATCGTCTCGAGCAGCCGGTAGCGCGCCACGGCGCCGGAGCGATCCACCGACACCAAGGATTTCGCCGTCAAGCTCGCGAGGACCTCGGCGACGGCGGTACGGTCGAGCGCGGTATCCGACGCCACTGCACAGGCCGCATCCAGCTTGAAGCCCCCGACGAACAGCGCGAGTCGACGGAACACGGTCGCCTCGTCGGGGCGCAGCAGACCATGGCTCCAATCGAGCGTCGCCTGCAGCGTGCGCTGACGCGGCAACGCCGTGCGACGGCCGCCGCTCAGTACCCGGAAACGGTCGTCCAGACCCGCCAGCAAGGCCCGGCAGCCGAAGGTCGGCGCACGCGCGGCCGCCATCTCGATCGCGAGGGGCACGCCGTCGAGCGTCGTGCAGATACGCCGTACGGCCAACAGGTCCTCACCGACCGGTGCGAAGTCGTCGTCGACGGATCGCGCACGCCGCAGGAACAGACTTTCGGACTCCTCTTCGCCGAGCGAGCGCAGCCGCAACACGCGCTCACCCTCGACGCCGAGGATCTCCTGCGAGGTGAGCAGGAAGCGCACCCCCTCGCAACGCTGCAGCACGCGTTCGACGAGCGCGGATACGGCATCGATCAGATGTTCGCAGTTGTCGAGCACGACCACCGCGCGCCACGACCGGAGCTGCTCGACGAGGTCGTCCGCCTCGGAGACCCGGCCCTCGAGACCGATGCCGCGCGCGATCGCCGAGACCGTCGTCGCCGCATCCGAGACCGGTGCGAGTTCCACGAGCCAGACCCCGTCCTCGTGTCGGCCGCTCGCCTGCCAAGCGGCCTCGATGGCGAGCCGCGTCTTGCCGATGCCGCCCGGACCCGTCAGCGTCACCAACGGCGACGCGTCGAGCGACTCGGCGATCTGCTGAAGTTCGCGCTGACGACCGATCAACCCCTCGAGACGCCGCGGCAGGTTGCCGCGACGCACCGGGGCACTGCGCGCAAGACCCGTCGGCTGCGGGATCAACCGCTGCAGCGCCGTCGCAAGGTTGCGGAACGGCGGCTCGTCGGAGCCGCCTTGCCAAACTGAAAAATCGGCCGCCTGGAACTGCCGGAAGCCGAGCGGCGGGGCGGCGCCGTCGATGGACAGCGCCACGAGCCGCCCCTCGTCGCGCCCGACGGTGGCCTCGTCGGCCACCCAATGGCTCGCGATGCTCGCCCTCGACCAGAGCACAAGCACCGCCTTCGCCGCCTTGAGCCGGGTCTCCGTCTCGGTGAGGAAGTGCGTCCCGGCGACGAGGTCCCGGTCCCACCAGCAGGCATAACCGGCGGCGCTCAACGCAGTCGCGAGCCGCTCGACCACGGCCGCATCCTCGCGGGCATAGGAGATGAAGATATCGGGTTGGCCGGTCACGCGTCGCGCACTCCCGGCGATGGTCGCCTAGCGCCGCAGGATACGCAGCAGCTCCTCGAGCTCGAGGCGCAGCTGCCGCACGATCTGCTGGCTCTGTGTGGCGTCGCTGCGCGCTTCCTCGCCGGTGAGTTTGTTGCGCGCGCCACCGATGGTGAAGCCCTGCTCGTAGAGCAGGCCGCGGATCTGGCGGATCACGATGACATCCTGGCGCTGGTAGTAGCGGCGGTTGCCACGGCGCTTGACAGGCTTGAGCTGGGGGAACTCCTGCTCCCAGTAGCGCAGCACATGCGGCTTGACGCCGCAGAGCTCGGCGACCTCGCCGATGGCGAAATACCGCTTGCCGGGGATCGCCGGCAGCTCGTCGTTATTCTTGGCTTCCAGCATACGCTTCGACGCGCGCCTTCAGTTTCTGGCCGGGGCGGAAGGTCACGACGCGACGCGCGCTGATCGGGATCTCCTCGCCGGTCTTGGGGTTGCGGCCCGGACGCTGGTTCTTGTCGCGAAGGTCGAAGTTGCCGAAACCCGAGAGCTTCACCTGCGAGCCCGTGGAGAGCGCCGTGCGCACCTCCTCGAAGAAGAGGTCCACGAGCTCCCTCGCCTCGCGCTTGTTCAGACCGAGCTGGTCGAACAACGCCTCCGCCATCTCCGCTTTGGTCAACGCCATCGTCGTTCCGCCGTTATCGTTCTTCATTCGCGGAAGGTCGCGCCGACACGCTCCTGGAGCGCCGCGCGGATCGAGGACATGACTGCCTCGACCTCCCCCTCTGTCAGAGTGCTGTTTTTATGTTGGAAAATCAAGCCCAAAGCGACACTTTTTCGTCCCGTTTCGATGCCCGAACTGCGGTACACATCGAACACGAAACAGTGACGCATCAAGTCTGATGACACCGAGGTTACACCGTCCCGCAACGCACTGAAAGTGACTTCCTCGGGGACCACGACCGCAAGGTCGCGGCGCACCTGCGGGAAACGCGAGACCTCCTCGAAGCGCGGATAGCCGACCGACAGCGCGGCCGCGTCGATCTCGAACAGCACCGGCGCCGAGGGGAAGCCGAGTTCCCGCACCAACGACGGGTGCAGTTCCCCCAGCCATCCGATGGCCTGGCCATGGCGCAACACCCGTGCGGTTCGGCCCGGGTGTAGACAGGAAAGCTGCCCCGCCTCGAAATCGAGGGCGCTCGACGACTCGACGAGCCCGGCCAAGGCTTCGAGATCCGCGCGGACATCGTAGAAGTCGGTGGCCGCCGAGGTCTCACCCCACTGCTCGGCCCGCCGCGTGCCTACCGCGATACCGGCGATGCGGTCGCACTCGGGCGCCCCCACAGGGAACACCACGCCGTGCTCGAACAGCCGCACCCTGCCCTGCTGCCGGCGCAGGTTCTCGAGCGCGGCGTGCACCAACCCGGGCCACAACGACACACGCATCACGGCGAGGTCGCTGGCGATGGGATTGCTCAGGCGATGGGGATCGACGCCCGGGAACATCCGTTCCTGCAACACCGGATCGCAGAAGGCGAAGTGCACGCCTTCCTGCCACCCGCGGGCCGCGAAGAGGTCGAGCAGCCGCTGTTCCTCCAGCACGGAGGCCGGCAGCGCGTGGATGGCCTGTGTCGCGCGCGCTTCGACCACCGGGATGGCGTCGTAGCCCTCCAGCCGCGCGATCTCTTCGATGAGGTCGCGCTCGATGGCGAGATCGAAACGGTGCG
>DAIMYL010000090.1:0-6948 GCA_036734505.1 Steroidobacteraceae bacterium | reverse complement strand
TCGTGGCGTGGCATGTCCGGACCTCCTGCCCGCCGCGCTGCGCTGACCGCGGCCATCTTCCTGATGGCGACCTCGGCCATCGGGCCGGGGTTCATCACCCAGACCGCGACCTTCACCAGCACGCTCGGCGCCGCCTTCGCGTTCGCCATCCTCGCGTCGGTCCTCATCGACTTCGTCGTGCAGCTGAACATCTGGCGTGTGGTGACGCTGACCCGCATGCGCGCGTCGGATCTCGCGGATGCGGCGCTTCCGGGGGCGGGCCACCTGCTCGCCGTGCTGGTCGTCATCGGCGGGCTGTTCTTCAACATCGGCAACATCGGCGGCACGGGGCTCGGCCTCAACGCGCTGGCCGGGCTCGACCCCAAGTGGGGTGGCCTCCTGAGCGCCCTGTTCGCCCTCGGGCTTTTCCTGTCGCGCCGCGCCGGCGCCGCCTTCGACCGTCTGGTCATCGTCGCGGGCGTGGTCATGATCGCGCTCACCGCCTATGTCGCCCTCGTCTCGTCGCCGCCCATCGGCGAGGCGCTGCGCCAGACCGTATTCCCTGACCGGGTCGACTTCGCGACCATCACCACCATCGTCGGCGGCACGGTCGGCGGCTACATCACCTACGCAGGCGCGCATCGTCTGCTCGACAAGGGCATGACCGGTCCCGAGAACCTGGCGGCGGTCAGCCGCGCGGCGCTCACGGGCATCGCCGTCACAGGCGTCATGCGCTTCGTGCTCTTCCTCGCCGTGCTCGGTGTGGTGGCGGCCGGCACGCGGATCGACCTCGCGGGCGGCAGCGCGAACCCGGCGGCGCAGGCCTTCGAGGCCGCGGCCGGCGGAGCGGGTCTGCGCATCTTCGGCGCGATCCTCTGGGCCGCCGCCATCACCAGCGTCGTCGGCGCGGCCTACACCTCGGTCTCGTTCCTGACGGTGTTCAAGGCGGACATGAGCGAGCGCGCCCGCGACATCGCCACGGTCGTGTTCATCGGCATCTCGCTGCTCTGCTATCTCGTGATCACCACGCCGCCCGCCAGGATGCTGGTGTTCGTCGGCGGGCTCAACGGCTTGATACTGCCGATCGGGTTCTCGATCGTCCTGTATGCCGCATGGGCGCGCGCCGACCTGATGGGCGGTCACCGCTATCCGCGCTGGCTGCTCGGCCTCGGCGTCGTCGTCTGCGCGCTGACCTGGTACATGGGCTACAGATCCATCGGCCCGATCTTCGCGCTACTCGGAGGATGAGCATGGACGCGATCGATCTCAACAGCGACCTGGGCGAGGGCTACGGCGCATGGCGCATGGGCGACGATGCGGCGATGCTGGAGGTCGTCTCCAGCGCCAACATCGCCTGCGGCTTCCACGCCGGCGATCCCGCCGGGATGCTGCGCACGCTGCGCGCGGCGGCCGAACGCGGCGTCGCTGTCGGCGCGCATGTCTCGTATCCTGACCGGGTCGGCTTCGGGCGGCGCGACATGGATATCGCGCCCGGCGATCTCACCGCCGATGTCGTCTACCAGATCGGTGCGCTCGCGGGTCTCGCGGCGGCCGCCGGCACCACGGTGCGCTACGTGAAGCCGCATGGTGCGCTCTACAACCGCATCGCCGTCGATGCCGTGCAGGGCGCGGCCGTCATCGCGGCGCTCAAAGCCGTCGATCCTTCGCTCGTGCTGATGGGCCTCGCCGGCGCACCGATCCTCGATCAGGCGCGCGCGGCAGGGGTTGCCGTCGTCGCGGAGGCGTATGCCGACCGTGCGTACACTCCGGCGGGGCATCTCGTGCCGCGCCGTGAGACCGGCGCCGTGCTGCATGATGCCGCGGCGATCGCCGAGCGCATGCTGCGGCTCGCGACCGCGGGTGTCATCGAGTCGATCGACGGCAGCCTCATCCGCATCGAGGCGCAGTCCATCTGCGTGCACGGCGACAGCTCGGGCGCCGTCGCCATCGCCCGCGAGGTCCGCGGTCGGCTCGAGGCTGCGGGCGTCGCCGTCGCGCCGTTCCTGCCGATGCGCAGCATCTGACCCGCCGCGGCACGATGCGCATCCTGTCGGTCGACCGTTCTACGGTGCTCGTCGAACTGCGGGATCTCGACGAAGTCCTGGCGCTCCATGCCGGCCTGAGGTCGCAGCCGCTCGACGGCATCGAGGAGATGCTGCCCGCGGCGCGCACGCTGATGCTGCGGTTCGACCCGGCGCGGCTGTCGGTGAGGGGTCTCTCGGACGCGCTGTCGGGACGCGACCTGGTCTCGGTGCAGCGCATGCCGGGGCCGCTGCTGGAGATCCCCGTCCGCTACGACGGCGAGGACCTCGCCGAGGTGGCGCAGCTTGCGGGGCTGACTTCGGAGGAGGTGGTGCGCCGTCACCAGGCCAGCGAGTTCATCGTGGCTTTCTGCGGGTTCGCGCCGGGGTTCGCGTATCTCGTCGGCGGCGATAGCGCGCTGCATGTGCCGCGTCGGTCGACGCCGCGCCCGCAGGTGCCGGCGGGCTCGATCGCGCTCGGCGGCGTCTACTGTGGTGTGTATCCGCAGGCCACGCCGGGCGGTTGGCGCCTCATCGGCACGACCTCTTCGAAGATGTGGGATGCGGACCGCGACCCGCCGGCGCTGTTGTCGCCCGGGATGCGGGTGCGGTTCCGTGAGGCGACCCTCGGTGATGACGCCGTCTGTGATGCGCCGGGCGCGAGCGCATCTCCGGGGCGGTCATCGGCGTCTTGCACGCGCGCACCGTCTCCGCATCTCGAGGTCACCGCGATGATGCTGCCCGCATCCATCCAGGATCTCGGGCGTCCCGGCCACGCCCATCTCGGTGTCGCGCCCTCCGGCGCCGCGGACCTCGCGTCGCTGCGGGCCGCCAATCGCGCGGTCGGCAACCTGCCCGGACTCGCTTGTCTCGAGATCACGCTGGGCAGCGCCGCGTTCACATGTCGCGATGCGGCGGTGGTCGCGTTCGCCGGCGCGCCGGTACCGATCAGCGTGCAGCGCGCCGCCGGGGAGGTCTTCGACGGCGTGCTCGGCCGAGAGATCGCGCTCGCACCTGGCGACAGCGTGAAGGTGGGCTACCCGGCGCGAGGTCTGCGCACCTATCTGGCGGTGCGCGGCGGGATCGCGGCGCCGCGGTCGCTCGGCAGCTCATCGCGGGACACCATGGCCGCGCTCGGACCCGCGCTCGTCGTCAAAGGCTCGGTCCTGCGCGCGGCGTCGCCGGCTGAGGTGCGCTGGGACCCGGACCCCGCGGACCGCCCGCGTGAGCAGGCGTCGCCGACGCCCTTGCCTTCGTCGGGCGATACCGTCGTGCTGGATGTGACCCTGGGTCCGCGCGCGGACTGGTTCACGGCGGAGGCCATCGCCGCCCTGTGCGGACAGGATTGGAAGGTGACGCCGCAGTCGAGCCGCGTCGGCCTGCGGCTGCGGGGAGACCGGCCATCGGTGCGGCGCGACGCGACCGAACTGCCGAGCGAGGGCCTGGTCCGCGGCGCGATCCAGGTCCCCCATGACGGCCAGCCCGTGCTGCTGCTCGCGGACCATCCTTTGACCGGCGGCTATCCCGTCATCGCCGTCGTGGCCGAACACCATCGCGATCTGGCAGGTCAGATACCACCCGGGGCGACGATCCGCTTCCGGACCTGATGCGGCATGCCCATGGAGCCCCACGGTCGCCGTGATTCCGGGCAAAATATCCCCCTGGTCGGTTGCGCAACGGAAGGCTCTCCCCCATGACCCTACTGATGTTCCTCGCCGGGCTCGCGGCATTGATCGCGGGCGCGGAACTCTTGGTGCGCGGCGCCTCCAAGCTCGCGCTGTCCTTCGGCATCTCGCCGCTCGTGGTGGGGCTCACCATCGTCGCCTTCGGCACGAGTTCCCCCGAGGTCGCGGTGTCGGTGGGTGCGGTGTTGGACGGCCGCACCGATATCGCGCTCGGCAATGTGGTGGGCAGCAACATCTTCAACGTGCTGTTCATCCTCGGTCTCTCGGCGATCATCACGCCGCTCGTGGTGCACATCCAGCTGATCCGCCAGGAAGGTCCGATCATGCTGGGCGCCTCGTTGCTGCTGCTTCTGTTGGCGATGGACGGTCGGCTGGGCTTCACGGACGGCGTGATGCTGACGGCGCTGCTCGTCGCCTACACCGTGTTCCTCGTCGTGCAGTCGCGGGCCGAGACCAAGGCCGCCAACGATGAATACGCCGCGGAGGTTAAGCCGGCGGTCGCGGGCGGGTGGGATGCCTCGCTCCCCGCGCAGCTGCTCTTGATCGCCGCGGGACTGGGCCTCCTCGTCGCCGGATCGGGTTGGTTGGTGGACGCAGCCATCATCTTCGCCAAGGCGATGGGCGTGAGCGACCTCGTCATCGGCCTCACCATCGTCGCCGCGGGCACCTCCATGCCGGAGGTCGCGACCTCCGTGATGGCCGCCATCAAGGGCGAGCGCGACATCGCGGTCGGCAATGTCGTGGGCAGCAACACCTTCAACATCCTCGGCTGCCTCGGCCTCTCCGGCATCGTCGCCGGGTCCGCTGGACTCACCGTGCCGCCGTCGGTGCTCAACTTCGACATCTGGGTGATGCTGGCGGTGGCGCTCGCCTGCCTGCCGGTGTTCCTGACCGGCCGCGAGATCGCGCGCTGGGAAGGCGCCGTATTCCTCGCCTACTACGCCGCCTATGTCGCCTACCTGATCCTCGCCGCCCAGCAGCACGACGCCCTCGGCGCGTACTCGGCGGTGATGCTGGGCTTCGTCATCCCGATCACGGTCATCACCTTGGTGGTGGTGATGTTGAGGAGACCTGCATGAACCGCGTCCATATCACCGCTTGGGCGCTCGCCGCTCTGGCACCCGTCGCATCCGCCGGCGAGATCTACGGCAAGGTCATGCTCAATGGCGCCGCCGTGGGCGAGGGCGCGACGGTCGCCGCACGCTGCGGTGCGAAGACCTATCCGGCGGTGAAGACCGACCGCACCGGCACCTACAACCTCGTGGTCGCCGAGACCGGCCGGTGCACGCTCACGGTCACCCATCAGGGCCGGACCGCCACGGTCGATGTCGCTTCGTACGACGATGCCGCGCAGGCGGACATCGTCCTCGAACTCAAGGACGGGCAGCTCACGGCCCGACGCCGATGAAGGAGCCGGGCAAGGAGAAGGACCTCTGGGACAAGGCCGCGATCCTGCTCGCGCCGATCGGCGGCCTCCTCACCGCGTTCGCGGTGGCCTTCGTCGGCATGAAAGGCTCGCAGCTGCTGGAGCGCCGTCAATCGCTCGACACCAACGCGCGCCTGTACTCGGAGCTCATGAGCCGGCGCGAGGAGGCGGAGGCGAGCCTGCGCAAGGACATGTTCCAGTCGATCATCACGAGCTTCCTCACGCCGACGACGGACGGTCTGTCGGCGAAGGTGCTGAACCTCGAGCTCCTGGCCTACAACTTCCACGACTCGCTCAACCTCAAGCCGCTCTTCCTCGAGGTGCAGCGGCAGCTGCGCCGCTCGACCGATCCCGAGAAGGCCGACTACCTCGCGCGCCTCAACCGCGTCGCCCGCGAGATCTCGGCGAAGCAGTTGTTCGCCTTGGAGGGCAAGGGGCAGAGCTTCCGGCGCACGGCAGACCTGGAGGCGCTCGCCGCCGCGGGTGCCGCCGGGGTCGAACTCGATCCGGAGACCGTGACCGTCGATGGTCAGACCTTCGATGTCGCGTTGCGCGTGCTCAAGGTCGACGCCGAGCAGCAGCAGCTCTCGGTGCGCATGCGGGTGACGGCGGACGACGGCAGCGCTGCGCTGCCCGACTCGCGCGCGCAGTTCACGGTCGGGTTCTACGACTTCCCGGTGATCGACAACACGCGCTTGCCGACCGGTGTGCGCTGCGCCTCGACGCTCGCCAACTTCTCGACCATGTCCGCCGATGTGGTGACGGTCTGTTTCCCCGGCGAGTACGCCAGCCTCAAGGACCGCCCTTACTACGACGAGGTCATCCAGAAGCTCCGCGAGGCCAACGAGCAGGAGCAGGCGGCGTTGCGGGAGTGACCCGTTCGGGTATGCTCGAGGTGGTCGCAACGATCTTTGGAGGGTGATATGCACACTCGACGTGATGTCCTTGCGGGCAGCGCCGTGTTGCTGAGCGGCTCGGCGACGGCCGCGACCGCCGCGCGCCGCCACACCGTCGACGACATGCGCCGCCTGCAGCCCATCCTGGCGCGCCATGAGGGGGTGTGGGAGGGCGTTTACCGCCGCTACGACGCGGCCGGCAAGCCGATCGGTGAGCACCGTTCGCGCGTCGTCATCCGTTTCCGGCCCGACCCGGCCGGCGGCAGCGAGATCTACGAGCAGACCAACCTCTATTACCACCCCGACGGGCGCATCGAAGAGATCCAGACCCGCGGGGACTTCGACGGCGACCGCCTGAACTTCTACAGCGACCGCGTCGATGGCTGGTCGAAGGACGACACCACCGATCCCGGCCGCCGAACCTGCATATTGTTCATGCTGTTCAAGAAGGACGTCAGCTGGTACACGGCCGGCGTGCAGGTCTACGAGATCATCAACATCAGCGACGACGGCCGCCACCGCAGCCGCATGACGCAGCACCTGAAGGACGGACGGGCCCTCACCCGTACGCTCATCGATGAGACCTTCCGCACCCGCGATTGGGCGTCGAGCAGGGATTGGAAGGCCGAGCGTTTCGCCGCGCAGGACGGCTGATCAGAGGTGCCCGATGGCCTATAAGCACATCACTCCCCGCGCGGCCCTCGTGGCAGCGCTCGTCGGCCTCGTGCTCGCGTCGGCATCGGCCATGCCGCTGCAGGCGCAGTCCGCCGCCTCCGCGCCCCGCACGCCGGTGCAGGCGCTCGACCTCTACCGGCTCGAACAGCCGGTCGAGCCGCAGCTCTCGCCGGACGGTCGCAGCGTCGCCGTGCTGCGCCAGACCCGCGATATCAACACCGATCGCGTCAACCACGAGCTCTGGCTCGTCGGCGTCGCCGATGGCG
>DAIMYL010000089.1:3717-7060 GCA_036734505.1 Steroidobacteraceae bacterium | reverse complement strand
CCGGCGCCCGCGGCGACGGCAGCGACGGCGGTCGCCACCACGCCGCCGGCACCTGCGGTGCCGGCGCCTGCGGTGCCGTCGCCGGAGGCGGCCGCTGCACCGGCGAGCGCGGGCAGCGGCGGTGGTCCAGCCGCGGTCGCAGTGGACGTGCCGACAGCGCCGGCTGGGTCGGCGACGACACCGCAGGCTCCGACGGCGACTCCAGCCGAGCCGGCTGCGCCGCCGCCGACCTCCGACCCTGCACTTCCTTCGTCCTCGGCTGAGCCGAGCCCGCCCGGGAGTGCGCGGTGAGGGCTGTCGTGCCGCCGCGTCTCGCCGCGCCGATCCTTTCCTTGATGTTGCTGGTGGGTGCGGCGGCCGCTGCGCCCGTCGCCCATGCGCAGGCCTACATCCCGGACCTGGTCTGTCCCGCCGTCGGCGGACGCTCTCCGGCGCGCCGTCCGTCGTCGTCGGACGAGGAGGTCGTGCCCTTCGACCTCGATGCGTTGGGTGATGTCAGTGAACCGCCGCCCGACGCCGATCCTCAGATCGCAGAGCAGTTCCGTCCGGGCGTCGCCGGCGTGCGCGGCCCCGGCATCCGTCGTCTCGCCATATGGGGCGACAGCCACATCGCCTCCGGGATCTTCGGTGACGAGCTGCGGCGCATCCTCGGTCTTGGTGGCATCGACACCGGCACGGCGTTCATCCCGCCGTTCATGACGCGCCGCGGCGTGCGCATCCCGGTGCGGGCGTTCTGCGTCGGCAGCGCGTGGAGCCTGTCGATGGCCTATGTCTCGCGCGTCGAGGTCAACGCGGGGCCGGCGCTGGCAGAGATGCGCGTCGACGGCAATCCGGACGGCGCCTATCTCTGGTTGGATCTGCGCGATGCGGAGCGGGAGCCCGAGGCGCTGCGGCTGCGCATGCTCTACCGGCCCATGGCGGGCGAGGCCGAGATCGCGGTGTCGGTGAACGAGGGTCCCGAGGAGTCCTACTTCCTCGAGGCGGCCAGCGACTACGACGATCCAGCACCCAAGGAGATCTACTTCGAGGACGGCGACCTGTTGTCGACCGTCAAGATCCGCGTCGTGGCGGGACAGGTCGCGCTGCAGGGGTTCTTCGTCGACAAGATCACCGAGCCCAGCCTCACCGTGGATGTGTTCGGCATCCCGGGCGCCACCGCCAACGGCTGGGCGGTGGCCAATCCCGCGCACCTGTCGGCGGCGTTCTACGAGCGCGGGTACGACGCGGTGGTGCTCGAGTTCGGCACCAACGAGGCGGCGGGCGACTTCGACCCGGTGCGCTACGCGCAGATGCTCGACCGCGCGCTGATGAACATGCGCAAGGTCTTCCCCGACGCGGCCTGTCTGTTGGTGGGCGCGCCGGACCGCGGCTCGATCATCCGCCGCAAGCGCGGCAGCCGTGGCGCCTCGCCGTCCGTCGACCAGCTGCTGCGGTACTCGCGCATCCACGCGCGGATCAACGAGATCCAGGCCGAGGTGGGCGCCACCTTCGGCTGCAGTGCTTGGGACTGGCAGCGCGCCATGGGCGGTCCCGGGGCGGCCTATCGTTGGTCGCGCATGTCCCCGCCGCTGATGTCGGGCGACCTGATCCATCTCACCGCGCCCGGCTATCGGCGCAGCGCCGGCGCCCTCGCGCGGCATCTCGGCTGGAGCCAGTAGCCGCGCGCCGCGAAGACGACGAAAATGGCCCTTCTTCGACCTCTGAGGGATACCGTTTGCCACGACTTCGTCCGTTGTCCACGGTCGCGCTGACGGCCCTCGTCTCGCTCTGGTGCCTGCTGGCGCTCAACGCCGCGTTCTGGGGACGCGTGTGGGCGCTGCGGCCGCCGGCGTCCTTCCAGGACATCATGTTCCTCGCGTCGCTGGCGCTGCTCGCAGCCGTGGTGATCAACCTCTTCCTGACGGTGCTCACGCTCGTGCGGCCGCTCGCCAAGCCGCTGCTCGCGCTGGTGCTCGTGCTCGGTGCGCTCGCGTCGTATTTCGTGCTCGCCTACGGCGTGCTCATCGACAAGACGATGATCCGCAACGTGTTCGAGACCAACGCGGTCGAGTCGGCGGAGCTCGTCAACGTGAAGCTGCTCGGGTACGTCGCGCTGCTGGGCGTGCTGCCCGCGGTGCTGGTGCTGCGCTGGCCCTTGCAGCGGCTGCCGTGGCGTCGCGAACTGCTGCAGCGCATCGGGGCAGTGGTCGCGTCCCTCGCGGCGGTCGGCCTGATCGCCGCCGGCTTCTACCAGGACCATGCCTCGCTGCTGCGCAACAACCGCGAGCTGCGCCATGTGCTGGTGCCGGTGAACTGGATCGCCGGCGTCGGCAGCTATGCGGCGGAGTCGACGCGCAAGCCGCTCCCCTACGAACCGATCGGCGACGGCGCGCGCATGGGCGCGCGGCTGGCGATGGCCTCCGCGGCTGCGGGAAGCGCGGGCGGGTCGATGACGGGGGGGCGCGTCGACCGGCCTTTCGTTTTCGTGCTGGTGGTGGGCGAGACCGCGCGCGCCGAGGATGTCCCGATGGACGGGTACGCGCGACAGACGATGCCCAAGCTCTCCGCCCGATCCGACCTGATCAACTTCCCGGAGGTGTCTTCCTGCGGCACCTCCACCGCGATCTCCGTGCCCTGCATGTTCTCGGATCTCGGCCGCGAGGGCTTCTCGCCGCCGCGCGCGCGGGCGCGCGACAACCTCATCGACATCCTCGGCAAGGCGGGCTGGGAGCGGCGCTGGCACGGCAACAACACGAGCTGCAAGGGCGTGTGCCGCGACGTCACGGAACTGCGCGCCGATCCGCGCGAGCATCCGCAGTTCTGCAAGCCGGGCCAGCCCTGCATGGACGGCGCGATGTTCGAGGATTTCCGGCGCGGTCTCGGTGCGTTCGCGCCGCGCCAGGTGATCGTGCTGCACATGCTCGGCAGCCACGGTCCGGGCTACCACCTGCGATATCCGCCGGAGTTCGGCCGTTTCAAGCCCGAGTGCCGGCAGACCGATTTCTCGAAGTGCGCGGTCGCCGAGATCGTCAACGCCTACGACAACACCTTGCTCTATACGGACCACCTGCTGGACGGCGCCATCGAGGCGCTCGCTCGCCTCGGCACGACGACCGATACGGCGTTGCTCTACGTCTCGGACCATGGCGAGTCTCTGGGAGAGAACGGCATCTTCCTGCATGCCATGCCGTATGCCGTCGCGCCGCGGGAGCAGACCCATGTGCCGATGTTCCTCTGGATGTCACGGGGCGTGCCGGAGCGCCTCGGCATCGACCTGCCGTGCGTCGACCGTCAGCGACGCATGGCCTGGTCGCATGACAACCTGTTCCACTCGGTGCTGGGGCTGCTGGATGTGGAGACCGCT
>DAIMYL010000089.1:0-3617 GCA_036734505.1 Steroidobacteraceae bacterium | reverse complement strand
GTCGCATGACAACCTGTTCCACTCGGTGCTGGGGCTGCTGGATGTGGAGACCGCTGCGCGCAAGCCCGAGCTCGACCTGTTCGCGCCCTGCCGCCGCCCGTTGCAGCCGGTCGCAGGACGGGCGGATCCCGCGCGGGCAGGGTAGTCTGCCCCCATGGGCAAGCCGATCGTCGTCCGTGGACGGGGTTTGGGGCAGGGCGAGGCGCCGCTCGTCTGCGTGCCCTTGGTCGGCGCGACGGCGTCCGCGATCCGCGAGGAAGCGCGCACCATGGCTGCGCTCGCGCAGGTGGGCGATGCCTCAGCGCCGGACCTGCTCGAATGGCGGGTCGATGCGTTCGATGGCGCAGCCGATATGGTCGCCCTTGCGAGCGCTGCAGCTGCGCTGCGCGGGACGGCCGCGTCTCTGCCGCTGCTCGTGACGCTGCGTGCCGCCCGTGAGGGCGGGCGTGACCACGGTCTCGATGATGCGGAGCGGGCGGCGCGGGTGATCGCGCTGGTCGATGCCGGCGTCGCCGACCTCGCCGACTTCGAGACGGACGCCGCCCCTGCCGCCTTGCGAGCGCTGCGTGCCGCCTGTCGCGACGCGGGTGTGCCGCTCGTGCTGTCGGCGCACCACTTCGACCGCACACCGCCGGTCGACGAGATGGTGGGTGCGTTCGTCCGCGCAGCGGATCTCGGTGCGGATGTCGCGAAGCTCGCCGTGATGCCGCGCTCGGCGCGTGATGTGGACGCCTTGCTCGCGGCGACGACGAACGCGGACCGGTCGCTCGCCATCCCGCTCGTCAGCATGGCGATGGGTGAGATGGGCGTCGCGAGCCGCGTCATCGGGTTCCGCTACGGATCGCGCATCACCTGGGCGAGCGCAGGAGCGGCGTCGGCGCCCGGGCAATTGCCGCTGACCGAACTGCGTCGCAGGCTGCGCGAGGCGCCCGCGCGCTGAACCCTTCGGACCGTACGGCACACCCGGTGCGGTCCGCGCGTCGGGCGGTCAGCCGGCCGCCCAGCCCCGTGAGCGTTCCACCGCCTTCGCCCACTCGCGCATGCGCGCGGTGGCGGCGTCGCGGCTGATGCGCGGCTCGAAGCGCCGCTCGACGCGCCACTGCCCGGCGATCTCGGCCGTGGATCTCCAGTAGCCGACCGCGAGCCCTGCGAGATAGGCCGCGCCGAGCGCCGTCGTCTCGGTGACGGCGGGACGCACCACCGGCACCCCGAGCAGATCGGCCTGGAACTGCATCAGGAAATCGTTCCGTGAGGCGCCGCCGTCGACGCGCAGTTCGCGCAGCGGGCGACCGGCGTCGAGCTGCATGGCGTTCAGGAGCTCCGCGCTCTGGAACGCGATGGCCTCGAGCGCCGCGCGCGCGATGTGGCCGCGCGTGGTGCCGCGGGTGATGCCGACGATGGCGCCGCGCGCGAACGGGTCCCAGTGCGGGCTGCCGAGGCCGGTGAACGCGGGCACCACATACACGCCGCCGTGGTCGGGCACGCTGGTGGCGAGCGCCTCGATCTCGGCGGCGTTCTGCACGAAGCCGAGGCCGTCGCGCAGCCACTGCACGACCGCGCCGCCCACGAACACGCTGCCCTCGAGCGCGTACTGCAGCGGCCCCTGCGTGCAGGCGATGGTCGTCAACAGCCGATGCTTGGACATCAGCGGCGCGTCGCCCGTGTGCATCAGCATGAAGCAGCCGGTGCCGTAGGTGTTCTTGGCCATGCCCGGTTCGAGGCAGGCCTGACCGAAGAGCGCGGACTGCTGGTCGCCGGCGAGCGCCGTGAGCGGGACCTCGATGCCCCCGATGCGCGCGCGCAGGCCGTCGTCCGCCGAGGACGGCCGCACCGACGGCAGACAGGCACGCGGGATGCGCAGCAGCCCGAGCAGATGCTCGTCCCACTGCCCGGTGCGGAGGTTCAACAGAAGCGTACGGCTTGCGTTGCTGACATCGGTGACATGGTGGCGGCCGCCGGAGAGCTTCCAGGCGAGCCAGCAATCGATGGTGCCGAAGCAGAGTTCGCCGCGCTCGGCACGCGCACGGGCGCCCGGTACATGATCGAGCAGCCACGCGAGCTTGGTGCCCGAGAAATACGGGTCGAGCAGGAGCCCGGTGCGCGCCGTGACCTCCGGTTCGTGTCCGGCGGCGCGCAGCTGCGCGCAGACATCGGCGGTGCGGCGGTCCTGCCAGACGATGGCCGGCGCGACGGGCGCGCCGGTGGCGCGGTCCCACAGCACCGTGGTCTCGCGCTGGTTGGTGATGCCGACGGCGGCGATGTCGGCGGGCGCGGCGCCCGCGGTCTTCAGCGCTTCGTCGATGGTCGCCGACTGCGTGGCCCAGATCTCCTCGGCGTCGTGCTCGACCTGACCGGGCGCGGGGAAGTGCTGCGTGAACTCGCGCTGCGCGACGGCGATGATCCTGCCGGCGGCGTCGAACAGGATGGAGCGCGAACTCGTGGTGCCCTGGTCGAGGGCGAGGATGTAGCGGCTCATGCGCGTCTCCTTGGGGTGCGGGGGCGACCCGGCGTCTTCAACCCGTGGGCGTCTGTGCCCGTGCGGCGAACCAGTCTGCCACGGCGCGCGCCGCCTCGGGCGGCAGGTGCAGGCCGAGCTTGCTGCGGCGCCAGAGCACATCCTCGGCGCTGCGCGCCCACTCGACATCGGCGAGGTAGCCGAGTTCGCGCGCGTACAGGCCGGGCGCGACCTCGGTGCCGAGGTCGGCGAGGGCACGGGCATCGCCCAGCAGACGCTGTATCCGGCTGCCGTAGGCGCGAGCGTAGCGCAGCGCGAGCGGCGCCGGCAGCCAAGGCCGCTCGGCACCGAGGCGCGCGACGAAGGCCGCGAATTCGTCCTCGGCCCGGCCGGTGCAGAGACGCCCGCCGCCCGCGAGATCGCCCCCGGGCAGCGGCGCGCCGCCGGTCCAGGACGGCGCGCGACAGCCGAGCAGCGGGGCGAGCTTGGCCACCGCCTCCTCAGCGAGCGTGCGATAGGTGGTGATCTTGCCGCCGAACACGCTCAGCAGCGGCGCAGGCGCCGTGTCCATCACCAGCGCATAGTCGCGCGACACGGCGCGGGCGTCGCTGCTCTCGTCCTCGAGCAGCGGCCGCACGCCGGAGTAGGTCCAGACGACATCGGCCGGCACGAGCGGCTTGCGGAAGTACCGCCCGGCTTCGCGGCAGAGATACGCGATCTCGTCGGCGTCGATGCGCGGCGCGGCGGGATCGGCGTGGTGCTCGACATCGGTGGTGCCGATGAGCGTGAAGTCCTGCTCATAGGGGATCGCGAACACGATGCGACGGTCGCTGGCCTGGAAGATGTAGGCATACGGATGGTCGAACATCCGCCGGACCACGATATGGCTGCCCTTGACGAGCCGCAGGCCGTGGCGCGCCGGACCCGGCGTCGCGAGATCGTGCAGCTGCGCGGCCCACGGCCCTGCGGCGTTGACGACGGCGCGGGCACGCAGCGTCGTCGCCGTGGTGCCATCGTTGGTCGTCGCGCCCGTCGTCGATGTCGCCGACGGCTGCAGCGTGGCGCGCCAGCCGCCGGCGCCGTCCGGCTCCAGCGCGGTGCAGCGCATGCGGGTCGCGATGGTGGCGCCGCGGTCGGCGGCGTCGAGGGCGTTGAGCACCAC
>DAIMYL010000088.1:0-7090 GCA_036734505.1 Steroidobacteraceae bacterium | reverse complement strand
TGGTTCTTGCGCTTGAGGCCGCCGCACTTGCCGAGCAGCAGCACGGCCTTCGGCGACACCGCCGAGAGCAGGTCCATCACCGTCGCGGCGTTGGCGCTGCCCATGCCGAAGTTGATCATGGTGATGCCATCGGCGGTCGCGTTCGGCATCGGCCGGTCGCGGCCCACGATCGGCGCGCCGGTCTGGGCGGCGAACAGCTCGAGGTAGTTGCCGAAATTGGTGAGCAGGATGTGCTCGCCGAAGTCCCCGAGCGCGGTGCCGGTGTAGCGCGGCAGCCAGTTGTCGACGATCTCTTGCTTGGTCTTCATGGGGCGGGAAGTTACCACGCGGAGGCCGGATTTCCAGCCGAGCGGCCTTCGGGCGAGGGTATTGCATGAATGCTATGAAGCATATATGCTATATCCATGAGCCGTCAGAAAGAGGACCCCGTCTTCAACCGCGTCGAGGAGCTGCGCCTCGCCAAGGGGCTGACGCGCCAACAGCTCGCAGATGCGGTCGGGGTGCACTACCAGACCATCGGCTATCTCGAGCGGGGCGAGTACAGCCCGAGCCTCGTGCTCGCGCTCAGGATCGCCGCCGCGCTCGAGGCCGAGGTGCCCGAGCTGTTCTCCATCAAGCCGTTCAAGAAAGGGAAGTGACATGACCACCAAGCGCCGCAGCAAGTTCTTCTGGTTCGAGGGCGTCACCGAGGCCGAGGTGGTCCGCAGCCTCAACGACGCCCGGCCCTCGCGGCGGCGGCAGCAGGGGCCGCGGCGGACGCTGGGCGTCGCGATGGCCGTCGTGCTCGCCGCGATGGCGCTGATCGGCTACCTCACCGAGACCAAGCTGACCAGCTATCTGGAGTTCGGGCTGATCGCGGCGGCGTTGGTGCTCTACACCTTGCTGCGCAAGGCGGTGCGGCTCATCTCGGATGCACCGGATGAACTGCTCGACGAGCGCCAGATCGCGGTGCGCGACGCGGCCCATACGGTCGCCTATCGGGTGCTGGCCCTCGTCGGCAGCGTGGCGCTGGTGCTGCACCTCGTGCTGCGCCATCCTCACGGTAGCCCCGCGGCCGTGGCGGGCGCGGACGGCACGATGCTGCTCATCGCGTTCGTGATGTCCGCTGCCTTCCTGCCGGCCCTGGTGCTGGCGTGGAATCTGCCCTCGGAGCAGCCCGACGCTTGACAGTGTATTGGTGTTATATTTATATATAACACATCAACCCATAGGCCCTACTGGAGGGACCTGCCCGTGAAGATCCTCAACGCCATCCTCGCCGGAGTCCTCATGACCGCCACCGTCACATCCGCCCTGTCGCCGGCCGCCCAAGCCGCCGCGCAGGCCGCGCCGCTCATCGAGCGCGCCAAGCTCTTCGGCAACCCGAGCCGGTCCGGCGCGCAACTGTCGCCGGACGGCAAGCACCTCGCCTGGCTCGCGCCGCGCGACGGCGTGATGAACATCTGGGTCGCGCCCATCGACCGGCTCGATGCCGCTCGCCCGCTGACCGCCTCCAAGGACCGCCCGATCCGCATCGTGCAGTGGGCGCCCGACAGCTCGATGGTGATGTACATCCAGGACAAGGCGGGCGACGAGAACTTCCTGCTCTACGGCATCGATGTGCAGAGCGGCGTCGAGCGCACGCTCACGCCCTTCGAGAAGACGCGCGTGCAGCTCGTCAGCGTCTCGCCGCTCGTCAAGGACCGCATCCTCGTCGGCCTCAACAACCGCGATCCGCAGTGGCACGACATCCACAGCCTCGACCTGAAGACCGGCAAGCTCACCGAGATCATCCGCGCCGACGGCTACGCCGGATTCGTGGCCGACGCCAACCACGCGCTGCGGCTCGCGCTGCGGCCGAACGCCGCGGGCGGCATGGACTACTTCACCGTGAGCACGACGCCCGCCGGCCCGAAGGTGGCCGACGCGCCCGTCGCCTCCACCGGTCTCGATGATTCTTTGACCACCTCGCCCGTGGGCTTCACCGTCGACGGCAAGACGCTCTACTGGATCGACAGCCGCGGCCGCAACACGGCTGCCCTGGTGGCGCAGGACGCGGCCACCGGTGCGACCAAGGTGATCGGCGAGAGCCCCCGCGCCGACATCAGCAACGCGCTGTCGAACCCGCGCACGGGAGAGGTCGAGGCCTATGCCGTCACCTACCTGCGCGACGAGTGGACCGCGCTCGACCCGAAGATCGGCGTCGACCTCGAGTGGCTGCGCAAGGAGCTCAAGGGCGACATCAACGTCACCTCGCGCACCCTCGACGACCGGCTGTGGACCGTCGCGGTCGACCCGGTGGTCGCGCCGTCCTCGGTGCACCTCTATGACCGGCAGGCGAAGACGCTCAAGCAGCTGTATGTGTCGCGCCCGGAACTCGTGGGTGCGCCGCTGCAGCCGATGTATCCGCTCGAGCTGAAGTCGCGCGACGGGCTGACGCTGCCCTCGTACCTGACGCTGCCGCCGGGCAGCGATCCGGACGGCGACGGCCGCCCGACGGCGCCGGTGCCGATGGTGCTGCTCGTGCACGGCGGGCCGTGGGCGCGTGACGACTACGGCTACAACAGCTACCACCAGTGGCTCGCCAACCGCGGCTATGCCGTGCTCTCCGTGAACTTCCGCGGCTCGACGGGCTTCGGCAAGGCGTTCATCTCCGCGGGCGACCTCGAGTGGGGCCGCAAGATGCACGACGACCTCATCGATGCGGTCGACTGGGCGGTGAAGGGCGGCATCGCGCCCGTCGACCAGGTCGCCATCATGGGCGGCTCCTACGGCGGTTACGCCACGCTCGCGGGTCTCACCTTCACGCCCACCACCTTCGCCTGCGGCGTCGACATCGTCGGTCCCTCGAACCTCGAGACGCTGCTCAAGACCATCCCGCCGTACTGGGTGCCGCTCATCGAGCAGTTCCACCAGCGCATGGGCAACCCCAACACGCCGGAGGGCCTCGCGCTGCTCAAGGAGCGCTCGCCGCTCTACAAGGCGGGCGACATCGTGCGGCCGCTGCTGATCGGGCAGGGGGCGAACGACCCGCGCGTCAACCAGGCCGAGTCCGACCAGATCGTCGCGGCGATGCAGGCCAAGGGCATCCCGGTGACCTATGTGCTGTTCCCGGACGAGGGCCACGGCTTCGCGCGGCCCGAGAACAACATCGCCTTCAATGCGGTCACCGAGAACTTCCTCGCCGGCTGCCTGAAGGGCCGTGCCGAGCCGATCGGCGACACCGTGAAGAAGTCGTCCGCGAAGGTGCCGGCGGGCGTGTCGTTCACGCCGGGGCTTGAAGCGGCGTTGAAGTGAGAAGACCGCTGCGGCGCGGCGTCTGGTCGGCGATCAGAGCGTGACCAGATGCCGCGGCGTGGCACCGACCGCCAAAGAAAGGTCGATGCCGCGGTCGAGCGTGACGAAGACCCCGTCGCGATGCACGGCGAGGCCGAGCAGATAGGCATCGGTGATCTGCCGCGAGTGGAGCCAGCGGTCGTTCGCGAAGTGCGCAGGCTCTAGCACCGAGAGGTCATCGGGCCAGAACTCGTGGTGCGGCGTGCCCGTCGCTTCGGCGAGTCGGGCGGCCACCGCAGCCAGCGGTTGGGGCTGGGCGTAGGCTCGGTTGGAGAGGATGCGCAGGCAACCGTTCTGCGTGAGAGGGCACGAGGCCCAGCGGGCGGTCGAACCGGTGGAGAGGTGATCGCTGAGCCAGTGCGCCGCTGTCGCGTGGTGCACATGCCCGGCATCGAGCAAGGCGATGAGCACATTGACGTCCAGCAGAGCGCGCATGGTTCGAGGTCTGCCCTAGATGCCGAGTTCGTCGCGCAGCCGGTTGACCTGTTCGTTGGTGACGCGGTCGGCGGTGGGCGCGGCGGGGAAAGGTCGGAAGCCGTACCGGGCGGCGGGCTCCTGGACGCCGCCGGCGGTCATCGGCTGCGACAGCGCGCGGCGGATGAGGTCGGATGCGACGGCGCCCGCGGTGCGTCCTTCGCGTCGAGCGAGTTCTTTCACGGCATCCAGGACCGGGGTGTCGATGTCGAGGGTGGTACGCATGGAGTTGATGCTATGTCATCTGATGCAGTGATGCAATTTGCGGTGATGCAATCCCGGGCCGGCATGGGGTGTTGGGCAGCGGCATGTCCGGCTGCTAGGGTGCGCCGATGACCTCCGAGATCCCCGCTGACGACGCCGACGCCCGCGCGCGGGCGCAGTTCCAACGCAACAAGTGGACGCTCGCCGTCGACCTCGGCATGGCGCTGCTGTTCTTCGTGGTCGGCAAGATGAGCGAGAGCCTCGTCACGCCGGCGCTGGTCTGCGCCGGCGCCGGCCTCGTGCTCATCGTCGTCCAGCGCTTCGTGAAGGTCGATCTGCTCGGCGGCCTCGCGCTGTTCGGGGTGGCGGTGCTGCTCGTCTCGGCGACCTTCGCCTGGTTCTTCCAGGATGATTGGGCGGTGAAGATGCGCAGCACCATCGTCGGCGGCGCGGTCGCGGCGGTGATGTTCGCCGACGCGATCTTCAACCGCGGGAACTACTTCGGCGGGCGGCTCGCGCGCTTCATGCCGAACCCCATCGACCATCGGCGGATGGCGGCCGGTTTGGCGACGCTCGGCGTGGTCATGGCCGCGGTCAACTGGGGGGTGGCCAAGTTCTTCTCGAAGGATGTCTGGCTGGCCTACACGAGCTTCGGCGACATCGTGCTGTCGGTGCTGCTCGCCATGACGGTGATCCGGTTCGCGGAGCGCAAGCCAGCCGCTTGACACCAGGCAGGAGTCGTTCTTAAATGGTAATGAGAATCATTACCATCTAGGATTCCTGTGATCGGGTCGCCCAAGCAGGCCGTCATCGCCGTCTTGTGGGTCATGTCGCTGTCCGCCGCGCGCGCCGCAGCGGGCGAGGCCGTCCCGTCCGCCGCCGCCGCGGAAGCCCTCGCCGACGCCGATGCCCTCACCGAGGTGGTGGTGGTCGGCTCGCGGGCCCGCGCCCGGAGCCTCGCCGGCGCCGCCGCCGTGCTGGAGGCCGCCGATCTGCGCGACGCGCGCGTGCTCACGGTCAACGAGGCGCTGCGCAAGGTGCCGGGCGTCTATGCGCGCGACGAGGAAGGCCTCGGCCTGCGCCCGAACATCGGCATCCGGGGTCTCAACCCGACGCGTTCCTCCAAGGTGCTGCTGCTCGAGGACGGTCTGCCGCTCGCCTTCGCGCCCTACGGCGACAACGCCACCTACTACCACCCGTCCTTCGAGCGCTTCGAGCGCATCGAGGTGCTGAAGAACGCCGGCCAGATCGCCTTCGGTCCGCAGACCATCGGCGGCCTCGTGAACTACATCTCGCCGCGCGCGCCCGAGGCCTTCGAGGCCGGCGTCACCGCGCAGGGCGGCGACCATGGCCTGCGCGGCCTCACGGTCGACCTCGGCGACCGCCTCGACACGACCGACACCGGCTGGCGTCTGGTGGCGAACCGCAAGCACAGCGACGGCAGCCGCGACAACGTCCACCTCGATGTCACCGACGCCGCGCTGCGCGTCGAGCAGCCCTTCGGCGACGGCCAGTCGCTGACGCTGCGCGCGAGCGGCTACCGCGAGCGCTCGCAGGTGCCGTATTCCGGTCTCACGCTCGCCGAGTTCCGCGCCGCCCCGCGGTCCAATGAATTCCGCGATGACTTCTTCATGATCGACCGCGCCGCCGTCGCGGCGACGCACGGCGTCGAACTCGGCGCCGTGCCCGGCGCGCTGCGGCTGCAGACCTCGCTCTACCACACGCGCCTGCAGCGCGACTGGTGGCGCCAGTCGAGCAACTCCCGGCAGCGCCCGAACGACGCGAGCGACCCCGCCTGCGCGGACATGCGGAATCTTCACACCACCTGCGGCAATGAAGGCCGCGTGCGCGGCTACCGCACGACGGGCCTCGAGCCGCGGCTCTCGATGGAGGGCCGCGTCGCCGGTGCGCCCGCGTCGCTGCGCGCCGGCCTGCGGCTGCACACCGAGCGGCAGCACCGCCTGCAGTTGAACGGCGACACGCCCTGGGCGCGCACGGCCGGCGTCGGCCCGAACGCGGGCGTGCGCGAGGACAACCTGCGCGAGGTCGAGGCGCGCGCCGCCTTCGTCGAGGCGTCGGTGTCGCTGGGCCGGCTGACGCTCTCGCCCGGCCTGCGCCGCGAGGAGGTCGACTACTCGCGCCGCGACCGGCTCAGCGGCCGCGCGGGCGAGAGCCGCCTCGCGCAGTGGATCCCCGGCGTCGGCGTCACCGTCGAGGTCGCGCCCAAGGTCACGCTCTATGGCGGTCTGCACCGTGGCTTCGCGCCGCCGCGGGTCGAGGACATCGTCGGCAACGACGGCGGCAGCGTCGAGCTCGACGCCGAGCTCTCCTGGAACAGCGAACTCGGCGTCCGCTGGGCGCCGAGCGACGATGTGCGGCTGGAGGTCGCGCTCTTCGACATGGACTTCGAGAACCAGATCGTCGCGGCCTCGCTCGCGGGCGGTGTCGGCGCAGGGATGACCAACGCCGGCCGTACGCGCCATCGGGGTGTCGAGCTCGGCGGCGAGATCGAGCACGAGCTGCGGTGGGGCGGCTTCGCGCTGCGACCCTATGCGCGGCTCGCGTACACCTGGCTGCCGGTGGCGCGCTACGAAGGCGAGCGGCGCTCGGCCGTGCCGGGCTTCGGCGCCGTGAGCATCACCGGCAACCGCCTGCCCTACGCCGCCGAACAACAGGGTACCTTGACGCTCGGCCTGCGGCTGCCGCGCGGCGTGACCGCGCAGATCGAGGCGGACTACACCGGCAGCCTCTACACCGACGACCTCAACACCGTCGCGATCACAGCCGACGGTCAGCGCGGCCGTATCGGAGCACGCACCGTCTGGAACGCGACGCTGCAGTGGTCGCCGACCGACGCGACCACGCTGTTCGCCACCGTGAAGAACGCCACCGACCGGCTCTACATCGCCGACCTCAGCCGCGGCATCCTCCCCGGCGCGCCGCGGCAGCTCGCGTTCGGCGTGGAGCATCGCTTCCGCTGACGCGAGCCCGGGCCGCTCAGCATCGCGCGCTACGACGCCGCGTCAGACGCCCGTCCGCTGCCGCGCCTCCGCGATGACCGCGGGCAGCGCCGCGAGCAGGTGCTCGAAGTCGGTCC
>DAIMYL010000087.1:0-7112 GCA_036734505.1 Steroidobacteraceae bacterium | reverse complement strand
CCCCACATCGGCGTGTAGGTCGCACCCGGGCGCACCTCGAGGATGCGGATGCCGTCCTGACGGCCGTAGAGCTTCATGACATCGAGCAGCCCGCGCTGCGCGTACTTGCTCATGCAATAGGTCGAGCTCTGCGGGAAAGGCTGGTCGGCGGCGATGGAGGTCACCACCTGGATCTGGCCGCGCATGCCGCCCTCGCCCGGCGTCTGCGCCTTCATCGCGGCATAGGCCCGCTGCAGCAGCAGGAAGGTCGCGGTGATGTTGGTGCGGACCGTGAACTCGAGGTCCTCCGGCGTCTGCTCGAGGAAATCTTTGAACCGGCCGACCCCGGCGCAGTGGATGAGCGCATCGATGCGCCCGAAGCGCTCGAGGCAGGCCTCGACGGGCTGCAGCGGCCGCTCGGCGAGGTCGCCCGCCGCGATGGCGCAGTCCACGCCGTCGCCCTGCAGCTCCGCCTGCAGCGCGGCGAGGTCGGACTGCGTGCGCGCGGCGAGCAGCAGCTTCACTCCCGGTGCAGCGGGTCCCGTTCCGCTCGCCGCGCGCCCACGGGCGCGCGCCGCGAGCGCCTCGGCGACGGCGCGGCCGATGCCCTTGCCGGCGCCGGTGACGAGGATGACGGGCGACGGGGTTTCCTTCTCGGGCATGACGGGCCTCTGCTACGATGATGCGGTGTCCGAATCCTACGAAATCCGCGTCCGAAAAGAAGCGCTGAAGTTCGCCTCCAGCCATATGACGGTCTTCCCGGACGGCACCAAGGAGGCGCTGCACGGGCACAACTATGTCCCCAGCCTCACCGTGCGGGTGCGCGATGCCTCCTTCGAGGCCACCATCCCGTTCTCACGGCTGAAGGCCGGCATGCGGAAGATCGCCGCCGCCTGGGACGAGAAGGTGCTGGTCGCCACGCGCAACCCCCACCACGAGACGCTGCGCGACGACGGACAGGAGTTCGAGTTCCGGCTCTGCGGCAAGCGCTATGTGCTGCCCGCCGACGAGGTGGTGCTGCTCGACACCGACAACATCTCCTGCGAGACGCTGGCGCGCGCGTATTTCGACCTGCTGAACGCCGACCTCGGCGACGAGCTGCAGTCGCCGAACATCCTCGCCGTCTCCGTGTTCATCGAGGAGACCCCGGGTCAGGGCGCGGCGTTCCAGCGCGAACGATAGCGCCGACCGCCCCCGGCGCGGCGATCCGGTCGGCGTCGGGAACTGTCGACGCGGTGGACGGTCGCATGCAAGGCACCCCGCAGGGTAAAATCGGGGTCTCACGGAGGAGACGGATCATGGCGACCCCGCTCGTGGTCACGGCGCGCGCTCGGCGAGCCGGACGGCCCGGATATCGTTGATGCCGTCGCAGCTGCTCGCCGCACTCGCGCTGCCCTGGCTCGCTGCGCTCGCGCTGTTCGCGCTGCCCGACGGGCGACGCAACACCGCGGCCGCGATCGCCGGCGGCGCGACCCTGCTCGCTGCGGGGCTGCTGGCCCTGTCCGGGCCGGCCGTGTTCGCGGGCGACATCCCACGCTTCTCGTGGCCCTGGTTGCCCTTCGAGGGCGCGGACTTCGGCCTGCGCGTCGATGGCCTCGCGTGGACCTTCGCCATGCTGGTGCTCGGCATCGGCGCGCTGGTCGTGCTGTATGCGCGCTACTACCTCTCCGCCGACGACCCGATGGCGCGCTTCTATGCGCTGTTCATGGTGTTCATGGGCGCGATGCTCGGTCTCGTCTTGGCGGACAACCTGCTGCTGCTGGTCGTGTTCTGGGAGCTCACCAGCATCTCGTCCTTCCTCCTGATCGGCTACTGGCAGGACCGCGCGGACGCCCGGCGGGGCGCCCGGCTGTCGCTCACCATCACCGCGCTCGGCGGGCTCGCGTTGCTCGCCGGCGTACTGCTGCTCGGCGACATCGTCGGCAGCTTCCAGCTCGATGCGGTGCTCGCCGCGGGCGACACCGTGCGCGCGCATCCCTGGTATGCGCCGACGATGCTCCTGATCCTGCTGGGGGCTTTCTCCAAATCGGCCCAGTTCCCGCTGCACTTCTGGCTGCCGCAGGCGATGGCGGCGCCGACGCCCGTGTCGGCCTATCTGCACTCGGCGACGCTGGTGAAGGCCGGCGTGTTCCTGATCGCCCGCCTGCACCCCACGCTCGCCGGCAGCGACCTCTGGTTCTATGTCGTGTCGTTGACCGGTCTGGCGACCTTGGTGGTCGGCGCCTACATCGCCATGTTCCAGCACGACCTCAAGGGCCTGCTGGCCTACTCGACCATCAGCCATCTCGGGCTGATCACCCTGCTGTTCGGCCTGTCGACGCCGCTCGCCACCGTCGCCGGGGTGTTCCACATCCTCAACCACGCGGCCTTCAAGGCGTCGCTCTTCATGGCGGCCGGGGTCATCGACCACGAGACCGGATCGCGGGACATGCGGCGGCTCCATGGACTGTGGAGATACATGCCGCTGACCGCCGTGCTGGCGATCGTCGCCTCCGCGGCGATGGCCGGTGTGCCGCTCCTCAACGGCTTCCTCTCCAAGGAGATGTTCTTCGTGGAGACGCTGCAGCTCGGTTCGAGGCCGCTTCTGGCGGCGGCGATCCCGGTGCTCGCCACCGTCGCCGCGGCCTTCTCGGTCGCCTATTCGCTGCGCTTCATCCACGATGTGTTCTGGAACGGCGAGCCGGTCGGCCTGCCGCGGAAGCCGCACGACCCGCCGTTCTGGATGCTGGTGCCGATCGGCACGCTGGCGGCGCTCTGCCTGCTGGTGGGCATCCTGCCGGCGCTGACCGTGGGTCCCCTGTTGGCCGTCACCGCGACGCCCGTGGTCGGCGGCACGCTGCCCGACTATTCGCTCGCGATCTGGCACGGCTTCAACCTGCCGCTGCTGATGAGCGTGCTGGCGTTGTTCGCAGGCGTCGCTCTGTACTTCATGCTGCAGCGGCTGTTCCGGCTGCATGACCTCGTGCACCTGCCGCGCGGCGGTCGCGAGGTGTTCGATGCCACGGTCGCCGCTGCGGTGCGGGCATCGCGGGCGCTCACCGACCTGCTCGTCAACGGCAGCGTGCAGCGCTCGGTTCTGCTCATCACGCTCGCGGCGCTCGTGCTCGGTCTCTGGACGCTGCTCGCGCCGGGCTCGGCGGCTGCGGCGCCGTCGGTCGCTGCAACGGCGGCCGGCCCGGTGGCCTGGACGCTCTGGCTGCTCACGCTGTGCGCGCTCGCTGCGCTGATCGTCCGCCACCGCGAGCGGCTGGAGGCCTTGGTCTACCTCGGCGTCGTAGGGCTCGCCGTCAGCCTGACCTTCGGCGCGCTGTCCGCCCCCGACCTGCTGCTGACGCAGCTGCTGGTGGAGGTGGCATCGATCCTGTTGCTGCTGCTCGCGCTGAACTTCCTGCCGCGGCGCTCATCGCGCACGGACCCGCCTGCGCGGCGCTGGCGTGATGCCGGCATCGCGCTCGGCGCGGGGGTCGGCATCAGCACGCTCGTCTATGCGGTGCTGTCGCGGCCGCGTCCGGACTCGCTGGCGCCGTGGTTCCTCGACAACGCCATCCCCGGCGCCTACGGCACGAACGCCGTCAATGTGATCCTCGTCGACTTCCGCGCCTTCGATACGCTCGGTGAGATCACCGTCCTCGGTCTGGCCGCGGTGCTGGTCGCCGCGCTGCTGCCGCGTGCGGCGACGACGGCGACAGCCGAAGCTCCGGGCGTCCGCACAGAGGCCGGCCGCTCGCTGATGCTCGAGATCACCTCGCGGGTGATGCTGCCGCTCACCGCGTTGGTGGCGGTCTGGTTCTTCCTGCGCGGCCACAACCTGCCGGGCGGCGGCTTCATCGGCGGTCTGGTGCTCGCGATCGGCTTGTTGCTGCCCTACCTCGGCAGCGGCGTGGACTGGGTCGAGCAGCGCTCCAAGCCGCGCTTCGAGGCGTGGATCGGCTGGGGTCTCGCCTGTGCGACGGTCACCGGCCTCGTCAGTCTCGCGCTCGACCATCCGTTCCTGACGAGCGCCTACCTCGCCCCGGTGCTGCCGGTGATCGACAAGGTGCCCATCGCCACGGCGATGTTCTTCGACCTCGGCGTGTTCCTGACGGTCGCCGGCGCCGCCGCGCTCGCGCTCACGCGGCTCGGCCGGCTCTCCGGCGCACCGGACGACGGAGGGCGGACCTGATGGAACTGCTGCTCGCCACCGCGATCGGCGCGATCACCGCCACGGGGGTCTATCTCGCGCTGCGCTCGCGGACCTTCGAACTGGTGCTCGGCCTCACGCTGATCTCCTACGCGGTGAACCTCTTCATCTTCGCGATGGGACGGCCGGTGGCGGGTCGCGCACCGATCCTCCGTGACGGTGTGCCGACCACGCTCGAGCACTACACCGACCCGCTGCCGCAGGCGCTCGTGCTCACCGCGATCGTCATCAGTTTCGCGATGACGGCGGTGTTGATCGTGATGGCGCTCAAGCTGCGCGAGGTGTCCGGGGGCGACCATGTGGACGGCGGCGACCCGTCGGGCGACCACCCCACCGATGACGACCGCGGACCCAAGCGGGGTGCGCCGTGAGACTGTTGGAGGGACTGCTGCCGCATCTGGCGGTGCTGCCGGTGGCGCTGCCGCTGCTGACCGGCGCACTGTCGCTGCTGCTGCTGCGCCACGCGGGTTGGGTGCATGCGATCACGGCGGTCTCGCTGTCGTCGCTGTTGATGATGTCGCTGGTGCTGCTCGACCGGACCGCCGACGGTGCAAGTTGGACCTACATGCTCGGCGACTGGCCGGCGCCCTTCGGCATCGCGATGGCGGTCGACCGGCTCGCCGCCCTGATGCTCACCGTCACCGCCGTGATGGGGATCGCCTGCCGCTTGGCCGCGGGCAAGGACGGCAGCCGCCGCTTCGACGCCTTGCTGCAGTTCCAGCTCGCGGGGCTGAACGGCGCGTTCCTGACCGCGGATCTCTTCAACCTGTTCGTGTTCTTCGAGGTGCTGCTGGCCGCTTCGTATGCCTTGCTGCTCGATGGTCAGGGCGCGGCGCGGTTGCGGGCCGGTCTGCACTATGTGACCGTGAACCTGCTCGGTTCATCGCTGTTCCTGATCGCGGCCGCGATGTTCTACGGCGTCGCCGGCACGCTCAACATCGCCGATCTCGATGGCCGCCTCGCCACCTTGCCGGCGTCCGATGTGGGCCTCGCCCAGGTCGCGGGCTTGTTGCTGCTCGTGGTGTTCGCCATCAAGGCCGCAGCGCTGCCGCTCGGCTTCTGGCTGCCCGGGACCTACGGCGCGGCGGCGGTGCATGTGGCCGTGCTGTTCGCGGTCATGACCAAGGTCGGCATCTATTCGATCCTCCGCGTGCATGGCGCGCTGTTCGAGGCGTCTCCGCAGACGACCTCCGCGGACCTCCCGCTGGCCGGACTCGCGCTGCCGTGGTTGCTGCCGGCGGGGCTGGCCACGCTGGTGCTGGGCGCAGCCGGGACGCTGGCCGCGCGCGACCTGCGTGCACTGATCGCGTGGCTCGTGGTGGTGTCGGCGGGCACCTTGCTCGCTTCGCTCGGGCTCGGCACGGTGCCGGCGACCGCTGCCGCGCTCTACTACCTGCCCCACTCGACCTTCGCGGCGGGTGCGGCGTTCATCGCCGTGGAGTCCATCGCACGCCGCCGCGCCGGTCCATCGGCGCCGGACGCCGCCGACTACCGGATCAACGCTGCACGGCCGGTGCGCGATGCGCCCTGGGTCGCCGCGCTCTTCTTCGTGGCGGCGCTGGTCGTCGCCGGAATGCCGCCGGGGTCCGGATTCATCGCCAAGATCCTGCTGCTCGATGCCGCAGCCGCTACGACCGCACATGCGTGGGTCTGGTCCGTCATCCTGGTCTCCAGCCTCGTCGTGGTGGTCGCGCTGGCGCGCTGTGCGAGCGCCGTGTTCTGGCGATCGCCGACGGCTGACGCGCCAGCGGTGCGGACGCAGGCGACCGCATCCGACGGCCGCGGCCTGTCGCTGGCGGCGCTGCTGTTGCTCGCCTGCGCTCTCGTCATGGTGGTGTTCGCGCAGCCGGTGACCGGATTCCTGCGGCAGACCGCAACGGCCTTGGGGGCGCCATGAAGCGGCTCGTCCCCTACCCGCTGCGCTCGCTGCTGCTGCTCTTCAGCTGGCTGATCCTCAACCAGACGCTGCACCCGGCGCATTGGCTGCTCGGCGCATCGCTCGGGGTCGTGTTGCCGCTGGTCCTGTCGGCGCTCACGCCGCGCGTCACGACGCTGCGCCGCGCGGGTCTCGCCCTCGCGCTGCTCGGCGTGTTCCTCAAGGACATCGTGGTCGCCAACTTCGAGGTGGCGCGCCGCATCCTCGGGCCCGAGTCGGCGATCCGTCCGCGCTTCGTCTGGGTGCCGCTCGGCATCACCAACCCCCAGGGCATCGCCGTGTTCGCCGCGATGATCACCATGACGCCGGGCACGCTGTCGGTGGACATCACGCCGGACCGTCGCTGGCTGCTGGTGCACGCCTTCAACGTGGACGACGAGGCGGCGCTGGTCCGTGATGTCCAGCAGCGCTATGAGCGGCCGCTGCAGGAGATCTTCACTTGAGCCCCGTCATCCAGACCGCCGCGGACATCGCTCTGGCGATGCTGGCGCTCGCCATGCTGCTCTGCCTGTTCCGGCTGCTGCGGGGCCCGTCGATGGCCGACCGTATCCTCGCGCTCGACACCCTCTACATCAACAGCCTCGCGGGCCTGATGGTGGCCGGTGTGCGCCTCGAGGACCCGACTTTCTTCGATGCGGCGATCGTGATCGGCATGCTCGGCTTCGTCGGCACGGTGGCCTTCGCCAAGTACCTGCTGCGGGGAGACATCATTGAATAGCGCGGCATCGATGAGCGGAGCCTGGGTGGATTGGATCGTCGCCGTGCTGCTCGTGGGCGGCGCTGCGTTCGCGCTCGTCGGGTCCTACGGGCTCGCCAAGCTCGGCGACTTCTACAAGCGCCTGCACGGGCCGACCAAGGCGACGACGCTCGGTGTGGGCGGCGTGCTGCTCGCCTCCTGCCTCTTCTTCATGAGCGCCGGACGGGGCGGCACCGAGCAGATCCTGGTGGCGCTGTTCCTGTTCATCACCGCGCCGGTGAGCGCGCACCTGTTGGTGAAGGCGGTGCTGGCGCTCAACG
>DAIMYL010000086.1:2304-7269 GCA_036734505.1 Steroidobacteraceae bacterium | reverse complement strand
TTGACGGCGCCTTCACGCCCTCTTCACGGCGCTGCGTTCAGCATCCCCTCCCAGACGCTGCGATGCGGCGTCCATCCAGCAACACACAAGGAGTGATCCAATGTCGAAGATCCAAGCAGGGAAACTGCTCGCGCGTACGGGCCTCGTCCTGATCGCGCTGGCCGGCGCCGACGCCGCCCACGCGTCCGATGACCGCAAGTGGTACGCCACGGCGACCGCCGGTTTCGTCACCCAGTCCGACCAGCGCCTGGACTACACGCGACCCGGGGGCGCCGGCGTGGTCTCGCCGACGTTGCCGCTCGACACGGGCATCCTGACCGGCGCCTCGATCGGCCGCTATGTCGGCGATGCCTGGCGCGTCGAGGCCGAGTTCATGTACCAGTCGGTCGACCATCCGAACTTCACGCTCGTGACGGGCACGGCGGGCGACGGCAACTATGCGTCGACCTCGGTGGCCGTGAACGCGCTGCGCGAGTTCGACCTGTTCGGCTCGCCGAGCGCGCGGACCTACGCCGGACTCGGCGCCGTCTACGCGACCGAGGTCGATGTCGACTTCGAGAGCGGCGGCGTGGAGAAGTCCTTCAGCGGCTCGGGCGCGGGTGTGCAGCTGCTGCTCGGCGCGCGGTACACCTTCGGCGAGCGCGCGTTCGTCGATGCCGGCGTGCGCTACCTGCTGGTCTCGGGCGTGGAGCTCGACGCCGAGGAAGGCGGCGCGGTCGGCCGGATCAAGGCCGACTACGAGCCGCTGGCCGCGACCGTGTCCTTCGGCTGGCGCTTCTGACGGCGTCTTCACATCCGCTTCACAGGCCACCCTGCAGAGTACAAACCGATGAAGATCGAACCGAAGATCGTCCTCAACTTCGTCGCCTGTCAACTGGCATGGTCCGCCTGTGTGCTGGGCGGCGCCAACGGCCGGCCTCTGGCCGGTGCGTTGGTCGCCGTCGCGGTGATCGGGCTGCATCTGGCGCTCGCGCGCCGGCCCGCACCGGAGGCGCTGTTGATAGCCGCTGCCTCCCTCATCGGGCTGGTATGGGACAGCGCCCTGATCGCGATCGGCCTCTTCACCTATCCCAGCGGCATCCTCGTCCCCGGTCTAGCACCGTACTGGATGATCGCGCTGTGGGCGGTGTTCGCCACCTCGCTGAACCTCTCGATGGGGTTCCTGAAGGGCCGGCTCTGGCTGGCGGCGCTGGTCGGCGGCATCGGCGGTCCGGTCTCCTATCTCGCGGGCGGCCGGTTGGGCGGTCTCGAGATGTCCGACCCGGTGCTCGCGCTCGGCGCGCAGAGCGTAGGTTGGGCCGTGCTCCTGCCGTTGTTGACCCATCTCGCCGCTCGATGGGACGGCTGCTCAGGCGCTCCCACGGTCGCGGCTTCGGAGCGTGCCGAGGACCGCTCGTCCATCCCGCAAGAGGTGCGCAGCCATGTTTGATCCCACACTCTGGTTCAAGGGTCTCGCCGCGCTCGCGCTCTTCGCCAGCGCCGGTTGGCTGCTGAGCCTGCCGCTGCGCAACGTCAGCATCGTCGACAGCCTGTGGTCGCTGATGTTCCTGCTCGCCGCGGCCGTGTACCTCATGGGACAGGCGTCCCCCGGTCCACGAGCGTGGCTGGTGATCGCGTTGGTCGGCCTGTGGGCGATCCGGCTCGCCGCCTACATCACCTGGCGCAACCACGGACACGGCGAGGACTTCCGATATCGCCAGATGCGCGCCAGGAACGATCCCGGTTTCGCGTTCAAGAGCCTCTACATCGTGTTCGGCCTGCAGGCCGGGCTCGCATGGCTGATCTCGCTGCCGTTGCTGGCCGCCATCGGCTCCTCGTCGCCGCTCGGCTGGCTGGATGCTGCGGGCGCGGCCCTTTGGCTGGTGGGCATGGTGTTCGAGGCCGGCGGCGACTGGCAGCTCGCGCGCTTCAAGCGCGACCCTGCCAACCGCGGCAAGGTGCTGGACTCCGGTCTGTGGCGCTACACGCGGCACCCGAACTACTTCGGCGACTTCTGCGTGTGGTGGGGCCTGTTCCTCATCGCGCTGTCCGCCGGCGGGTGGTGGAGCATCGTCGGCCCGCTGCTGATGTCCTTCATGTTGCTGAAGGTGTCGGGCGTCGCGCTGCTCGAGAAGGACATCGGCGAGCGCCGCCCCGATTACCAGGCCTACATCCGTCGCACCAACGCTTTCTTCCCCGGCCCGCCGCGGGCCTCCTGACCACAGGAACGACCTCCATGGGAGCATCCGACATGACATCACCGACCCGCCGGACCGTCACGGTCCTGTCCATCGCCGCAGCCTCGCTGATGGCGCTGATCGCCGCGCCGTTGCAGGCCAACGGCACCGACGGTGCACGCAGGTTGAGCTTCGACGTGTTCCTCGACGATCGCGCGATCGGCTACCAGCGATTCGCCCTGACGCCGTCGGGCGACGGCACGAGGATCGAGACCCAGGCGCGGTTCGAGGTGAAGCTGCTGCGCATCACCGCCTTCGCCTATGACCACCGCAACACCGAGCTGTGGCGCGGCGGCTGCCTGCGATCGATCGACGCGGCCACCGACTCCAACGGCAAGAAGTCCGCCGTCAACGGCCGCACGCGCGGCGACGCCTTCGTCGTCACCACCAAAGAAGGCGAGCGGACCCTCGGTGACTGCGTCGCCACCTTCGCCTACTGGGACAAGGGCGTGCTGCTGCGCAGCCGGACGCTCCTCAACTCCCAGACCGGCGAGTATGTGCCGGTGCAGATCGCGCCGCTCGGATCGACCACCAAGCGCATCGGTGCGCGCGACATCGCCGTCAAGCGCTATGCGCTCAAGGGCAAGGGCATCGACATCACGCTCTCGTACGCCGTGGGAAGCGATGAGTGGGTGGCGCTCGACAGCAAGATGGACGGCGGCCGCACCTTGCGCTACCGCCGCAGCGCCGCCGAACTGGAACTGCTCGCGGCCTCCCCGGCACCGAGGGGAGGCGGTCCGACCGCCGGCGGTTGAGCGCCCGCGGTACACTGCGGGCAGGGAACGACGACCCCATGACAGACGAGCCGCGACAACCCAACATATTGCTGGTCGACGACCACCGCGACATCGCGGGCGCGATCATCGAGTACCTGGAGCACCGCGGGTTCGCGGTCGACTACGCGGCCGACGGCATCACGGGGCTGCATCTCGCGGTGACGAACCCCTACGACGTCATCGTGCTCGACATCATGATGCCGGGGCTCGACGGACTCTCGGTGTGCCGCAAGCTGCGCGAGGAGGCCCGCATCGACACGCCGCTCCTGATGCTGACGGCCCGCGACACGCTCGACGACAAGATCACCGGCCTCGGCGCCGGCGCGGACGACTACCTCGTCAAGCCGTTCGAGGTCCGTGAGCTCGAGGCGCGGATCAGCACCCTGCTCCGGCGCCACCGCCGCGCTGTCGCCCGCGAGGTGCTGACCGTCGGCGACCTCACGCTCGACACCGGCACGCTGCGGGTCACCCGCGCCGGCCAGACGCTCACCCTCACGCCGATCGGCCTGAAGCTGCTCACCGTGCTGATGCGCGCTTCACCGCGGGTCGTGACGCGGCAGCAGCTCGAACGCGAGGTGTGGGGCGACCTGCTGCCCGACAGCGACACGCTGCGCAGCCATCTCTATTCGCTGCGCAAGGCGATCGACAAGCCGTTCGATCGCGTGCTGCTGCATACCCTCGCCGGCGCCGGATACCGGCTGTCGGACGACGATGGCCGCTGACGGAGCACGCGCGCGGCTCGGTCGCGCCTTCCTGCTGCAGGCCGTGTTCATCGGCGCGGCGGCCGTGGTCGGCGTCTTCCTCGCGAGCCTGCTGCTCGAGGGCGTGCTGATCCGTCAGGCCTTGAGCGAAGAGAGCGCGCATTATTGGCAACAACGCGGACGCGATCCCGCGTTCCCGCTGCCCGCGACCGTGAACCTCACCGGCCACCTGGGTTCCGCCCCGGCGTCGATCGCGGGCCTGCCGCCCGGCTATCACGACCGCGTGGTCGACGGCGTCGAGACGGTCGTCCTGGTGTCGGACCGCGGCGGTGAGCGCCTTTATCTCGTGTTCGACCGCAGCGGCGTCGGCAAACTCGCCACGATGTTCGGCCTGCTGCCGCTCGCGATGGTGTTGCTGGTGCTGTACCTGACGACCTGGCTGGCTTTCCGCGCCTCCCGGCGTGCGTTCTCGCCCGTCATCGCGTTGGCGCGGGCGGTGCGCGGGCTCGACCCGGCATCGCCGGACCCCGCGCAGCTCGACCCCGCCCGGCTGCCGAAGGACGCCGACGGCGAGGTGCGCGAGCTCGCCGAGGCGCTCAACCGCTATGCCCAGCGTCTCAACGAATTCGTGGCGCGCGAGCGCGACTTCACCCGCGACGCCAGCCACGAACTGCGCAGCCCGCTCACGGTGATCCAGCTCGCCGCCGGCATGCTCGAGACCGACGCCGGACTCAGCGACGCCAGCCGCCGGTCCGTGGCGCGGATCGTGCGCGCGACACGCGACATGGAGGAGCTCACCAGCGCCTTCCTGCTGCTCGCCCGCGAGTCGCAGACCGGGCTGCCCGTCGAGGACACCTGCGTCAACGATGTGCTCGCCGAGGAGCTCGACCGCGCGCGGCCGCTCGCGGCCGGCCGGCCCATCGAGTCACGCCTCACCGCCACGCACCGCCTGTCCGTGGACGCGCCGGAGAAGGTGCTGCCGGTGCTGCTCGGCAACCTGCTGCGCAACGCGTTCTCCTACACCGATGCGGGCGAGGTGACGGTGGAGGTCGGCGCCGCCTCCGTGGTCATCCGCGACACCGGCGTCGGCATGTCCCCGGAGAGACTGGACGCGATGTACCAACCGTTCGTCCGCGGCGAGACCGCGCGGCGCGGCGGCCACGGCGTCGGGCTCACCATCGTGCGCCGCCTGTCGGACCGCTTCGGCTGGCCGGTGACGATCGAGAGCAGTCCGGGCGTCGGCACCCGGGTCGAGATCCGCTTCCCCGACGC
>DAIMYL010000086.1:0-2204 GCA_036734505.1 Steroidobacteraceae bacterium | reverse complement strand
CCGATGTCGCTCGAATAGAACTCGACGCCGGCCTGCGCGATCGCATGCAGCTTGCGGGTGAGATGCCGGCGGTGCACGAGCTGCACACCGGTCGAGCGATAGCCGCCGCTCAGGGTGGTCACGGGCAGACCGGAGCCGACGGCATCGGCGGCGGTCACGCCGAAGTCCTTGTTGATGAACTTGTCGGTACCGAAGGTCATGAACCCGTAGAGCTCCGTGCCGGTGCCGTCGAGCTGGTCCCCGAAGCGGCGGCCGGCCGCGAGCACGCCGAGCACGCCGAAGTCGCTGGGGCCGCCCATGAGACGCGCCGCGACCCAGTTGCGCCACTCGTCGCCGACCGCGCGGCGCACCTCGAGGAAGCCGACCACATGCGAGTCGCGCGGCAGGATGCCGTCGAGGTTGCCGTCCTCCGAGTCGTCCGGCTCGAGGCCGCCCTCGTTGCGGATGCCGGCCTGCACCAGCCAGACATCGGCAAGGCGGCCCCGCCAGCCGAGCTCCATCCCCTCCCAGAAGAACAGGTGGTCCCCTTTCCGGTAGTGCACCGCCCCAGCCGGCTCGACCTCGAGCTCGGTCTCATCCGCACCGTCGTAGGCGTTCTCGTATTCGACGCCGACACCGAGCGCCACGCCCCAACCGTCGCCGTCCGTGAAGTCGAGGACCGACGGGAGGGGCACGAGGGCCTCCGTGGTCGGCTCGGCGGCGAGCGCGGGGGCCGAGATCAAGAGCGAACTCATGGCCACCAGGGCGCTCAAACGGGGTGCGTAGATCCGATCCATCCTCGTGTCTCTCCTTCAACTTCAACTTGGTGGCGGACGGTGCGCCGTGGATACCGTCGATCGAGAAGGATGGAGGGCGATGGGATGCCGCCTGTAGACTGCGCGCCACGAGCGGTATTCGCTCGGCATGAGCGGCGGGTTTCGTACACGAGCGGCGCCTTGGAGACGCCGCCGAGGTGCCAGATGGGGTCCCAAGGATGAAGTTTCCTGCCCTGATGGAGCGCTGGGGCCTGTTCGCCGCGCTGGTGTTCCTGCTGCTCGGCGTCACGCTGGCGTATCTGGAGGCCGGACCGGTGGCGGGGCACGGCATCGTGGCGCGCTACGCATTCTGGATGGCGACGGCCGCCGCGACCTTCCTCGCCTGGTGGCTCAGCCAATGGTGCATCGTGTCGGGCCGCGAACGGCTGACCCGTGGGCTGCTCCTGGCCTCGTGCCTGCTTGCGACCGTGTTGTTCGTCCCGGCATCGTTGCTGATCGACGCGCTGTTCGGCATATCCGATGCGGAGGGCGCCTGGTGGTCATCGCTCATCGAGGAGTGGGCGGTCAGCGCCCTGCCCATCTTCGCCGCCTGCATGATCGCGAGCCTGCCGGCCTGGCTGTCGATGAGCGACGCAGCACCGCCCGCCCCGACGGCGGCGTCAGAGCCGCTCGCCGATCCGCTCGACGCCCCAGCACCGGCGGATGCTCCTGCGCCGGCGAGCGCGGCTGTCACCGACGCACCGCCCGAGAGCGCCCTGCTGCCGAGCGCTGTGCGCGGCGGCGTGCTGCGCGCCACGGCAGACCTGCAGTATGTGCATCTGCACAGCCCGGAGGGCATGACCACCGTCCCCGGCCCCATGCACCGCGTCATCACGCTGCTCGGCGATCAAGGACTCGAGGTGCGGCGCGGCGAATGGATCGCCGACCGCCATGTGAAGCAGGTGAAGTCCGTCCGTGGACAGTGGGTGGTGCTGCTCAAGGACGGCCAACAGGTCGCGGTGAGCCGCCGCCGGCTGGCGGAGGTCAAGGAGCGCTGGGGCGCGACGCGTTATGCGTGAAGCGGGTCGACCCCCTACCACGAGTACTCGAACGACAGCCCGAAGAGCGGCAGACTCTCCTCCTCTTCCTTGATCGTCTCGCCGGTCAGGATGTTGAACTCGGACGGTAGGCCGGCCGGTCCGCCGTAGACGTTCAGCACATCGAGGAACACGACCACGTCCACCGGACCGACGGGTCGTCGGTAATCCACCCGGAAGTCGAGCGCGTGGAACGCATCGCCGCGACCGATGTTGGTCTGCGTCACCTCCTTCGAGAAGCGCACGGGCCGATCCGGCGCCAGCACATCGCGGTGCGAGATGAAGCGGTCTCCGGGCTGCCCGGACCCGTACTTCCAACGGGCGGCGATCTGCCAGCGCTTGTTGATCTCCCATCGACCGCCGATCGCCGCGA
>DAIMYL010000085.1:5176-7471 GCA_036734505.1 Steroidobacteraceae bacterium | reverse complement strand
CGGTCTTCTTCATCTTCATGAGCACGCGCGCCGAGATCTCGGGCGGGGCCATCTTCTTGCCCTGCGCCTCGACCCAGGCGTCGCCGTTGTCCGCCTTGACGATGCGGTACGGCACCATGCCGATGTCCTTCTGGACGATCCTCTCGTCGAAGCGGCGGCCGATGAGGCGCTTCACCGCGTACAGCGTGTTCTGGGGGTTGGTGACCGCCTGGCGCTTGGCCGACTGGCCGACCAGCACTTCGTCGTCCTTGGTGAAGGCGACGATGGACGGCGTGGTGCGGTCGCCCTCGCTGTTCTCGATCACGCGCGGCTTGCCGCCTTCCATGATCGCGACGCAGGAGTTGGTCGTGCCGAGGTCGATACCGATGACTTTGCCCATGATGTTCCGCTCCGCTCAGTTCTGTCGTGCCCCGTCGGGGCGCCTATGGCCGTGTATCTGGGGTCGCCTGTGGATAAATCAACCGGGTGCCCGGGCGACGATGACGCGCGCCGCGCGCAGCAGACGCCCGTTGAGGCTGTAGCCGCGCTGCACCACCAGCAGCACCGAGTTCGGCTCGGCGGTGTCCGAGGGCTGCGCCGCCACGGCCTCGTGCCAGTTCGCGTCGAACGGCTGCCCGGTGGGATCGATCTCGGTGATGCCGATGCGCTCCAACGCCTTCTGCAGCAGGCGCAGCGTCGCGGCCTGCCCCTCGACGAGGGCTGCGGTGTCGGCCCGGCCCGCGTTCTCGACCGCGAGGTCGAGGCTGTCCTTTACCGGCAGCAGCTCCTGGGCGAGCTTCTCGACCCCGTAGCGGTGCGCCTGCTCGACCTCGCGCTGCGCCCGCTTGCGGACGTTTTCGAGTTCTGCGACCGCACGCAGGTGCTGTTCGCGCTGCTGCTGCGCCCGCGTCTCGGCGTCCGCCAGGAGCGCTTGCAGGTCCTCGACGGTCAGCGGCTCGGAGGACGGCGGCGGTGACGGTGGGGTTTCAGACATCTGAAGCCTTCGATTTCAATGGGTTGCATGCAAAAACGACCGCGCCCACACGGGGTGCAGTCGTCCCTGACGAGGATAGATGGGGGTCAGCGTCGGGAATTCAAGGCCGACCCGAGCAACCGGGCCGTCATGTCGACGATGGGGATCACCCGCTCGTAGGCCATGCGGGTGGGGCCGATCACGCCGATCACCCCCATCACCCCGTCCGTGCCGCTGTAGGGCGCGGTCACGACGCTGCAGTCGTCGAGCACCTGATAGCCCGACTCCTGACCGATGAAGATCTGCACGCCGTCGGCATGCAGGCTCTGGTCGAGCAGGTGCAGGAAGTCGCGCTTCTCGTTGAAGGCCTCGAACAGCCGCTTGAGCTTCTCGACGCTGGTGAGCTGCGCCGCACCCATCAGGTTCGTCTCGCCGGCGACGATGTACTCGAGGCCGCTCGGCGGCGTGCCGCCCTGCTCGAAGACCTGCTGCGCGGCGCTGATGGCATCCAGCATCAGCGCGTTCATGTGCTCGCGGTCCTGCTGCAGCTGTCGCAGGATCTCGCTCCGCGCCTGCTCGGGCGTGCGGCCGACCAGCTGTTCCGTGAGGAACTGCGCGGCGCGGCGCAGCTCCTCGGGCGCGTGCGGCCGCGGCAGATGGATGATGCGGTTCTGCACCTCGCGGTCGTCGAACACCATCACGACGAGCACGCGGTTCTCGGAGAGCCCCACGAACTCGATCTGCGAGATGTGGGCGACCGCGGGACGCGGCACCGTCACCACGCCGGCGAGCCGCGTGAGGTTCGACAGCAGTTGCGAGGCGTTGGCCACCATCGCCTTGGGGTCGGCGGCCGGCGAGGTGCCGAGTGCGCGGCGCAGCTCGTCCTCGGGCATCGTCTCCGGCGGACGCGAGCGCAGCAGCGTATCGACGAAGAACCGGTAGCCGCGGTCGGTGGGGATGCGGCCTGCCGAGGTGTGCGGCGAGGCCACGAAGCCGAGCTCCTCGAGGTCGGCCATCACGTTGCGGATGGTGGCCGAAGAGAGGCTCAGGCCCGAATCACGCGACAGGGCACGCGAACCGACCGGCTGGCCGTCGCGGATGTAGCTCTCCACCAGCACTCGCAGCAGCTGCCTCGCGCGTTCGTTCAAGCGGTCGTCGATGCCCTGGCCCATGGGCGAGACGCTACCGATACGCGCAGAACTGCGTCAAGCACCCGGAAACGCAGGTGGAGCCGCCCTGCCCGCCGTGATAAAACGATGCCCTCACCGTCGGTGCCCCATGACCCCCATCCGCCGCTGCGCCCTCGTCACCCGCTTCGCCGATGCCCGCGCCGCCGACAGCGC
>DAIMYL010000085.1:1808-5076 GCA_036734505.1 Steroidobacteraceae bacterium | reverse complement strand
CTCGTCGACTTCGAGACCTGGATCGGCGGCCGCTTCGTCAACACCCACGGCGGCGATGGCCTCGTGGTCGCGACCGCCACCGGCTCGACGGCCTACGCGCTCTCCTGCGGCGGTCCCATCATCGAGCCCGGCCTGGATGTGCTCGTCGTCGCGCCCATCTGTCCGCACACGCTCTCCGATCGTCCGATCGTCGTCCCCGGCCGGTCCGACATCGAGGTGCGCTTGGTCGACCGCCCCGACTCCTTCGCCGAGGTGTCCTGCGACGGCCGACCGCTCGGCAGCCTCGCCCCGGGCGATCGCCTGACCATCCGCCCCGCCGCGGCGCGCATCACATTGCTGCACCCGCCGGGCTACGACTACTACCGTCTGCTGCGCAGCAAGCTCAACTGGGGCCGGCGCGCGTTCGACACGCCCGCCTGAGGCCGCGCCGTGCTCACCCACCTGCAGGTCCGCGACTTCGCCATCATCGACGCCGTCGAGATCGAGCTCGAGGGCGGCCTCACCGTGCTCACCGGCGAGACCGGCGCCGGCAAGTCCATCCTGGTCGATGCGCTGCAGCTCGCGGTCGGCGCGCGCGCCGGTGCCGAGGCCATCCGCCACGGCGCGGAGCGCGCCGAGGTCGCCGCCACCTTCGACCTGCGCCGCGCCGATCCCGCGCTGCGCGTGCTGCTCGAGGAGCAGAGCATCGACGCCGACGACGAACTCGTCGTGCGCCGCGTGGTCACGCGCGAGGGCAAATCGCGCGCCTACCTCAACGGCCAGCAGGTGCCGGTGCAGGTGCTGCGCGAGGTCGGCGCCTTCCTCGCCGAGATCCACGGCCAGCACGAGTTCCAGTCGCTGCTGCGCGCCGCCGCGCAGCGGCAGCTGCTCGACGCCTACGCCGGTGCCGAGGCACGGGCGGCCGAGGTCGCGGCGCTGCACCGCGAGCGAGCCTCACGCGCCGCCGCCCTCGCCGCGCTCGAGTCCGAAGCCCGTGACCGCGACGCACGGCTCGATCTGCTGCGCCATCAGGTGGACGAGCTCACCGCGCTCGCATTGCAGCCCGACGAACTCCCCGCGCTCGCCGCCGAGCGCTCGCGTCTCGCCAACGGCGGCCGGCTTGCCGAGGCCGCGCGCGGCGCGCTCGACCTGCTCTACGAGACGGACTCGGGCAGCGCGCACGCGCTCGCCGCACGCGCCCACGCGACGCTGCGCCAGGCCGCGGCGCTCGATGCGCGGCTCGAGGCGTTGCTGCCGGGGCTCGACGCCGCCGTCATCGGTCTGGCTGACGCCTCACGCGAGCTGACCCGCTATCTCGACGGGCTCGACTCCGACCCGGCTCGTCAGGAAGAGGTCGAGCAGCGGCTCGCCGCCATCGAGTCCTACGCCCGCAAACACCGCGTACCGGCGGCCGAGCTGCCCGCCAAGGCCGCGGAGCTGCAGACGGAGCTCAGCCGCCTCGAGAGCGTCGAGCAGGCGCTCGAGTCCCATCGCGAGGCGGTTCGCGCTGCGGGCCGCGCTTGGCAGCAGGCCGCGCGCCAGCTCTCCGCGGTCCGCGCCGAGGCCGCGCAGACGCTGGGCCGCGACATCAGCGCCCGGATGCAGACCCTCGGCATGACGGGCGGCCGCTTCGAGGTCGCGCTGCACCCCGCCACATCGACCGACAGCGCCCCCGGCGGCCTCGAGGACATCGAGTTCCTGGTCTCCGCCAACGCCGGGCAACCGCCCCGTCCGCTCGCCAAGGTCGCCTCGGGCGGCGAGCTGTCGCGCCTGTCGCTGGCGGTGCAGGTCACCCTCGCCTCGCGCACCGGATCCGGCGGCACCTGCATGGTGTTCGACGAGGTCGACTCGGGCGTCGGCGGTGCGGTCGCGGAGATCGTCGGGCGCGAACTCGCTGCGCTCGGTCGCGCCGCACAGGTGCTCTGCGTCACCCATCTGCCGCAGGTCGCGGCGCTCGGCAGCCGCCATCTGCGGGTCAGCAAACTCACGGACGGCAAGACGACCCGCACCCAGATCACGGCGCTGCAGGGCGCAGCACGGGTCGAAGAGGTCGCACGGATGCTGGGCGGCGTCACCATCACCGCCACGGCGCGCGAGCACGCCGCCGAGATGATCGCCGGGACGCTCAGGTCGTCGGGCGGTGCGGACAAGCCTGCCGACGGCAGTGGCCGTAGATCACGAGGGCGTGCTCGCTGATCTCGAAGCCGAGGCGCTGCGCCACGGCCGTCTGGCGCTCCTCGATGCCCGCATCCACGAACTCCTCCACGCGCCCGCAATCGAGGCACAGGATGTGGTCGTGGTGCGCGCCCGCGTTGAGCTCGAACACCGCCACCCCGTCCGAGAAGTGATGGCGGGTGACGAGCCCCGCCGCCTCGAACTGCGTCAGCACGCGGTAGACGGTCGCGAGGCCGATGTCCTCGCGCGACTCGGCGAGCCTGCGATGGATGTCCTCGGCCGAAAGATGCCGATCGCCGCTGCGCTCGAGGATGTCGAGGATCTTCACGCGCGGCAGGGTGACCTTGAGTCCGGCCTTACGCAGGTCGTCGCTTTCCACGGGTGCGCGCCTTGTTGGGGTAGAATGCGCGGATTATGAGTCATGCCCCCCTCACCGCTCCAGCGCCTCGTCCGCCCGCTCGGCGTGCCGTGCCGCGCTGGGCGCTGCTGTCCCTGCTCATCGCGTTGCCGCTCGCGGGCGGCTGCGTCTACCGGATGGCCGTCCAGCAGGGCAACTACCTCGACGCCCGCCAGGTCAACCAGGTGCAGGTCGGCATGACCCGCGCGCAGGTGCGCTTCCTGCTCGGCACACCGATGCTGCCGCCGGGCTTCGACAACGACCGTTGGGACTACCTCTACACGCTGCAGTTGCGCACGCTGAAGCGCCCGGAGCGTCAACGCCTGACGGTGTTCTTCCAGGACGACAAGGTCACCCGCATCGAGAACGCCGGCGCGCCCACCGTGGTACCGACCGACACCTCGCCGGTCGCGACCGCGCCGGACGACGCTAGCCCTGCGGGCCCCGCTGCGGCGCCCGCGCCGCCGCCTGCGCCCGCGCCCGACGCGCCGCCTTCGGGTCGACGCTGAGCGGTCGATAGAGCTCGACCCGGTCGCCGTCCCGCAGCGTCCGGTCCCGTCCACAGACCTCGCCGAACACCCCGGTCACGCCGTCGACCCACTCCGGCTCGTCCGCCGCAGCCGGCGCGCTCTCGCGCAGCACCGCCCGCGCCGCAGCGAGCGCCGATGCGACCGTCGCGCCGTCCGGCAGCTCGAGGTCGATGACGCCCTGCCACGA
>DAIMYL010000085.1:0-1708 GCA_036734505.1 Steroidobacteraceae bacterium | reverse complement strand
CGCTCGATGTCGGTGATGAGCGCGTAGAGCCGCGAGGGCGGCAACCGGACCAAGGCCGAACGCGTGACTTCCCGCATGCAGCGATTGTCCGGCAAGGGCGTGACCGGGACAACCGGGCATGGTCCACGGCGCGGCCCGCGCCGGCGCGTACAATGCGCCGGACGATGGCCAAACCCACCACCAGACCCACCGCGCCGGCGACGCCCGCGGCCAAGCCCGCCGCCAAGGCGGATGCGGGCCCGCGCACCATCGCCGAGAACCGCCGCGCGCGCTTCGACTACTTCATCGAGGAGCGCTACGAAGCCGGGCTCGTGCTCGAGGGCTGGGAGGTCAAGTCGCTGCGCGCCGGCAAGGCGCAGATCACGGAAGCGCATGTCTACCTGCGCGGCGGCGAGGTGTTCATGGTGGGCGCGCACATCGCACCGCTCAAGACCACCTCGACGCATGTCATCGCCGACCCGACGCGCAGCCGCAAGCTGCTGCTGAACCGGCGCGAGATCGCGCATCTCGTGGGTGCGGTGGAGCGTCAGGGCTACACCATGGTGCCGCTCGAGCTCTACTGGCAGCGCGGCAAGGCGAAGGTGCGCATCGGCCTCGCCAAGGGCAAGAAGGCGCACGACAAGCGCGCCACCGAGAAGGACCGCGACTGGGCGCGCGACAAGGCGCGTCTGATGAGGCGGGGCTGACGCGCCCTGCATGACGCGTCCCGGGCGGACCGTCAGCGCTGCCCGCGCTCGGCGAGGTACTCGTCGTAGCTGCCGCGGTGGTCGATGATGCCGCCACCCGGCTGGATCTCGATGATGCGGTTGGCGAGCCCGCTGACGAACTCGCGGTCGTGCGACACGAAGACGAGCGTGCCCGGGTACTTCTCTAGCCCGATCTGCAGCGACTCGATCGTCTCCATGTCCATGTGGTTGGTGGGCTCGTCCATGAGCATCACGTTCGGCCGCTGCAGCAGCAGCTTGCCGTACATCATGCGGTTCTTCTCGCCGCCCGAGAGCACCTTCACGGATTTCTTGGTCTCGTCGCCCGAGAACAGCAGCCGCCCGAGCGTCGCGCGGGTGATGAGCTCGTCGTCGGCCTTGCCGGTCCACTGCGACATCCACGTCAGCAGATCCATCTTCTCGGTGAACTCGGCCTGCGGGTCCTGCGGCATGTAGCCGGGCTCGGCGTTCTCCACCCAGTTGACGCTGCCCGAGGTCGGCTTGAGCACGCCCGCGATGCAGTGCATGAGCGTGGTCTTGCCGATGCCGTTGGCGCCGATCACGGCGACGCGGTCGCCCGCCTCGATGTTGGTGCTGATGTCCTTCAGCACCCACTCCTCGCTGCCCGGATAGCGGAACGAGAGCTTGTCGAGGTTGAAGGCCGAGCGGTAGAGCTTCTTCAGCTGCTCGAAGCGGATGTAGGGGTTCTGGCGCGAGGAGGGCCGGATCTCCTCGATCTTGATCTTGTCGATGGCGCGCTTGCGCGAGGTCGCCTGCCGCGCCTTGGAGGCGTTGGCCGAGAAGCGCCGCACGAACTCCTGCAGCTCGGCGATGCGCTCCTGCGCCTTGGCGTTCGAGGCCTCGACCCGCGCGCGCGCCTGCGTCGAGGCGAGCATGAAGTCGTCGTAGTTGCCGGGGTAGACCTTCACCTGCTGGTAGTCGAGGTCGGCGATGTGGGTGCAGACCTGGTTCAGGAAGTGGCGGTCGTGGCTGATGATGATCAT
>DAIMYL010000084.1:0-7494 GCA_036734505.1 Steroidobacteraceae bacterium | reverse complement strand
CCGCCGCGGCCGCGCCCGCGGGGCCGCCGCCGATGATCAGCACATCGAAGGGCGCCTTGGCGTCTATCTTGGCGCGCTCCTTGTCGGCGCTCTGCGTGTCGAGACGGGCGACGATCTCCTCGAGGCTCATGCGGCCCGAGCCGAAGAGTTCGCCGTTGAGGAACACCATCGGCACCGCCATCACCTGGCGCGCCGTGACCTCGTCCTGGTAGAGCGCGCCATCGATGACCACGGTCTCGATGGCGGGGTTGAGCACCGACATCAAGGTCAGCGCCTGCACCACATCCGGGCAGTTGTGGCAGGAGAGGGACATGAACACCTCGAACCGCAGCGGGCCCTGCAGGCCGCGGATGGTCTCGAGGGTGGCCTCCTCGGCCTTGGGCGGGTGGCCGCCGCTCCACAGCAGCGCCAACACCAGCGAGGTGAACTCGTGGCCGAGCGGCACCGCCGCGAAATGCAGCGAGGTCTGCTCGCCTTCGCGGCGGACCTGGAACGAGGGGCGGCGCTCGTTGCGACCGTCCAGCCTGACCGACACCTTGTCGGTCAGGCTGGCGATCGTCCCGAGCAGGGTGCGCATCTCCTGCGCGCCCTGCGACTCATCGAGGGAGGCGATGAGCTCGACGGGCCGGACCATCTTCGTGAGATAGCTCCGGAGCTGTGACTGGAGAGCGTCGTCGAGCATCGGGGTGTCCCTGGATGAGCCTTGTGGTGCGGCAGATCAGATCTTGCCGACGAGGTCGAGCGAGGGCTTCAGGGTCTCGGCGCCCGGGGTCCACTTCGCCGGGCAGACCTGGCCCGGGTTCTTGGCGACGTACTGGGCGGCCTGCACCTTGCGCAGCAGCTCCTTGGCGTCACGGCCGATGCCGTTGTCGTGGATCTCGCACAGCTTGATCAGGCCGTCGGGGTTGATGACGAAGGTGCCGCGCAGCGCGAGGCCTTCCTCTTCGATCATCACGCCGAAGTTGCGGGTGATGGTGCCGGTCGGGTCGCCGACGAGCGGGTACTGCACCTTGCGGATCGTGTCCGAGGTGTCGTGCCAGGCCTTGTGCGTGAAGTGGGTGTCGGTCGACACGCCGTACACCTCGACGCCCAGCGACTGCAGGGTGGCGTAGTGGTCGGCGAGGTCGCCGAGCTCGGTCGGGCAGACGAAGGTGAAGTCGGCGGGATAGAAGAACACCACGGACCACTTGCCCTTGAGGGTCTGGTCGGTGACTTCGACGAACTTGCCGTTTTGGTAGGCGGTGGCCTTGAACGGCTTGATGACGGTGTTGATGAGGGACATGTGCCTTCCTGGCGATGGATGGAACGGGGGATGAGGCGTCGCGCTCCTGCGACGCGGGCGCAGATTGCCTTCCCGCCTCCCATAGTTCCAATCGTCAGTTCCGATGTCTCCGATAGACGCCGTCGATGGTCCTCGCGGCCCTGCGGATCCGCTGCGCCGGTCGCGGCTGTCAGGCAGAATCAGTGTCCGGACCGGTGACCTCCAACCCCCTGCGGTGAACGACCATGTTGCGACTCGACATCAACGGCAAGGAACGCGTGATCGACGGGGTGGCGGCCGATACGCCGCTGCTATGGGTGCTGCGCGATGAGCTCCAGCTCGTCGGCACCAAGTTCGGCTGCGGCATCGCGCAATGCGGCGCCTGCACCGTGCACCTCGACGGGCAGCCCGTCCGCTCCTGCCAGATCCCGGTCAGCGCCGTCGCCGGCCTGAAGGTCACCACGGTCGAGGGACTCGCGCAGGGCGAGCAGCTCACGGCCTTGCAGCAGGCCTGGATCGACCACGATGTCGCGCAGTGCGGCTACTGCCAGTCCGGCCAGCTGATGTCGGCGACCGCGCTGCTCGCCGCGCACCCCGATCCGACCGACGCGCAGATCGACGAGGCCATGGCGGGCAACATCTGCCGCTGCGGCACCTACGGGCGCATCCGCAAGGCGATCAAGGCCGCCGCCAAGACCGGCACCCCGGCCGGCGACAAGAGGAAGGCGTGATGGTCACCGATCGTGTAGATACTCAGAGCCTCAGCCGTCGCGGCTTCATAAAGCTGGCGGGCGGCGCCACCGGCGGGCTCGTGCTCGGGCTGTCCATGGGCCTGCCGGACTTCGCGCAGGCGCAGTCTGGTCCGCCCGCCCGGCCGTTCGCGCCGCGCGCGTTCGTGCGCATCGCGCCGGATGGCCGGATCACCCTCATCTCGAAGAACCCGGAGATCGGGCAGGGCATCAAGACCGGCTTCGGCGTGATCCTCGCGGAGGAGCTCGATGCGAAGTGGTCCGATGTCACGGTGGAGCAAGCCGAGGTCAACGCGGCCGTGTACGGCACGCAGATCGCGGGCGGCTCGATGTCCATCCCGCGGGGCTGGGACGAGCTGCGCTACGCCGGCGCCGGCGCGCGCGCGATGCTCATCGCCGCCGCCGCGCAGCAGTGGGGTGTGTCCGCATCGGAGATCACCACCGCCGAGAGCCGGGTGATCCACGCCGCGAGCGGCAGGACGGCGAGCTATGGCTCGCTCGCCACGGCCGCCGCCGCGCTGCCGGTGCCGGACATCCAGACGCTGAAGCTCAAGGCGCGCAAGGACTACAAGCTCATCGGCAAGCGGTTCACGGGCGTCGACAACGCGGCGATCGTCCGGGGCCAGCCGCTGTTCGCGATCGATGTGCAGCTGCCGGGCATGCGCTACGCCAGCATCGAGAAGTGCCCTGCCGTCGGCGGCAAGGCCAAGGCCTTCAACGCCGCGGAGATCAAGAAGCTGCCCGGCATCATCGACGCGTTCATCGTCGAGGGTACGCCGCCGGTCGCGGATGTGATGAAGACGGGCGTGTTGCCCGGCGTCGCGATCATCGGCAAGAGCACCTGGGCGGTGTTCTCCGCGCGCAAGGCGCTGAAGGTGGAGTGGGATACCAGCACCGCCTCGAAGGACAGCTGGACGGCCTTCGTGGCGCAGGCCAAGACGCTGGCGAAGAACGCCCAGGGCGAGACGGTCGTCAGGGCGAAGGGCGATGTGGACAAGGCGCTGGCCGCCGGCGATGGCAAGACCAAGACCGTCGAGGCCTACTACCAGTTCGGCTTCGTCTCGCACGCCCAGCTCGAGCCGCAGAACACGGTCGCGTGGTTCAAGGACGGTGCGGTCGAACTGTGGGCGCCGATGCAGCTGCCGGATCCGGCGCTGGTCGCCGCGGCCGCGGGTCTCCCCGCGGACAAGGTCAAGCTCAACCAGATGCGCGTCGGCGGCGGCTTTGGTCGCCGGCTGATGAACGATTTCGTCTGCGAGGCCGCCTATCTGTCGCGGCGGGTCGACGGCCCGGTGCAGGTCGTGTGGACCCGCGAGGACGACATGCGCCACGACGCGTTCCGCGTCGGTGGCTTCATGGCGTACCGGGCGGGTGTGGACGCGCGCGGCAAGCTCGCCGCCTTCGATGCGCACATGGTCACCTTCAAGGACACCGCGTCGGGCAAGGTCTCGAAGGGCGGCGGCATCTCGCCGAACGAGTTCCCCGCGGACTATGTCGACGACTACCGCGCCTCGCAGTCTTTCTTGCCGCTGTCGACGCCGGTGGTCTGGTGGCGTGCGCCGGGCGCGAGCACGATGGCTTGGGTGCAGCAGTCCTTCCTGCACGAGGTCGCGGTGGCCGCGGGTCGCGACCATGTCGAGTTCTTGGTCGAGCTGTTCGGTCGTAGGGCTGGCCAAGGGGCGGAGAACCTCCAGCGGGCGCCGGGCGCGCCGCCCATCCCCGGGCTCGACCCCGAGCGCGCGATCGGTGTGATCAAGCTCGCCGCGGAGAAGGCCGGGTGGGGCAAGCCCTTGCCGAAGGGCCACCACCACGGTCTCGCGTTCTACTTCAGCCATCTCGGTCACATCGCCGAGGTCGCCGAGGTCAGCGTCGATGCCGCCAAGAAGGTCACGGTGCACAGGGTGACCGTCGCCGCCGATGTCGGTCCGGTGATCAACCTCTCCGCTGCCGAGAACCAGTGCGAGGGCAGCGTGGTCGATGCGATCGGCACCTTGGCGCTCGAGGTCACCCTCGAGGGAGGCGCCGCGCAGCAGACGAACTTCGACCGTTATCCGCTGCCGCGCATGGCGGTGACGCCGAAGGTGGATGTGCATTTCGTGCAGAGCGATCATCGGCCGACCGGCCTCGGCGAGCCGGTGTTCCCGCCGGTGGTCCCCGCGATCTGCAACGCCATCCACGCCGCCACGGGCCACCGCATCCGCACGCTGCCGATCACCAAGGAAGGCTTCTCGATCGGCTGAATCTGGTGAAGGTCGTCGGACGCGGCAGGGTCTGGACGCTCGCGCTCGGCGCGATGATCACGGCCGCTTGCGCGGGCGCGCCGGCGACCGCGCCCGGAGACATCGCGGCGCGTTACGCCGCCGATGCGCGTGCGATGTGCGAGCTCGTTCCCAAGGTCTACGCGTACTACGCCACGCGCGCGCCGCACTGGGCCGAAGCCTGTCGGCAGGCGCAGCACCAGGCGGCCCTCGTGACGACACCCTCGCAGGGCACGGCGGTGCTCGAGCATCTCGTCGATGCGCTCTGGGACCCCCACGCGTCCCTCGGCGTCAACACGGACGCATCGCCCTGGCTGGTGCCGTCGGGCTCGGATCTGTGGCTGGAGGCGCAAGGGACGGAAGCGCTCGTCACCGGCGTCCGCCGCGGTGGCGCAGCGGACCGCGCGGGCATCCGCGTCGGCGACCGTATCCTGTCCATCAACGGCCGCTCACCGCGTGACGCCGCGATGGCACGCATCCGGACCGGTGCCGACGACATCCCGTCCGAGCGGATGGCGTGGGCGCTGAATGCGGCGGGCGCGGGCCATCGTGGTCAGGCGCGTGAACTCATCCTGCTGCGCGGCGGTGAACGGATCGTGGTGAAGCTCGGCGACCCGCCGCCGGCCACCCTCGATACGCCGCTCAGCGCCCGATTGATCGGCGACGTCGGCTACATCCGCTTCAACGACAGCCTCGGCGATCCGGGGACCGTCACGGCGTTCGATGTCGCCGTCGACAGCATGCGGGGGGCGAGGGGCTGGATCATCGATCTGCGCGACACGCCGAGCGGCGGCTCCACCGATGTGGCCGAGCCGATCATGGGCCGTTTCATCGCCGAGACGGCGGACTACCAGATCACCCAACCGCTGCAGGCGTCGGCCTACCCGCGCCGTCTCGGACCGCGTGGACCTTGGACGCTGTCCGGCCCGGTGGTCGTGCTGGTCGGGCGTTGGACGGGCAGCATGGGTGAGGGCATGGCCATCGGCTTCGACGGCATGAAGCGCGGCACCGTGATCGGTGGCCCCATGGCAGGGCTCGCAGGCGGCGTGGAGGTGTACAGGCTGCCTGCGACGGACACCGACCTGCGCCTGCCGGCCTATGGACTCGCGCACATCGATGGCACGCCGCGTCATCGATGGACGCCCGAGGTGCTCGTGCAACCCGATCCGGGCGGCGCCGACGACCTCGCCCTTGCACGCGCGTTGCTGCGGGCGGACGGACGGTAGCGGATCCGCTCAGCGCTGCGAGAGCGTCCCGCGCGTATTAGAGTAGCCCCATGCCGCCGATCGCCCGCGACTACATCGACCTCGACCGCTACCCGATCGACCGGTCCGGCCCCGGCCGCGAGGCGCTGATCGCCGAGGCGCGCGCCGCGATCGATTCGGTCGGTTGCGCGGTGCTGAAGGGTTTCGTGCGCGAAGAGCGGATCGCGGACCTCGTCGCCGAGTGCGACCGCACGGCGCAGCACGGGCATCGCAACTTCAACCGCACCAACCCGTATTTCACGCAGGACCGTCCGGACCTGCCGGCCTCGCACCCGCTGCGTCGCTTCTACGACCGCTCCAACGCGTTCGTGCCGGCGGATCACTTCGGCGCGGAGAGCATCCTGCGCGCCATCTACGAGTGGCCCGCCTTCGCGCCCTTCATCCAGCAGGCGCTCGGCGAACAGCGCTTCCACCGCTACGCCGATCCGCTCGCCGATGTGATCGTCAACCTCGCGGAGGAGGGCGGCGGCTTCCCGTGGCACTTCGACACCAACAACTACACGGTCACGCTCGCCATCCAGAACGCCGAACAGGGCGGCGATTTCGAGTACAGCCCCTACCTGCGCACGCCCACCGACGAGAACTACGAGGGCGTCGGGCGCGTGCTCGACGACGACCGCTCGCTCATCCGCACCCTGCGCCTCGAGCCCGGCGATCTGCAGATCTTCAAGGGCCGCTATTCGCTGCATCGCGTGACGCCGCTCGCCGGGCCGCGCCTGCGCTATGTGGCGATCTTCAGCTATGTCGAGGAGCCGGGGATGGTAGGCAGCCCCGAGCGTGCCCGTCAGCTCTACGGTCGGGTGCTGCCCATCCATCTCGAGCGCGCAGGCCTGCGCGCCGACACGCTCATCGACTGACGCCGATCCGATGCAGCGGCCTGCGCAGAACAAGCCTGCGACGATGAAGGCGGTGGTCACCACCGGCAACGGCGGTTACGACCGGCTGGTGTGGCGCGATGTGCCCATCCCGACGATCGGCCCCGGCGAGGTGCTGCTGCGCGTGCTCGCGGCCGGCGTGAACAACACCGAGATCAACACCCGCCTCGGCTGGTACTCCGCGTCGGTCACCACCGCGACCAACGCTGCCGCGGCCCTCGAAGAAGAACGCCCGACCCACAAGGCCGATGGTGGCTGGAACATCGCCACGCCGTTCCCGTTCATCCAGGGCACCGACTGCTGCGGTCGGGTGGTGGAGACGGCGCCGGATGTCGATGCCGCGCTCATCGGCCGCCGCGTGCTGGTGCGCGCCTGCATGCGCCCGCAGGGCTTCGGCTCGATGGACAACATCTGGATGGGCTCGGACTTCGACGGCGCCTTCGCCGAGTATGTGAAGGTGCCGGCCGCCGAGGTGTTCGAGGTGCGCTGCGACTGGACCGATGCCGAGCTCGCGAGCATCCCCTGCGCCTACGCCACCGCCGAGAACATGCTGCACCGCGCCCGGGCTGCGGCGGACGAGCATGTGCTGGTGACCGGCGCTTCGGGCGGTGTCGGTTCCGCCGCCGTGCAGCTCGCGAAGCGCCGTGGTGCACGGGTGACCGCGATCGCCCAAGCATCGAAGGCCGACGCCGTGCGCGCGCTCGGCGCCGAGCGGGTGATCGACCGCGATGATGATGCGGTCGCCCTGCTCGGCGAGGAGTCGGTCGACCTCGTCGTCGACAATGTCGCCGGCCCGCACTTCGGCGCGATGCTGAAGCTGCTGCGCCGCGGCGGCCGCTACGCCTCGTCGGGCGCCATCGGCGGGCCGATCGTCGAGCTCGACATGCGCAGGTTCTATCTGAAGGACCTCACCCTGGTCGGTTGCACCGCCTGGGACGAACCCGTGTTCCCGAACTTGGTCCGCTATATCGAGCGCGGCGAGATCCGGCCGCTGGTCGCCGCGACCTTCCCGCTCGAGCGCATCGCCGATGCGCAGCGCGCGTTCCTCGAGAAGCGCCATGTCGGCAAGTTCGTGCTCATCCCGCC
>DAIMYL010000083.1:3123-7585 GCA_036734505.1 Steroidobacteraceae bacterium | reverse complement strand
GGCATCATCATCCTCACCGTGCCGTTCGCTTCGCAGGAGGCGACGCTGCGCGACATCGCCCCGGGCGTGGCGGGCAAGATCGTGGTCGACACCACGGTTCCCTTGATGCCGCCCAAGGTCATGCGCGTGCAGCTGCCGCCGGAGGGCAGCGCCGCGGTGCGCGCGCAGCGCATCCTGGAGGAGGCCATGCAAGCCGGGGGCACGGGGAGCGAGGGCGTGCGCATGACCTCCGCGTTCCATAATGTCGCGGCGCACCGGCTCGCCACCGACGATCCGGTCGACTGCGATGTGCTGGTGTTCGGCGACGAGCGGGCCGCCCGCGAAGCGGTGCTGCGGCTCGTCGGTCTCTGCGGCCTGCGCGGTCTGCACGGCGGTGCGCTCGCCAACTCCGCCGCCGCCGAGGCGCTGACCTCGGTGCTCATCTTCGTCAACAAGACCTACGCCGCCGACGGCGCGGGCTTGCGCATCACCGGCGATCTCACGCCGCCCGCCGCCGGCTGAATGCGCGACGCGCCGCTGGAGCTGCGTGCGCTCGAAGGGCTGCCCGAGATCCGGCGTGGCGATGACCTCGCCGCGCTGATCGGCGCTGCGCTCGTCCGTCAGGGCATCACCCTGCGCGCCGGCGATGCGCTCATCGTCGCCCAGAAGATCGTCTCGAAGTCCGAGGGGCGCGTCGTGGACCTGGCGACGGTCACGCCTTCGGCCCGGGCCGTCGAGCTCGCTGCGCGGGTGCGCAAGGACCCGCGCTTCGTCGAGACGGTGTTGGCGGAGTCGGTCGAGGTGGTCCGTGCCGTCCCCGACATCCTCATCACGCGCCACCGGCAGGGCTTCGTGATGGCCAACGCGGGCATCGACCGATCCAATGTGCCGGGCGCCGAGGACGACCTCGTGCTGCTGCTGCCCGAGGACTGCGATGCATCGGCGCGACGGCTGCGCGAGCGTCTGACGACGGCGGCCGTCGTCCCGGACGGTGTCGCGCCGGCGGTCGTCATCAGCGACAGCTTCGGCCGTCCGTGGCGGCAGGGCACGGTCAATGTGGCGCGCGGCGTCGCCGGCATGCCGGCGCTGCGCGACCATCGCGGCGGCTTCGACCGCGAGGGGCGGGTCCTGCAGACCACCCAGGTCGCGCTCGCCGATGCGCTCGCGGCGGCCGCCGGCCTCGTGATGGGCGAGACCACCGAAAGCACCCCGGTGGTGCTGGCGCGCGGTCTGGACTTTTCCGGGCCGCTGGCGGATGGTCGGTCGCTCATCCGTCCGCCCGACGAGGACCTGTTCCGTTGAATCCCGCACCGTCCGTGCTCGCGCTGTCCGGGGGTGTCGGGGGCGCCAAGCTCGCCCTCGGGCTGCAGCGTGTGCTGCCGCCGGGCGAACTCGCTGTGCTGGTGAACACCGGCGATGATTTCACGCACCTCGGGCTGCGCATCTGCCCCGACCTCGACACCGTGCTCTACACGCTCGCGGGCGTGGTGCACCCGAAGCAGGGCTGGGGCCGCGACGCCGAGACCTTCGGCTTCATGGACGAGCTGCGCCGGCAGGGCGGTCCCGACTGGTTCCTGCTCGGCGACCGCGACCTCGTGCTGCATGTCGAGCGCACGCGGCGTCTCGCCGCGGGCGAGCGTCTGACGCAGATCACGGCCGCGTTCGCGCAGCGCTTCGGCGTGCCGACGCGCCTGCTGCCGATGGCGGACTCCGAGGTCGCCACGCTGCTCGACACGGACGCCGGTCCGCTCGAGTTCCAGCATTACTTCGTCCGGCTGCGCTGTGAGCCACGGGTGCGCAGCCTCGCGTTCGCCGGCGCCGCGCAGGCGCGCCCCCCGGAGGAGCTCGCCACGGTGCTGCGCAGCAGCGCGCTGCGCGCCATCGTCATCACGCCTTCGAACCCGTTCCTCAGCATCGACCCGTTGCTCGCCGTGCCCGGGCTGCGCGCCGCGCTGCGCGCCGCGCGCGTGCCGGTGGTCGCGGTGTCGCCGCTGATCGGTGGCCGTGCCGTCAAAGGCCCCACCGCCAAGATCATGGGCGAGCTCGGCCTCGCCGCCGACACCGCGAGCATCGCGCGGCATTACGAGGGCTTGATCGACGGCCTCGTGGTGGACGAGGCGGACGCCGTCGAGGCGCGCCGTCTCGGGCTGCCGTTCGCGGTCACCGGCACGCTGATGCGCGACGATGACGACCGCGAGCGCGTCGCCCACACCGCGCTGCAGCTCGCCGACCGGCTGGCCGCGCGGGTCGCCGCCGACCACGGCCCGAACGCGGCCGATGGAGCGAGGGCATGAAGGTCGGCCTGCCATGAAGGTCGTCGCAGTGGTGCCGGTGCGCGCGCCGGGCGAGGGCAAGTCGCGGCTCGCCGCCATCCTCTCGCCGCGTCGCCGCGCCGACCTCGTGCGCGGCATGTTGGCGCGCGTGCTGTCCGCGCTCGATGCCGCACGACGGATCGACGAGGTCTGGGTGGTCACGCCCGACGAGAGCCTCGTGCTGCCGCGCGGCGTGCGTGCGCTGCACGACCACGGCACCGGGCTCAACACCGCGGTGCAGCTCGCGGCGCGCCATCTCGCCGGGCGTGCGGACGCGATGCTCCTGGTGGCCGCCGACGCGCCGCAGGTGACCGCCGCCGAGATCGACCGGTTGGTCGCGCGGGCCTCGATGCTGGATGTCGCCGTGGTGCCCGGCCGACGCGGCGCGGGCACCAACGCGCTGTGGCTCAAGCTGCCGACGCCGCTCGCGCCGCAGTTCGGCGCCGACAGCGCGGAGGCGCACCTGACGGCGGCGCGCCGTCTGGGGCTCGCTGCCGGTCGCATCGAGGTGCCGGGTCTGTCGCACGATGTGGATGTGCCCGACGATCTCGACGCCGAACCGATGCCCGAAGCGCAGGCGCGGCTGCTCGAGACCGAGACCAGCCTGCCGGGGCTGCTCGCCCGCGCCACCGAGCTCACGCGGAAGGGCTTCGGGCCGCGCGTCGGCCACTCGCGCAAGGTGTTCATCCCGCTGACGCATCTGTGCCGTGATGTCTGCCATTACTGCACCTTCGCGGCGCCGCCGCCGCGCGGCGCACGGGCCTACATGAGCGTCGATGAGGTGCTCGCCGTCGCCCGGGCGGGCGCCGCCGCGGGCTGCGACGAGGCGTTGTTCACGCTCGGCGACAAGCCCGAGCTGCGCTACCGCGCCGCCCGCGAGGAGCTCGCCGCGCTCGGTTTCGCGACCACGCTCGAGTACCTCGCGCACTGCGCGCGGCGCGTCTTCGAGGAGACGGGGCTGCTGCCGCACCTCAACCCGGGCGTCATGGACGAGGCCGAGCTCGCGATGCTGCGGCCGGTCGCGGTGTCGATGGGCCTGATGTTCGAGAGCGGCGCGGAGCGTCTGACGCAGAAGGGCGGACCGCACCATCGCTCGCCCGACAAGCAGCCCGCCGCGCGGCTCGCCACGCTCGAGGCGGCGGGGCGCCTCGCCATCCCGATGACCACGGGTCTCCTCATCGGCATCGGCGAGACCCGCGCGGAGCGCATCGAATCGCTGCTCGCGCTGCGCGCCGTGCATCTGCGGCACGGCCACATCCAGGAACTCATCATCCAGAACTTCCGCGCCAAGCCGGGCACGCGCATGGCGCAGCATCCGGAGCCCTCGCTCGAGGAGCTGCAGTGGACGATCGCCATCGCGCGGCTCATCTTCGGCGCCGGCATGTCGATCCAGGCGCCGCCCAACCTGAGCCCGGGCGCGCTCGCGGCGCTGCTCGCGGCCGGCGCCAACGACTGGGGCGGCGTATCGCCGGTCACGCCGGACCATGTGAACCCCGAGGCGCCTTGGCCCGAGCTCGCGGCGCTCGAGCACGAGACCGAGGCGGCGGGGCGGTGGCTCGTGCAGCGGCTGCCGATCATCCCCTCGTATGCGCGCGATGTGGCGCGCTGGGTGGACCCCGCGCTGCGCACCGCGGTGCTGCGGCGCATCGATTCCTTGGGATATGCCACCGAGCGTGCGTGGAGCGCGGGGTCGGGCGCGGCGCCGCTGCCGCGCTACCGGCGGCTTGCGGCGCAGGGCACCCTCGACCCCGCCACGGCGCCCTCGCGGCCGGTGCTCGAGTCCTTGGCGCGTGCGGCGGGCGGCGACCGCTTGTCCGAGGAGCAACTGGAGGCGCTGTTCCACGCCGACGGCGCGGACTTCCACGCCGTGGTGCGCGCCGCCGATGCGCTGCGCTCGAGGGCGGTGGGCGACGCGGTCACCTTCGTGGTCAACCGCAACATCAACTACACCAACATCTGCACGCACTCCTGCGGCTTCTGCGCCTTCGCCAAGGGGCGCGGCGCGCGCAGCCTGCGCGGTCCCGGCTACGACCTCGCGCTCGACGAGATCGGCGCGCGGGTCGCCGAGGCGGCCGCCCGCGGCGCGACGGAGGTCTGCCTGCAGGGCGGCATCCATCCCGACTACACGGGCGAGACCTATCTCGCGATCGCGCGCGCCGCGCGCGAGGCGG
>DAIMYL010000083.1:0-3023 GCA_036734505.1 Steroidobacteraceae bacterium | reverse complement strand
TGGGCGCGGCATCTGCTCGCGGTGCGCGCCCTGCAGGCCGAGACCCACGGCTTCACGGAGTTCGTGCCGCTGCCCTTCGTGCACATGGAGGCGCCGCTGTGGCGCAAGGGCAGGGCGCGCAGCGGCCCGTCCTGGCGCGAGACCATCCTGATGCATGCGGTGGCGCGGCTCGCGCTCGCGCCGCTCATCCCCAACATCCAGGCATCCTGGGTGAAGCTCGGCCGCGACGGCGCGCTCGAGGCCCTGCGCGCGGGCGCCAACGACCTCGGCGGCGTGCTGATGGACGAGTCGATCACCCGCGCGGCAGGCGGCGTGAACGGTCAGCAGATGGATGCGACCGCGATGCAGGCGGCGATCCGCAGCATCGGCCGCGCGCCGCGCGAGCGCACCACGCTCTACGGCACGCCGCGCCGCGCGCTGCCGGCCGCGGCCGCCACCGTCGCCGCGGGCGCCTGACTCACCGCAGCCTCGGCAGCACCTCGCGGCCGATGATGTCGAGCGCTTCCATCGGCTGATCGTGCAGCCGCAGCCCGATCTCGGTGAGACCGGCGCGGCCGAACAGCTTGAAGCGTTCGATCTCGCGGTCGAGGTCCTCGAGGCCGCCGGTCGAGGTGAAGTGCTCGCAGAGCCGGTCGGGGATCGACTCGGGCAGGCCCTTCACATCGCCCGAGCGGTCGAACCAGGCGGCGACGAAGTTCGGGTAGTTGTCGCGCACCAGCTGCGCCTCGTCCTCGGACAGGCACTGCATGATCAATTCTTTCTGCAGCTTGATGGCGCGCCAAGGCAGCTCGCGGCGCGATTCGCGGTAGCCCGCGGCGCGGTCCTTCTTGAGGTGCCAGGCCCAGAAGGTGTTGGTACGGAGCGGGGCCATGCCCGGGTCGCGCTTGGCCGCGCCTTCGTCGACCTCGGCCATCGCCGCCGCCATCACCTCGGGCGGCGTGCAGCCGATGAACACGCCGTCGGCGACCCGCGCCTCCATGCGCATCATCTGGCCGCGGTAGGCCGTGCCGTAGACGAGCGGCGGGTTCGGCGCCTTCAGCCAGCCGTAGGCGCAGGGCAGCAGCACCGCGAAGTCCTCGCCCTTGTAGCCCTGCGCGAGCGCGCCGCGACCGGCGCCGCGCACGATCTCGAGGCCCTCGCGCACCGCACGCACGATCTTCTCGGGCCGCTCGATGCGCATGGTGTCGATGTTGCCTTCACCGGCGCCGACGGCGATCACCGCACGACCGCCGCTGAGCTCGTTGAGCGACAGCAGGCTGTTGGCGATCTTGAGCGGATGCATCTCGAAGGGGCTGACCGCGAGGGGGCCGAGCAGCAGCCGCGAGGTCGCCTGCACGGCGGGCACCAGAGACAGGAAGCAGTCCCAGTGCGCGAAGAAGTTCGAGGACCAGAGCGCACGGATGCCGTAGGACTCGGCCTTGACGGCGAGCTCCGCCACCTGTCCGGGGGAGAGGTCGGGTTCGAGGATGATGTCTATCTGCACGCGACGGTCCCTCCGGAGGATGTCCGATCGTCAGTCCTTGGCCGGGTTCTTCGTGGTCTCGGCGGGCGGGGTCTCCGAACGCGGCGTGTCGAAGGGCCACAGCGTCACGCGTCGGTCACCGAGCCGCAGGTCCTGCATCTGCCGCGGCAGCGCGCCGAAGTCGCCGCGTCGCACCGAAGCGCGGAAATCCGAGTCGCGCGTCCCGTTGTGGAGCAGGCGTCCGCTCGAGTCGAGGGTCCACGCATCGCCGGGGCCGGCCTTGAAGAACCAGTAATGGTTGAAGTTGTCGTCCATCAGCAGCGCATCGTCCACGCCGTCCGCGTCGAGATCGGTCCGCAACAGCATCATGCGGCGCGCGGCGCCGAGGATCGCGTCTTCGTTGCGGGCCGTGCGCAGAGCGGTCTGCAGGCCGGGCTCCAGCGCTGCGACGGGCGCTGCCTCGGGCGCCGCGGCGGGCAGGCGCTCGATGCGCGACAGCCAGTCCTCCAGGTCGTCGCCGCGCGGGTCCGTGGGTCGCTTCGCCGTGAGCGCCGCGGCACGCAGTGCGGCAGAGCCGCCCTCGGCGTCCGGCAAACGGGCGATCCGCTCGAGGCGGGCGCGTCCCGAGGCGCCCGATTCCCGGCCGAGGAAGCGCAGCGCCGCGTCCCGGGCGTTGTCGTCCGCGGTGCTGAGTGCGCGGCGCGCCTGGCTGTCGACCGAGAGGCGCAGCGGGTCGGCGATCGGCGTGAGGCTCGCGAGCAGCACGGCGAGCAGGACGAGCGCCATGACGATGTTGATGCCGCCCATGCGCCCGAACCACTTGCCGGTCCTCCAGGCGGCGACGCTGTAGCCGATCGCGTAAGCGGTGGCCGCTGCGGCCGTCACCAGACCCCAGTAGCGGGCCGGCGTGAGCCCGAAGGCCGAGGTCCGCACCGCGAGCGAATAGAGCGCGGTGAGCGCGATCACGATCAAGAGCGGCGGGACCGCACGCAGCGCCTGCTCGATGGGTCGGCCGTAGCCCGGTGGCTGCTCTCCCGACTGGTAGGCCGCGTTGAGCAGCAGCACGGTGACGGCCACCAACCACAGCAGCCAACCCGCCTGCATGACCTTCTGCCCTTCCGCGAACAGCGCCGGGAGCTTGGGCAGCAGAGCGAGCGTGAAGGCGATGACGATGAGGCCCGCGAGCGGCAACAGCCACTTCAGCAGGTTCAACACCTGCCGCAGCAGGCCGTCGACCATGCCGGCCGAGGCGCCGATCAGGTGGATCGCGAGCGTGCCGACGAGCGCCGTCGCCGGTATCGCGAACAGCGGTTCGCTGATGAGATCGGCCACGCCCTCGATGCCCAGCAGGCCGAACAGCATCCCCGCGAGTCCGAGCAGCAGCCAGAACACGCCGGTGAACAGCGCCGCCTCCGCGAGCGTCAACGCGCCGCGCCAGGTGATGTCGAACAACGAGGGATAGGGCCCGGTCCAGCGCCCATCGGTGAGGCGCAGCTTGAGCAGCGGCATCGCGAGCAGCCACGCCAGCGCCAAGGGCAGCACGAAGGCCGCGACCGTTCCC
>DAIMYL010000082.1:0-7597 GCA_036734505.1 Steroidobacteraceae bacterium | reverse complement strand
CCGGCGGTGCGCGATTCCTACGAGGGCAAGGCCCGGCAGGCGTTCCGCATGCGCAACGGCCACGAACCTCGTGACCGCCGCGAGGTGGCCGAGGCCATGGCCCGCGACGCCGCCTGGCGCACCTGGAGCCTGGTGCGCCGCAACACCATGGAGATGCGCCAGCACGCCGGCCGTCAGCTGGTCGGCCGTCAGGCCGAGGCGCTGCGCGACCGTGCCCGCGCGCTCAACGACGGCGCCAAGACCCTGCACCTCGACCCGTCGCTCGATGTGCCGCGTTATGTCTCGGCGATGGACACCCACCTCATGCGCGGCGGTTATGCCGCCGAGGGGATCGCCGACGATGTGGCGAACCCCGCCAACTACGACTCGGGCCTGTTCGCCACGGTCGGCGGCATGGCCGGGCCGTGGAACGACGCCGCGGGCCGCGCGCTCGCCTCCTGGCTCGAGCGCGAGCACCCGAACTTCGAGCCGCGCGTGATCGTCGATCTCGGCTGCGGCCTCGGCCACAACACGCTGCCGCTGCGCCGCGCCTTCCCGGCGGCGCGCATCGTCGCGCTCGATGTCGCCGCGCCCTTCCTGCGCTATGGCCACGCGCGAGCCCGTTCGCTGGGCGTCGAGGACATCGAGTTCCGGCAGGAGGACGCGACCGCGACCTCGCTGCCCGACGGCTGCGCCGACCTCGTCTACACGACCATGGTGCTGCACGAGACCTCGGCCGAGGCGCTGCCGCGCATCCTCGCCGAGACGCGCCGCCTGCTGCGTCCGGGCGGGCTCGCGATCCACCTCGAGCAGCCGCCGTACCGCCGTTTCGAGCCCTTCGAGCAGTTCATGCGCGATTGGGACGGCCGCTACAACAACGAGCCGTTCTGGACCGCGCTGCATGAGATGGACCTGACCGAGCGCCTGGTGCGCGCCGGCTTCGAGCGCGATCGCGTGTTCGAGACCGAGTGCCGCGCGCCGACCTTCAAGGCGGCCTCCGGCAGGACCGAAGATTTCGGGCGTGCGCCCGCGTGGTACGCGGTCGGCGCTTGGCGAACGGCGAACGGACTCGCCGCCATTGGGTAGCACGGATATGGACCTCTCCCTCCCGTTGGATGCTGACCCCACCCAGCCCGTGCCCACCGTGGCACGTGGGCGCCGCCCGGAATTCACCGATGACCCGATGCTCGACCGGTTGTACTCGGTGACCTTGGCGCTGGTCGCCGAGCTCGCCGTGACCCGCACCCGGCTCGACACCCTGGAGCGCGTGCTGGCCAAGCGGGGCGCGCTCGACCCCGCCGCCATCGACGATTTCCGCCCCGACCCTGCCGAGGCCGAGGCCCGTGGCCGCCTGCAGGCCGAATACCTCGAGCGCGTGTTCCGCGAGCTCGCCGCCGTAGCACCCTCCGAAGCCCCGCGCTAAAGTCCCTCCCCGGGACCCGGGCCCATGGGTCCGTGCAGTCGGGGGAGGGCGGCCTTTGAGATCTCTTCGTTCCATCAGCCTGCAGTCGAAGCTGCTGGGCACGGTGCTCGCATTGGTGCTGTCGGCCATCGCGGTGGTCGCCTGGCTCGGCTACACCAGCGCCCGCGACAGCCTGCGCGCCTCGGCGCTCTCCCAGGTCCAGTCCATGCAGCGCGCCAAGTCGGGCGCGGTCGCTTCAGCGCTGGAGGCCGCCCGCAACGAGGTGCTGGCGCTGTCGGCGATGCCGCAGATCGGTACCGCCGCCGCGGAGCTCCTCGCCGCCTACCGGGGTCTCGGCGGCATCGCGCTCTCCGCCGGGGAGCGCGCAGCGGTCGAGGGCTTCTACGCCAAGGAATTCACGCCGGCGGTCGACGCCCGCCTCGGCGTCAACTCCCCGGACGGCGCGTTCCTGCCGAGGAGCGCCGCCGGCTGGTACCTGCAGCACCGCTACATCGCCCTCGGTGCGCGCCCGTATACGGGTGCTGCCGACCTCGTGGCCGCCGCCGACGACACGGACTACGGTCGCGCGGTCGGCAAGCTGCGCCCCGAACTCGGCGAGACCGTGCGCCGCCTCGGCTTCGACAACATCCTCTTCACCGACCCGGAGACGATGGAGGTCTTCTTCAGCTTCAAGGCCTCGACCGTGCTCGGCACCAGCTTGGCCGACGGCCCTTACGCCTCCAGCCACCTCGCCGAGGCGGTGCGCGCGCTGCGCCGTAGCCAGGATGTGGACGACTACAAGCTCTCCGATTTCGAGTTCTACCGTCCCGCTATGGGCACGCCGCGCGCCTTCATCTCGACGCCGGTGTTCGACGGCAACCGGTTGATCGCCATCATGTCGCTGCGCCTGCCGATGGCGTCGATCGAGAAAGCGCTCTACGGCACGCGCGACGGCAAGCCGGGCGGCCTCGGCCGCACCGACGAGACCTATCTCGTCGGGCCCGACCTCACCATGCGCACCGACTCGCGCTTCGTCCGCGAGGACGCCAAGGCCTTCGTGAAGGCCCTGCGCAGCTCGCCGCTCACCACCCGGACCGTCGACGCCGTGGAGCGCCTCGGCACCACCGTGCTCACCGTGCCCGTCGACCACGCGGGCGTACGCGCGGCGCTCAACGGCGAGTCGGGCGTGATCGAGACCGAGGACTACCGCGGCGCGCCGGTGCTGGCGGCCTACGGACCGATGGACCTCGATTCGCTGCGCTGGGCGGTGATCTCCGAGATCGACCGTGCGGAGGCGCTCGAGCCGCTCGCCGCCTACGCGCGTCGTGCGCTCGCCGCCGCCGCCGCGCTCGCGCTGCTCGCATCGCTGCTCGCCGTCTGGTTCGCCGGCCGCATCGCGCGGCCGATCGAGCAGCTCGTCGAGGGCGCACGCCGCATCAGCGCAGGCGACCTCGACACCCCTGTGCCGCTCGCCGATGCGCCCGAGTTCCGCGCGCTCGGGCAGGCGTTCAACGACATGGCCGGCAGCCTGCGCGGCAACCGCGACCGCATGCAGGAGCAGGTGCGCGAGACCGAGCGCCTGCTCTCCAGCCTGCTGCCCGGTCCGGGCGCGGCGCAGATGCGCGAGGGCCGTCAGGACGAGCCGCAGGCCTTCGCCGATGTCACGGTCGCCTTCGTCAACCTCATCGGCCTCGATGCCCGGTCGGGCGGCGAGGGCGAGAGCGCCTCGCTCGCGCTGCTCTCGGACATCGTCGCCGCGTTCGACGAAGCCGCGGAGGAGCACGGCGTCGAGAAGGTGCGCACCATCGGCTCCTCGTACCTCGCGGCCTCGGGCCTGTCGGTCGAGCGTCCCGACCACACCGCGCGCATGGTGGCGTTCGCGCGCGAGGTGGTGCGCATCGTGGGGCGCTTCAACGCGGAGCGGGGTCTGCACATCGTCGCCGAGATCGGCATCAACGCCGGACCCGTCACGGGCGGGCTCGTCGGCCGCCGCCGCTTCATCTACGACCTGTGGGGCGACACCGTGCGCCTCGCGCGCGGCATCGAGTCGGACGGCAAGACCTCGATCCAGGTGACGCGTGCGGTCCGCGACCGCGTGCGCGACGAGGTCGCCTTCGGCCCGTCGTTCCGCACCACCGTGCGCGACATGGGCGAGGTCGAGCTCTGGCCGGTCGCGGACGACGCGGCGGGTGGGGCGCCGGCATGACGGAGATCGGCGTGCTGCAAGCGGGCCTGCAGGATGCGTGGCGCCCGGCGCTCGCGCTGCTGGTCGGTCTGCCGCTCGCGCTGCTGGTGCTCAACGAGACCGTCGCGGCGCTGCAGCGGCGCAGCAGCCCGCTCGCCGCGCCCGTCGCCTTCCTGCGCAATGTCATCGTGCCGGTGCTCGGCGTCGTCGTGCTGCTCGACGGCGTGCTTGGATCGCCCGACGACGACCTGTGGGCGCGGCTCGCGCACACGGCGCTCTGGATCGCGCTGGTGGCGGGTGGGCTGAGCCTCGCCAACGCGGTGCTGTTCGAGGGCGCGCCGGCGGGCAGCTGGCAGGCGCGGGTGCCGAAGCTGCTGCGCGACCTGGTACGGCTCGGCCTCGTGCTCGGCGCCGCCGCGTTCATCTACGCGCAGGTCTGGGACGCCGATCTCTCCGGCGCGCTCACCGCGCTCGGCCTCGGCGGTCTCGTGCTCGGTCTCGCGCTGCAGGAGCCGCTCGGCAACCTCTTCTCCGGGATCATGCTGCTGATGGAGCGGCCGTTCGAGGTCGGCGACGAGATCGAGGTCGGCGGCACCTCGGGCGTGGTGCAGGAGATCAACTGGCGCTCGGTGCATGTGCTCTCGCCGGGCGGCATCCTGCGCGTCATCCCGAACTCCTCGCTCAACGGCGAGACCATCACCAACTATTCGCGGCCGGCGCGCCAGCGCGCCGAGACGCTCGAGTTCGGCTTCAGCTACGACGACCCGCCGAACAAGGTGCGCGAGGTGCTGCTCGCCGTCGCGCGCGAGACGCCGGGCGTGCTCGCCGATCCGCCGCCGCTCGCGGCCACCGTGGCGTTCGCCGACTTCAGCGTGAACTACACGCTGGTGGTGCGGGTCCCGCAGGGCCAGCGCTTCGCGGTGCGCAACGAGCTCATGACCCGCGTCTGGTACGCGGCGAAGCGCGAGGGGCTCACCATCCCGTACCCGATGAGCGTCAACCTCGAGCTCGACGGCGACCAGCCCTTCTCGCGTCCCGATGCGACCCCGCGCGAGCTCGCGGCGCGGTTCGCACGGCTGCCGCCCATCCCCGAGGGTTGGGACGCCGCGCGCGCGCGCCGTGCCGACTACGCGCGCGGCGAACCGGTGCACGAGGAGGGCGCGCCGATCGAGGGCGTCATGCTGTTGGCGTCGGGCGAGGTCTCGCTGCAGACGCTGCACGCCGGGGTCTTCGCCGAGGTGGCGCGGGTGCGACCCGGCGAGTTCTTCGGCGAGGCGGGTCTGCACGGCGCGCAGCGCGCCGGGCTGCGCGCGGTCGCCTGTCAGGACAGCGTCTGCGTCGCGCTCTCGCCGGACGCGATGCGCGAGTGGTTCGAGGCGAGCCCCGCGCTCGCGCGCGAACTCGGTCAGTCGCTCGAGGTGCGCCGTCGGGCGCTCGCGGCGCTGCGCGCCGCGCCGCCCGCGCCGCCGTCCACGCCGCGTGCCGCGGCCGGGACGGCGGAGCCCGCGCCGGACCTCGACTGAGGCGCGCGCCGCGGCGCGGGCTGGCCGTCAGCCGGCCTTCTTCTCCACCGGCACGATGGTGATCTCGACGCGGCGGTTCTGCGCGCGGCCTTCCGGCGTCTCGTTGGTGTCGACCGGATGGTCGGGGCCCGCGCCGACCGCGATCATGCGCTCAGGCGCGACGCCCTTGCTCGACAGGTAGCTGACCACCGAACCGGCGCGGCGCTCGGAGAGCGACATGTTGTAGGCGCGCGAGCCGGTCGAGTCGGTGTGACCCGCGACCTCGATCACCGTCTGGTTGAACTCGCCGAGCGTGGCGGCGACCTTGTCGAGCACCGTGTAGAAGCTGGCGTTGATGTCGGCGCTGTTGGTGGCGAAGGTCACGCCGCCCGGCATGTCGAGCGTGATGTTGTTGCCGACGCGCTGGACCTCGACGCCGCTGTTGGCGAGCTGTGCGCGCAGCTTGCGCTCCTGCTGGTCCTGGTAGCTGCCGATGGCCGCGCCGCCCAAGCCGCCGATCGCGGCGCCGATGGCTGCGTTGTCGAACTTGTCGCCCTTGCTGAGCAGGCCGATCACCGCGCCGATGCCGGCGCCGATGGCCGCGCCGCTGCGCGTCTTGGCGGTGTCGGGGTTGCCGGTCGAGGCGCAGCCGGTGAGCAGCAGCGAGCCGAGGGCGACGGCGCAGAGGGAGGTGCGGATCTTCATGGTCATGCTCCTTGGTGGTCAGCGCTTGACGGGCGTCGCCGGCAGCACCAGCGAACCGTCGAGCAGGATGCGTCGCGCGAATTCGGGCGCGATGAAATGGCAGTGGCGTACGCCTCGGCCGGCCTCTTCGCCGGTCCAGCTGCGTGCCGTGAGGTGCAGGGTGCCGCGCTTGTCGACCGTGGCGAGCTCGCCCGGCTCCAGCCAGTCGGCGGCATCGGCGACGACGGTGTCGCGGTCGAACGAGACCTTCTTGCCCTGTCCGAAGCGCGCGCGCGCGAGCTCCGCCGGGGTGAGCGAGGCGAGCACCGAGGTGAAGGTGTTGCGGTTGACCAGCGAGCAGCTCGAGTCGCTGCGCGCGGCTTCGGCGCCGTAGGCGGCACGCAGCGCCGCGGCGGTCACGAGCTTGCAGGAGACGAGGCGCGCGCTGCCGGGCGCCTCGTCGGCGACGGTGTACTGCTGCGCTTCGAGCGGCTGCGCCGAGGCGGAGGCGGCGCGGAAGCTGTCGTAGCCCTCGTGGAGCACGTTGCGCGCCGGGCGGCTGGAGAGCGTCACATAGCCCTGCGCGCGGCCGCAGAACTGGTCGACCGGCCAGGGCGCGGTGGTCGTGCCCTGCGCGGCGGCCGGCGCCGAAGCGAGCAGGGCGGCCATCGACAGGACGGCCATGGACAGGGAGGGGTGCTGGGACATGGTCGGACTCCGGGACAGGTCTCGCAGCTGCGAGGCGGACGGTATCGTACCGCAGGACACGCGGTGAAAAAAAAGCCCGCCGGGCGCACCCGGCGGGCTTTCGGTCGTGAGACCTGTTCGCGCGAGGTCTTTAGGGCGCGATACGCAGCGTGACGCGGCGGTTCTGCTCGCGACCGGCGGCGGTGTCGTTCGGCGCGATGTGCTCCGTCTCGCCGTAGCCGTTGGCCGTGAGGCGACCGGCCTCGATGCCGCCCGCGATCAGGTAGTCGCGCACCGCTTCGGCGCGGGCCTTCGAGAGGCGCATGTTCGCCTCGTCGTTGCCCACCGAGTCGGTGTGACCGCGCACCTCGGCGGCCGCGTTCGGGCGGGCCTTGAGGTAGGCCACGGCCGAGTCGAGCACCAGCTTGCTGGTCGGGGTGATCACCGCCGAGTTGGTCTTGAAGGTGACGCCGCGCAGCACGAGATCCTCCGAGGCGCGCGCCTCGCAGATCACGCTGAGGGCCTGCAGGGTGACGCGGCGGTTCTGCTCGCGGCCCTCGGCCGTGTCGTTGGTGGCGATGTGCTGCATCTCACCGAGGCCGATGGTGCTGAGGTCGGCGGCGTTGAGGCCCTTCGAGACGAGGTAGGCCTTGACCGAGTCCGCACGGCGCTGCGAGAGCGCGAGGTTGTAGGCCTCGGAGCCGACCGAGTCGGTGTGGCCGCGGATCTCGAGCTTGGTGCCGGCGCGGCGCGCGAGGCCCGCGACCAGCGAATCGAGGACCAGCTGGCCCTGCGGGGTGATCTCCGAGGAGTCGGTCACGAAGGTGACGCCGCGCAGCACGACATCGCCGCACTCGCAGCCGTCGCTGTCGACCTTGGCGCCCGGCGGGGTGTTCGGGCACTTGTCGCGGCTGTTGGGGACGCCGTCACGGTCGTCGTCGCCGTCCACCGGCTTGGCGACCGCCGCCGGAGCGATGGCCGCGATGGCGGCCGCGGCCGGCGCCGCGATGGAGCCGCCCCAGGAGTACACGAGGCCGAGCGAGGCCACGTAGTCGGTGAGGTCCTGGTCGCCGAACACCTTGCGCATGTGCATCTCGCCGCGCAGCTGCAGGTTCGTGCCCTTGCTGGTGTTCTTGGCGATGTCGGCCATCAGGCCGA
>DAIMYL010000081.1:0-7656 GCA_036734505.1 Steroidobacteraceae bacterium | reverse complement strand
CTCGAGCCGCTCGGCGCGGTGGTGTTGGACGACTTCGTCGCCGACATCGCCTGGTCGCCCGACGGCGCGCGGCTCGCGGTGGCGGGCGGCGAGGGCAAGGTCTTCCTGGTCGAACGGGTCGGGGGCGCGACCGCGCAGCCGCTCGCCGCGCGCCAGGTCGGCGAGCACCTGCTCGGTACGCAATCGGTCGCCTGGCAGCCCCGCGGCGCCGCGTTCGTCTCCAGCGGCCAGGACGGCACGCTGGCTCTGCGCGACGGCGCCGACGGCCGCGTGCTCGCCGAGCAGCGTCCGCCGGCCCGCGGCCTGCCCGCGACGGCGTGGTCGCCGGACGGGCGCTGGCTCGCCTCGTCGGCCGGCCGGCAGATCTTTCTTTGGACGCCGGCGCTCGAGCCGGCGCACGCGCTGCCGCCGCTCGATGCGGCGGTGGCCGCGCTCGGCTGGGACCGCGCCGGACGCGACCTCGCGGCCGCGGTCAACGGCGGCGTCGTGGTGCATCGAATAGAGCCGCCGCAGTTCCAGCTGCGCCGCTATCCCTGGGCCGCGCCCTGCCTGACGGCCGCCTACAGCCCGAACGGCAAGGTGCTCGTCACCGGCACGCAGGACGGCTCGGTGCACTTCTGGTACCTCGCCAACGGCCGCGACTCGCAGATGCGCGGCTATCCGGGCAAGGTCGACGTCACGGTGTGGAGCGCCGATTCGCGCTGGCTCGCCACCATCGCGGATTCGCAGGTGGTCCTCTGGGACTTCGGCGGACGCGGCCCGGAAGGCTCGCGGCCACAGCAGCTCGCGGGGCACACCGACCGCATCGACTGCCTCGCATTCCAGCCGAACGGCAACTTCCTCGTCTCGGCGGGCCGTGACTGGCGCCTGTCGCTGTGGCTGCCCGGCAAGACGCCGGGCGCGCTCGATGCCCATCTCGCCGACTCCGAACCGTCGGTGCTGCGCTGGTCGCCGGACGGCCGCTCCGTCGCGCTCGGCGAACGCGGCGGGCGGCTCGCGATCTACGAACTCGTGCGTCTGGGCTGACCGCGCCCGCGGACCGCTCCCAGCGATCGATTGCGGGAGGTCGGTGGTAAGGGCTATCGTGCTGCGGTCGTCGACCCCCTCACGGAGCCAGCCCATGCGTCCGTCCCGCCCCCTCGCTCGCGCCGCTTCCATCCTCTTCGCCGCCGCGGTCCTGTGCGCTGCGTCGCCCGTCCGGGCCGATGACGCCCTGAACGCCACGGTGGAAGCGCGCCTCGCCGCGCTGCAGCCGCGCATCATCGAGTGGCGCCGCGACCTCCACCAGAACCCGGAGCTCTCGAACCGCGAGTTCCGCACCTCCAAGATCGTCGCCGAGCACCTCAAGCGCATCGGCCTCGAGGTGCAGACCGGCATCGCCAAGACCGGCGTCGTCGGCGTGCTGCGGGGCGGCAAGCCCGGGCCCACCATCGCGCTGCGCGCCGACATGGACGCGCTGCCCGTCACCGAGCAGACCGATGTGCCGTTCCGTTCGCGCGCGACCGCGACCTACCGCGGCGAGACGGTGGGCGTGATGCACGCCTGCGGCCACGACACGCACACCTCCATGCTGATGGGCGTGGCGGAGGCGTTCGCGGCGGTCCGTGCCGAGCTGCCCGGCACGGTCGTGTTCGTCTTCCAGCCCGCCGAGGAGGGCGCGCCCGCCGGCGAGGAGGGCGGCGCGAGCCTGATGATCAAGGAAGGCCTGCTCGACAAGCACCGCCCGGAGGCGGTGTTCGGTCTGCATGTCTTCTCCGGCATCCCGAGCGGCCGCATCGGCTACCGCGGCGGGCCGCTCATGGCGGCCTCCGATTCCTACCGCATCCTCGTCAAAGGTCGGCAGACCCATGGCGCCCGGCCGTGGGGCGGCATCGACCCGATCGTGATCTCCTCGCAGATCGTGGGCGCCTTGCAGACCGTGGTCAGCCGTCAGGTCGACATCACCGCCAACCCCGCCGTGGTGACGGTGGGCGCGATCAAGGGCGGCATCCGCCACAACATCGTGCCCGACGAGGTCGAGATGATCGGCACCATCCGCACCTTCGATCCGGCGCAGCGCGCGTCGATCGTGAAGAGCATCGAGCGCATGGTGACGAACATCGCCGAGGCCAGCGGCACCACCGCGACCTTCGAGATCGATCCCGGCAGCAACCCCGTGGTGCGCAACGACCCGGAGCTCACCGAGCGGGTGCTGCCGTCGCTGCGGCGCGTCGTCGGCGCGGCCGAGGTGCGCCCCGTGCCGCTCGTCACGGGCGCCGAGGACTTCGCGTTCTTCGCGGAGAAGGTGCCGAGCTTCTTCTTCTTCGTGGGCGTGACGCCGCGCGACCAGAACATGCTGACCGCGCCGTCCAACCACTCGCCGCTCTTCTACGCGGACGAATCCGCGCTGCCCGTGGGCGCACGGGCGATGGCGGCCGTGGCGCTCGACTACCTCGCGGGCGGGACCGCCGCCAAGCCCTGACGCTTGATCTCCGCGGCGCGCTTCACGGCGGCGCGGATGCGCGGGTAGGTGCCGCAACGGCAAAGATTGCCGTCCATCGCGGCGTCGATGTCGGCGTCGGTCGGCGAGGGGTTGGTCTCGATGAGCGCGGCCGCGCTCATCAGCTGGCCGGATTGGCAGTAGCCGCACTGCACCACATCGAGCTCGATCCAGGCCTGCTGCACCGGGTGCAGCGCCGGCGTGCCGAGGCCTTCGATGGTGGTGATCCGGCCGCCCTGCGCCGCGGCGACCGGCGTCACGCAGGAGCGGATCGGCTGCCCGTCGAGGTGCACGGTGCAGGCGCCGCATTGTGCGATGCCGCAGCCGTACTTGGTGCCGGTCATGCCCAGCACGTCCCGCAGCGCCCAGAGCAGGGGCATCTCGGGCTCGGCGTCGACCTCGCGGCGCTGGCCGTTCACATCCAAGGTGGTCAAGGCGCTACTCCTGTCACGGATTGGGGGAGAATATACCCGACCGGGCGGAGGACGGAGACATCGATGGAACTCGAGTTCTACGGCGCTGCAGGCGAGGTCACCGGCTCCTGCCACCGCTTGCGGGTCGCAGGGCGGCAGGTGCTGCTCGACTGCGGGCTGGTGCAGGGCGGTCGCGATGCGCCGCGCCGCAACCGCCAGCCGTTCCCGTTCGAGGCGGGCGCGATCGATGCGGTGATCCTGAGCCACGCCCATGTCGACCATTGCGGGCGCCTGCCGCTGCTCGTGAAGCGCGGATTCCGCGGCCCGATCTACACCAACCCCGCCTGCCGCGACCTGCTGCCGATCCTGCTGCGCGATACGGCGGAACTCGCGGCGCGCGAAGCCGACCGCGCCGCCAAGCGGCGCGAGCGCGAGGGCCGCGACGACCGTGACGAGCCCATCGCCCCGCCGCTCTACGACCTCGACGATGTGGAGCGGACGCTGCGGCAGGTGCGTGCGGTGCGCTACGACGGGTGGCATGAGCCGTTCCCGGGTCTTTCGCTGCGCCAGCACGACGCGGGCCACATCCTCGGTTCGGCGAGCATCGAGCTGCGGCTGCGCGAGGGCGACATCGAGCGCACGCTGGTGTTCAGCGGCGATCTCGGTCAGTACGACTCGCCCATCCTGCTCGACCCGCACCGGTTCGAGGCCGCCGATGCGGTGGTCATGGAGAGCACCTATGGCGGCCGCGAGCACCGCAGCCGCGATGCGACCGTGGCCGAGCTGGGCGGGATCATCGCCGCCGCGGCGCGCGACCAGGGGAACATCGTCGTGCCGGCGTTCGCGGTCGGTCGCAGCCAGGAGATCCTGTACCTGCTCGCCACGCACTTCGAGGAGTGGCGTCTGCGGCATTGGCATGTGTTCCTCGACAGCCCGATGGCGATCGAGGCGAGCGAGGTCTATTGGCGCCACAGCGAGCGCTTCGATGCCGAGGCCTTGCGGCTGCGGCGCGGCTTCCCGGGGATGCCCGCCCTCGACAACCTGCACCTGTGCCGCACGCCGGACGAGTCGCGCGCCATCAACGGCTTCCGCTCACATGCCTTCATCATCGCCGGCAGCGGCATGTGCAACGGCGGCCGCGTGCTCCATCACCTGCGGCACAACCTCGGCCGACCGGAGTGCCATGTGGTCATCACGGGCTTCCAGGCGCCGGGCACGCTCGGCCGCGCGTTGGTGGACCGTGAACCCTTCGTGCGCATCTACGGTCTGCCGGTGCGGGTCGAAGCCCAGGTGCATACGCTCGGCGGTCTCTCGGCGCACGGCGACCGCGAGGACCTGCTGCGGTGGTACGGCAGCTTCGCGCAGCGGCCTCCGGTATGGTTGGTGCACGGCGAACCGGACGCCGCCGATGCGTTGCGCGATGCGCTCGGCGCGATGGGCGCAGCGGCCACGGTGGCGACGCCCGGGCTGCGCGTCGATCTTGCGGCGCTGCCGCGCAGAGGGTCTGCACCATGACGGATACCATCAACTCCGGCACCTCGCGCAGGCCACCGCCGGGTCTGCTCGCGCGCGTGGTGCGCATCGAGCCGGGCGAGGGCGCATCGGTCGTCGCCGGCTTTCTGCTGTTCTTCTTCGTGCTCGGCAGCTACTTCGCCGTGCGCCCGGTGCGCGAGACGGTCGCCACCGTGCTCGGCACGCAGCGCGTCGCCGATCTCTGGCTCTACACCGCCGCGTTCGCCATCCTGATCGTGCCGGCCTACGGCTGGCTGGTGGCGCGCGTACGGCGCAGCGTGCTGCTGCCGTCGATCTACGGCGCGACCGCGCTGACGCTCGTGGTCATCGGCATGCTGCTCGGTGCGGACGAGGAGAACCTGCGCGTCGGCACCTTCTTCTACGTCTGGATCAGCGTGCTGAACCTCATGCTGGTGTCGATCTTCTGGAGCTTCATGCTCGAGATGTTCGACGCCGGGCAGTCGAAGCGCCTGTTCGGTTTCATCGCCGCGGGCGGCACGGCGGGGGCGTTGGTCGGTCCGGCGGTCGCCGGGCTCACGGTCACGACCATCGGCAACGCGGGAGTGCTGTACGTCGCGACCGGCGGTTTCGTCGCGGCCATCCTCTGCCAGCGCCTGCTGATGCGGCTGTGGGCGAAGCGCGGCGGCGTGGCCGCGGGCAAGCGCGGCGACGAGGGCCTCGGCGGCAACCCGTTCGCGGGCATCTTCATCGTCCTGAGGTCGCCGTACCTGATCGGCATCGCGGTGTTCGTGACCCTGCTGTCGCTGGTCAACACCATCCTCTACTTCGAACAGCTGCGCATCATCAACGACGCGTTCACCGACCGCGAGCAGCGCACGCAGGCGTTCGCGACCATCGATGTCGTCGTGCAGTCGCTCACCATCCTGTCGCAGCTGTTCCTGACCGGCCTCATCGCCTCGCGGCTAGGCGTGCGCACGCTGCTCACCGCCGTGCCGGTGATGCTGTCGATCGGGTTCCTCGTGCTGCTGGTGTCCGGGACCTTCGGCTCGATCGCGATGATCGCGCTGATGGTGCTGCGGCGTTGGGGCGAGTACGCCTTCATCCGTCCCGGCCGCGAGATGCTCTGGAGCCGTCTCGACACCGAGTCCAAGTACAAGGCCAAGAGCTTCATCGATGTGCCGGTGTACCGCGCCGCCGATTATGTCGGTGCGCAGGCGAGCACGGCGCTCACCGCGGTCGCGGCGTCGCCCGGACTCGCGGCGGCCATCGGCGCCGTGGTGGCGGCCGTCTGGGCGGGCAACGGATGGTGGCTCGGCAAGCGCCACGACAAAGAGGGGGCGACGAAGTGAGGCTCCCGCTGCTGCTCCTGTCGTGCCTCGCGTGGGCGCTGTCACCGATGGCGCGCGCCGACGACCTGTCGGCGGCGCAGCGGCGTGCGGCCGGCGAGTATCTGGCGGCGGTGGCGAGCGGTGACGCCCAGGCCGTCGCCTATGCCATCCATCCCGACGAGCTCGACCGTCTGCGGGTCGTGCTGCAGCAGCGCATGCGCGCCGAGGCGGCGACCGGCGGTGACACGCTGCGCGGCCGGCTGTTCGGCGCCGCCATGCCGCTCGCCGACATCGAGCGCCTGACGAGCGTCGACTTCTTCCGCACGATCGGGTCGCGCCTCGGCTTGCGAGGCCGTGTGTACGAGGACCTGCGCGGCGTCGGTGCGCTGCGCGACGGCGAGCGCGTGCTCGCGGTGGTGAAGGGGCGACCGCCCAAGGACCGCGGCACCGTCGAGGTGGTGGAGGTGGTGCCCTTGCTGCCCTACGGCCGCGAATGGAAGGCGGCGATCCCCTCCGAGATCGAGGCGCGCCTCGAGGACCTCGCGTCCGGGCGGATGCGCCGCGGCGGTTCCGCGGAGTCGGGCGGCGGCGCCGCGGCCCCCGGGTCGGCGGCGTCCGGCGTAGCCGCGGCGGGCGCCGGACCGCCGACCGGGCGGAACACCCCCGGCATCCTCGCGCTGCTCGACGACGCCGAGCGGGCGCTGGTGGATGGCCGCTGCGACCGTTACTACGGGGAACATCTGAGCCCCGGACTGCGTCAAAGCCTGGGCAAGCGGGCGCTCGACACCCTGGTGACCGCCTGCTCGCGCAGCATCGCCAACCGGGAACTGCTGGTCGCGGCGCTGCGGTTGGTGCGGCGCACGCCCCCCGTGTTCGAGAACGGCGGCGACCGTGCGGTGTACGACCTTTCCGGGCAGGGGCTGCCGTATGATCGGTATGTCCTCGAGCAGGTGGCCGGGCGCTGGTACATCGCGGAGTGACCGGGTATCTTCGACAAAAATCTTTGACCGACAAGGAGTCGACCATGGCCATCGGAAGCCGTTCGGGAAGGATCATCGCCATCGGCCTCGCCGCGCTCGCGGCGGTCTCGCTCACCGCCTGCGGCGTCTCGCCGCAGAAGGTCACCGTCCCGGTGGTCGAGAAGGTCGACCTGCCGCGCTTCATGGGGCCGTGGTACGTCATCGGCGTCATCCCGACCTTCATCGAGAAGGACGTCTACAACGCCGTCGAGTCCTACGAGCTCGCGCCGGACGGCACCATCAAGACCACCTTCACGCTCAACAAGGGCGGCTTCGACGGCGAGCGCAAGGTGTACACGCCGCGCGGCTTCGTGGTCCCGGGCACCAACAACGCCATCTGGGGCATGCAGTTCATCTGGCCGATCAAGGCCGAGTTCGTGATCTCTTACCTCGACGCCGACTACACCGAGACCATCATCGCGCGCAGCGCGCGCGACTATGTGTGGATCATGGCGCGCACGCCGATCATCGACGACGCGCGCTACGCCGCGCTCGTCAAGCGCGTGGCCGACATGGGCTACGACACCTCCAAGCTGGTCAAGGTGCCGCAGACACCCAAGCCGGCCGCCGCACCCCCGGTCGGAGCTGTGCCCGCCGCGACGCCTGCCGCCGCTGCTGCAGCGGTGCCGCAGGTGAGCGCGGCGGCGCTCGCCGCGCGCCTCGCACCGGGCGCCGCCGCTGCGCCGATCGTGCTCGATGTACGCCGCGTCGAGGAGTTCGCCGCGGGTCGTGTGCCGGGTGCGCGCAACCTGCCGCACGACCGCATCGTCGCGGATCCGGCCGTGCTCGGTGCACCCAAGGACGCGGAGATCGTCGTCTATTGCCAGAGCGGGCGTCGCGCGAACATGGCGCTCGAGGCGCTGCAGAAGGCGGGCTACACCCGCGTCTCGCACCTCGAGGGCGATTTCACGGGCTGGCAGTCGCAGGGGCGGCCGGTGGAGAAG